>CAJTXX010000050.1 GCA_910584145.1 uncultured Eggerthellaceae bacterium | reverse complement strand
GGTGCTCGCCCGGGCGCCCTCATTGTATCGGATGCGCTTGCGCGCCCCTCGCGCGCTCGCGGGGCGCTTGGTCGATATGTCGGAGCGCGGCGCGCGCCAAGCGATACAATAGGCGCATCCCGAATACCTGAGAGAAGGAGCGTCGATAGCGATGGCCAGGGTCTACAATTTCTCCGCGGGTCCCGCGGTCTTGCCGGAAGAAGTGCTGCGCGAGGCGCAGGCGGGCATGCTCGATTACAACGGCTGCGGCATGTCGGTCATGGAGATGAGCCACCGCTCCGCCGCATTCGCCGACATCATCGAGCAGGCCGAAGCCGACCTGCGCACCCTGATGGGCATCCCCGACAACTACCACGTGCTGTTCTTGCAGGGCGGCGCCACGCAGCAGTTCGCGGCCATCCCCATGAACCTGATGAAGAATGGCGTCGCCGACTACATCGTGTCGGGTTCGTGGTCGAAGAAAGCGTTCAAGGAAGCCAAGCTCTACGGCGACGCGCGCTGCATCGCCTCCAGCGAGGACGAGAACTTCAGCTATGTGCCCGATGTGGACGGCCTGACCTTCTCGCCGGATGCCGACTACGCCTACATCTGCCAGAACGAGACGATCTACGGCACGCGCTATCCGAAACTGCCCGACACGGGCGATGTGCCGCTGGTCTCCGACGTGTCGTCGATGTTCCTCTCCGAGCCGATGGACGTGTCCGGCTACGGGTTGATCTACGGCGGCGTGCAGAAGAACGTCGGCCCGGCCGGCGTCGTCATCGTGATCGTGCGCGAAGACCTCGTGCGCGAGGATGTGAACCCGGCCACGCCCACCATCATGCGCTACCTGACGCAGGTAGATGCGAAGAGCCTGTCGAACACGCCGCCGTGCTGGGGCATCTATATCTGCGGCCTGGTGTTCAAGTGGTTGAAGGAGAAGGGCGGCCTGTCGGCCATGAAGCAGATCAACGAGGAGAAGGCGGCGCTGCTCTACGACTTCCTCGATCAGTCGAAGCTGTTCCGCGGCACTGCCCGCACCGACTGCCGCAGCCTGATGAACGTGCCGTTCGTCACCGGCGATGCCGAGCTCGACGCGAAGTTCATCGCGGAGTGCAAGGATCACGGCATCGAATCGATCAAGGGCCACCGCTCGGTGGGCGGCATGCGCGCGAGCATCTACAACGCCATGCCGAAGGCGGGCGTGCAGGCGCTGGTCGACTTCATGGCCCAGTTCGAGAAGGAGAACGCATAGGCCCGCTGCGCCGACAGGCCGACGGGCGATCCCGACGTGAGGATTGGCGATGACCAAGAAGATCCTGATCACCGAGAAGATAGCCGACGAGGGGATAGAGGCGCTGCGCAAGCGCGGCTTCGAGGTGGACGAGAAGCTCGACCTCTCGCCCGAGGAGCTGATAGCCTGCATCGCGCCCTACGATGCGCTCATCGTGCGCTCGGCGACGCGCGTGACGCCGCAGGTCATAGCGGCGGCCGAGAACCTGAAGATCATCGGGCGCGCGGGCGTCACGGTGGATAACATCGATATCGAGGTGGCGAATGCGCGCGGCATCGTGGTGTGCAACGCGCCCACCTCGAACATCATATCGGCGGCCGAGTATGCCATCGCTATGCTGCTGGCCGCCGCGCGCAAGATACCTCAGGCGAACGCTTCCATGCACGCGGGGCGTTGGGATCGGCGCGATCTCATGGGCAGCGAGCTGTACGGCAAGACGCTCGCCATCTTCGGCCTGGGCCGCGTCGGCAGCCTCGTGGCCGAGCGGGCGAAGGCGTTCGGCATGGAGCTCATCGCCTACGACCCGTATTGCAGCCCCGACCGCGCGGCGCAGCTCGACGTGACGCTGCTCGACAGCGTGGGCGACATCCTGCCGCGCGCAGATCTGATAACCGTGCATCTGCCTAAGACCGAGGAGACGCTCGGCATGTTCGGCCCCCGCGAGTTCGCCGCCATGAAGAACGGCGTGGTGTTGGTGAATTGCGCGCGCGCTGGCATCCTGGATATGGATTCGCTCGCCGATTTCGTGGCGGCGGGCAAGATAAGCGCCGCTGCGATCGATGTGTTCCCTGAAGAGCCGTGCACGGGAAGCTCGCTGCATGAGCTGGACGGTGCGATCATAACCCCGCATATCAACGCGGTGACGCGCGAGGCACAGGTGCGCGCCGGCGAGCAGATAGCCGAATACATCTGGGCGGGGCTCGAAGGGTCTATCGTGCCCACGGCCATCAACGCGACCGGGCTGCCGCCCGAGGTGATGGATGCGCTGCGCCCGTACATGCCGGCGTGCCGGATGCTCGGGCGCATGGCCAGCGGTATCGGCGGCGGCATCCCGAAGCGCTTGGTCGTGCAGCCCGAGGGCAGCATCGCCGATGCCGATCCGGGCATGCTGGTGGCGGGCGTGGTGGATGGCATCCTGTCGTACAAGCAGGTGGGCGCCGTGGCTTCAGACAACGCGTGCCAGATGGCCGAGCGCCACGGCATGAAGGTGGAGACGCGCGCCTGCGAGGACGCGCAGGAGTTCGCCTCGGCGGTGCGCATCAAGGCCGATGGGGTGGAGATAGCAGCCACGCTCTACGGTATGGATATGCTGCCGCGCATCATCTCGCTCATGGGCTACAAGATAGACATCGCACCGGCGGCGCAGTCGCTCGTGTTCGAATACGTCGATGCGCCGGGGCGCGTCGGCACCATCGGCACGATCCTGGGCGATGCTGGTGTGAACATAACCACCATGCAGATCGGCAACAAGTCCGAGGAGCGCTGCGCGCTGGTCTACATGAACGTGGAAGGCGATGTCACCGATGAGGTCCTCGTGCAGCTGCGCAGCTCCATCGAGTTGAGGAATCTCTGGCATATAAAGCTGTGATAGGCAGGTTCTGAGGTCATGCAGGGCGCCTGCCCGGCGGTCTGCATCTTCGTATCCGAACAGGAGGCATCAGATGGGCGCTACCCGCAAGATCGACATATTCGACACTACGCTGCGCGACGGCGAGCAATCGCCGGGCGCATCCATGAACACCGAGGAGAAGCTGGTCATAGCGCGGCAGCTGCTGCGCTTGAACGTCGATATCATCGAGGCGGGCTTCCCCATATCGAGCCCGGGCGATTTCGAGAGTGTGCGGCGGATATCCGAACTGGCCGGCTACGATGCTTGCGTGGCTGCGCTCACGCGTGCGGTGGAGAAGGATATCGTGGTGGCCGCCGATGCGCTGAAATACGCGAAGCGCCCCCGCATCCACACCGGCATCGGCGTGTCGGAGAGCCACATGCGCGACAAGCTGCACCTGACGCCCGACGAGACGGTGGAGCGCGGCGTGGCTGCGGTGAAGTGCGCGAAGCGCTACGTCGACGACGTGCAGTTCTACGCCGAGGACGCGGGGCGCTCCGACTACGATTTCCTCGCGCGCATGATACAGGCGGTGGTGGACGCGGGCGCCACAGTGGTGAACATCCCCGATACCACCGGCTATTCGCTGCCCGAGGAGTTCGGGCGCCGCATCAAGCACCTGATGGACAACGTGCGCGGCATCGAGGATGTCACCATAGCCGTGCATTGCCACAACGACCTCGGCATGGCGACAGCGCTCGCGCTGGCGGGCGTGGCGAACGGCGCGCGCCAGATCGAGTGCACTGTGAACGGCCTGGGGGAGCGCGCCGGCAACACCGCGATGGAAGAGGTGGTGATGGCCATCCGCATGCACGAGCAGGAGCTGGATGCCCACACCGATATCAACACGCGCGAGTTCACGAAGGCGAGCCGCCTCGTGTCGACCATAACGGGTATGAACGTGCAGGCGAACAAGGCGATCGTGGGAGCGAACGCCTTCGCGCATTCCTCGGGCATCCATCAGGACGGCGTGCTGAAGCGCCGCGACACCTACGAGATCATCGACCCGGCCGATGTGGGCGCGGGTGAGAGCCGCATCGTGCTGACGGCGCGCAGCGGCCATGCGGCGCTGAAGCACCGGCTCGAAGAGCTCGGCTACTCCTTCGATGCGGAGAAGCTCGACGAGCTGTACGAGGCATTCCTGAACCTAGCAGACAAGAAGAAAGAAGTCTACGACGAGGACCTGGAGAGCCTGGTGAACGAGCGCGACCGCGAGGACGGCGCGCTCTACGCGTTGGAGAGCGTGCAGGTGAGCTGCGGATCCCCTCTGAAGCCCACTGCCACGTTGACCGTGCGCGACCCCGAGGGCCAGCTGGTGACAGCGTGCGAATGGGGCACGGGCCCGGTGGATGCGGTGTACAAGGCGGTGGACAGCATCGTGCGCGTGGATAACGACCTCACCGAGTTCAGCGTGCAGTCGGTGACGCGCGGCATCGATGCGCTCGGCGAGGTGACGGTGCGCGTGAAAGCAGCCGACGGTGAGATGCACACCGGGCGCGGGGCTGATGGCGACATCATCGTCTCGTCGGCGAAGGCATATCTGAACGCTCTGAACCGCCTGATGGCCGGCAAGCGCTGAGCGCGCCCGCTCGCCGCTGTGCGCAAGGGGCCATGCCTGCACCAAACGGTGCTCGCACGGCCTGCGCCAACCTGCACAGGGCGCGTGGTTTCGGGTACCATATGCTGATCCGATACCAAGGAGGCGCGCATGTCCGTCGATAACAAGCTCGGCAAGAAGATAACCACGCTGCGCGAGGCGCACCATCTCTCGATCCAAGACCTAGCTCAGCGCTGCGGGTGCGAGGTGGAGGTCATCGAGAAGCTGGAGGCGGGCGAGGTGCCGCCGTCGCTGGCGCCCCTTATCAAGCTGACCCGTGCGCTCGGCGTGCGCTTGGGCACTCTGATGGACGACGACGAGGCATTCGGGCCGGCCTATATCGACGCTTCGCAGATGGCCGAGGTGGAGCGCGTGAAGACATTGCAGACCGCCGAGGACGCGGGCGACCTCAGCTATTTCAGCTTGGCTGCCGGCCGCCCGTCGCGCCATATGGACCCCTTCGTCATAACCGTGACGCCCACCGGCGAGACCACGCATAAGCTGGACAGCCACGAGGGCGAGGAATGGCTCTACGGCATGGAGGGCTCGATCGAGATCGAGTACGGCAACGACGTGTTCGTGCTGCGCCCCGGCGAGAGCATCTACTACGATTCCATCGTGCCGCATCAGGTGCGCGCCCATGATGGGCAGAATGCCAAGTTCCTGGCCTGCGTGTATACGCCGTTCTGATAGGTGGGCGAGCACTGAGAGCCACCGACGATGACGAGGATGGATATGGACGACACCCGCACGCCCCTTCCGGGCGACCCGGATTATCCCCTGCACTCGGAGCTGACGATAGGGGATTACTTCAAGCAGCAGGTAGCCGCTGGCCCCGACCACGAGTTCGTGGTCTACCCCGACCGCGAGCTGCGCTGGACCTACTGCGATCTCGACGTGCGCACCGACGAGCTGGCGCGCGGGCTGCTGGCTATCGGCATGAAGCCGGGCGACCACCTGGGCGTATGGGCGCGTAACATCCCCGACTGGCTGACGTTCATGTACGCCTGCGCGAAGGCGGGCATCGTGATGGTCACGGTGAATCCGGTGTACAAGAGCCACGAGCTCGACTACGTGCTGAAGCAGTCGGACATGAAGGCGCTGTGCGTGATAGACGCCTACCGCGATGTCGATTACCTCCAGATCATCCGCGACCTGGTGCCCGAATCGCTCGAGCAGCAGCGCGGGTTCCTGACCAGCGAGGAGTATCCGTGCTTGAAGAACCTCATCTACATGGGGCCCGAGAAGCACCGCGGCTTCTACAGCGTGCCCGAGCTGCTCCTGTTGGGCCGCCATCGCCCTGAGAGCGACCTGGAGTGGGCGCGCTCGCAGTTCGACAACAACGACGTGGTCATGATGCAGTACACCTCGGGCACCACCGGCTTCCCGAAAGGCGTCATGCTGACGCATCGCAACATCTTGAACAACGGCTTCTACATCGGCGAAGGGCAGAAGCTCAGGCCCGACGACCGCGTGTGCCTGCCGGTGCCGTTCTTCCATTGCTTCGGCTGCGTGCTAGGCGTCATGGCGTGCCTCACGCACCGCTGCACCATGCTCATCGTGGAGGATTTCAACGCGGGGCTGGTGCTGCAAGCGCTGCATAAGGAGCGCGGCACGGCGGTCTACGGCGTGCCGACCATGTTCATCGCCGAGCTGAACCATCCCGATTTCGACACGTTCGACCTGTCGCACATGCGCACGGGCATCATGGCGGGAAGCCCGTGCCCGCCTGAGACGATGCGCGAGGTCATGGAGCGCATGAACATGACCGAGATAACCATCTGCTACGGCCTCACCGAGACGAGCCCCGTGTTCACGCAGACCTCGGCCGACGACGATATCGAGCACAAGTGCGAGACGGTGGGCCGCGCGCACCCGCCGGTGGACGTGCGCGTGATCGACCCGGCAGACGGGCATATCTGCGGTGTGGGGGAGCCGGGCGAGCTGTGCTGCCGCGGCTACAACGTGATGAAGGGCTACTACAAGATGCCCGAGGCCACCGCCGAGGCGATCGACGCCGATGGCTATCTGCATTCGGGCGACCTCGGCATGGTGGACGCCGATGGCTACTACCGCGTGACGGGCCGCATCAAGGACATGATCATCCGCGGCGGCGAGAACATCTACCCGCTCGAGATCGAGGACTTCCTGCTGGGGCACCCGGGCGTGCTCGACGCGCAGGTGGTGGGCATCCCCGACGAGAAGTACGGCGAGATCGTAGGGGCGTTCATCCGCGTGAGGCCGGGCCACGAGGACCTGACCGAAGATGACGTGCGGCAGTGGGCCATCCCGCGCATCGCGCGCTACAAGGTTCCCAAGCGCGTGTTCATCGTGGACGATTTCCCCATGACGCCATCCATGAAGATACAGAAGTTCAAGCTGCGCGAGATGGCTGAGGAGCTGGTGGCGAAGGGGGCATGACCCCTTCGCCCGGCTTGCGGCGGCGCGCGCTGGGCAGCGGTTGGACAAACAGGCGCATTGTGGTATCATCTTCGGCGGTGCGCATGGTGCGCGCTGACAACTTCTCTCTCTGCGAGGAAAGTGGGCTTGACCCGCTTTTTTTATTGTCAGGGCACGGAAGTGGAAGGGAACGGATGCTGACAGCGAAGGAACAGAAGCTGCTCGATGCGTTCACGCCGCGTGCGGCTGACGAGGGCATCGAGATCGTGCACATCGAGATAGCCGGCGCGAAGAAGGCGCCGACCGTCCGCGTCTACATCGACGCCGAGGGCGGCATCAGCTTCGACGAGCTGTCGGCGGCCCAGGCGTGGATCGGCCAGATGATGGACGGTATCGACCCCTTCCCGGGCGCGTATACGCTGGAGATATCATCTCCGGGCATCGACCGGCCGCTGCGCACGCGCGAGCATTTCGAGCGCTTCATCGGCAGCCGCGCGCACCTGAGGACGAAGGCCCCCATCGACGGGAGGTCGAGCTTCAAGGGCGCGATAGCCGCGCTCGATGGAGACGATGTGCTCCTCGCCACCGATGATGGCGAGGTCGCGATACCGCTCTCTGACCTGAAGAGGGCGAACCTGATAGGCGAGGTACATTTCTAAGCGAAGGAGACGACGTGTCTGAATCAGAAGGCTCGGCATTGATTGAGGCCTTGCAGCTGCTGGCCCACGAGCGCAAGATCGACGAGTTCTACATCATAGAGCGGCTCGAGGATTCGCTGGCGAAGAGCTACGAGCGCATCCTCGATCTGGAATACGACGCGCGCGTCACCATCGACCGCCAGACCGGTAAGATCTACGTCTACGAGCTGGTGCCCGTGGGCGAGCCCGACGAGGTGGTCGACGAGGAGACGGGCGAGATAGAGCTCGTCTACCACGACTTCGAAGAGCGCGATGTGACGCCCGAGAACGTCAGCCGCATCGCAGCGCAGAACGCCAAGAGCGTCATCGCCGCCATCGTGCGCGATGCTACGCGCCAGACCATCTACGAGGAGTTCTCCGGGCGCGTGGGCGACCTGATCACCGGTACGGTGCTCCAGGGCACGCCTGATTTCACCATCGTGAAGATACGCGATGGCGTGGAGGCGGAGCTGCCGCACTACGACCTCAAGCGCAACCCCAACGAGCGCAACGAGCGCCCGTCGAACGAGCATTACCGCCACAACCAGCGCTTGAAGGTGCTCATCATCGAGGTGCGCGACCCGTCCTCGGATGCGCCGCGCGCTCGCGGCGAGCAGGCGCGGCCTTCCATCGTGGTGTCGCGCACGCACCCCGATCTGATACGCCGCCTGTTCGAGATCGAGGTCCCCGAGATCTACGAGGGCGTGGTGGAGATCAAGTCCATCGCGCGCGAGCCGGGCGCTCGCAGCAAGGTGGCGGTGGCGTCGCGCGAGAGCAATCTCGACCCGGTGGGCGCCTGCGTGGGCCCGAAGGGCAGCCGTGTGCGCATGGTGGTAGAGGAGCTGCGCAACGAGCGCGTGGACGTCATCCAGTGGAGCGAGGATCCGAGCGTCTACGTGGCCAACGCGCTGTCGCCTGCGAAGGTGCAGAACGTGACCATCGATCCCGAGAACCACTACGCAACCGTGGTGGTGCCCGACGACCAGCTGTCGCTGGCGATCGGCAAGGAGGGCCAGAACGCCCGCTTGGCCGCCCGCCTGACCGGCTGGCACATCGACATACGCTCGTCGAGCATGTCGGGCGAGTCGCTCGTGGGTGAGAACGTGCTGATAGACGAGGAAGAGCCGGAAGATGATTTCTGCATCTATGTGAGCGAGGACGGCACGCGTTGCCGCAACCACGCCCGCCCGGGTTCGAGATTCTGCGGTGTGCATTCGAATGCAGAGGAAGAGGCGCTGGTTTAAGGCCGGGTGGCCTTGGGCGAGCTTGAATGGAGTGATATATGGCCGGCATGCGCGTACATGAACTAGCGAAGGAATTCGACCTGTCCAGCAAGGATATGCTGGCGAAGCTTCGCGATATGAAGATAGCGGCGAAGTCGCACGCGAGCGTGCTGACCGACGCCGATGTGGAGACGATCCGCAAGAACATGGAGCCCGAGCTGCTCCAGCGGGCCGGTGAGCTCGATGCGAAGGCTCAGGAGGCGCTCGAGAAGGAGCAGGCTGAGGAAGCCAAGCAGAAGGCCGAGGAGGAGGCCGCCCGCCGCGCTGCCGTCGAGGCGGAGCGCGCAGCGCGCGAGGCTGCTCGCGCCGCCCGCGGCGAGGACCAGCCCAAGCGGGATGCCGACGGCGAGGCGCCCGCCGAGCGCAAGGTGCGCAAGATAGAGACGAAGAGCGCGGGCTTCGACCAGCTGGCCAGCCAGATCGAGTCGGAGAAGGAGCGCGTGGCCCGCGAGAAGGAAGAGGCCCGTGCCCGTGAGCGCGCCGAGAAGGCCCGCCGCGAGGTCGCCAAGAAGCAGGCGGTGGAAGAGGCGCTGCGCAACCGTGGCAAGAAGCCGGCGGCGAAGGCGGCAGAGCCTGAGCATCACGCCGTGCCCGCGCCGACCGTGAAGAGCGGGTTCAGTTCGCTGCTGTCGCAGATCGAGGCGGAGAAGGAGCGCATCCAGTCGCAGAAGAAGGCGGCTGCGACGGCTAAGGACGCTCCCAAGCAGGCGAAGGGCGCCGGCAAGCGCGGCAAGGGCAAGTCGCAGTACGTGCCCGAGCTCGAAGGCGATGCCCCTGCGCAGGGCGAGGACCGCTACGCGCAGATGGCCGTGCAGGCTGAGAAGCTGCAACGCGACAAGGTGCTGGCCGAGGCCCGCGCCGCCGTGGAGGCCGCGACCACCCATGAGGGCGAGGGCCGCCGCAAGAAGCGCAAGGAGAAGCGCGAGGCCGAGGCGCGCGAGCGCGCAGAGGCCGAGGCGATCGAGCGCGGCATCGACCCGACGCTCGTGCTCGACGATTCCGTGGTGGAGGTGCCGCAGGGCGCCACCGTTGCCAAGCTGGCCGAGCTGCTGAACGTGCAGCCCAACGATATCATCAAGCGCCTGTTCATGCTGGGTCAGGTGCTGACGCTGACCCAGTCGATGGGCGATGAGCTGATCGACATCGTGGCTGACGATATGGGCCGCAAGGTGCGCATCGTCTCGCCCGAGGAGGAGTTCGCCGTCGTCTACAACGACACCGAAAACGACCTGAAGCCGCGCCCGCCCGTGGTCACCGTGATGGGCCACGTCGACCACGGCAAGACATCGCTGCTCGATGCCATCCGCGATACCGGCGTGGTGGCCAGCGAGGCCGGCGGCATCACCCAGCACATCGGCGCTTCGGTCGTGGATATCAACGGCCGTCAGATCACCTTCATCGACACGCCGGGCCACGAGGCATTCACCGCCATGCGCGCCCGCGGCGCCCAGGTGACCGACATCATCGTGCTGGTGGTGGCGGCTGACGACGGCGTCATGCCCCAGACGGTCGAGGCCATCAACCACGCGAAGGCGGCGGAAGTGCCCATCGTGGTGGCCGTGAACAAGATAGACAAGGACGGTGCGAACCCCGACCGCGTGCGCCAGGAGCTGACCGAATACGAGGTCATCCCCGAGGAGTGGGGCGGCCAGAACATGTTCGTCGAGGTGTCGGCGAAGAAGCAGCTGCACATCGACGATCTGCTGGAGACGATCATCTTACAGGCAGATGTGCTGGAGCTGAAGGCCAACCCCGATGCGCTGGCGTCCGGCTTCGTCATCGAGGCGAACCTGGACAAGGGCCGCGGCCCGGTGGCCACCGTGCTCATCCAGCGCGGTACGCTGCGCACGGGCGATGCGGTCGTCGCCGGCACGTCGTACGGGCGCGTCCGTGCGCTGATCGACCCGCACGGCGAGAACGTCGATTCCGCGCGTCCGGCCGATCCGGTGGAGATCTTGGGCTTGAACTCCGTTCCCACCGCAGGCGACGAGTTCCGCGTGTTCGAGGACGAGCGCGATGCCCGCAAGCTGGCCGAGGAGCGCCAACTGCGCGAGCGCTTGGCCGAGCAGCAGCACACCTCGCATATGAGCCTGGATGACCTGTTCAGCCGTATCGAAGAGGGCAAGCAGACCGACCTGAACCTGATCGTGAAGGCAGACGTGCAAGGCTCCATCGAGGCGCTGCGCGACGCGTTCGACAAGATGGACCAGTCTGAGGTTCGCATCAACATCGTCCACTCCGCGGTGGGCGGCATCACCGAGACCGACGTAACGCTGGCCGCAGCATCGGATGCCATCATCATCGGCTTCAACGTGCGCCCCACGGGCAAGAGCCGCCAGCAGGCCGAGAAGGAGAAGGTGGATATCCGCCTGTACCGCGTCATCTACCAGGCGATCGAGGATATCAACCAGGCGCGCGTGGGCCTGCTGTCCCCGGATATCGTGGAAGAGGACACCGGCGTGGCCGAGGTGCGCGAGACGTTCAAGGTCCCCAAGGTGGGCACCATCGCCGGCTGCTACATCATAGAGGGCGAGATCAACCGCGACGACAAGGTGCGCGTGGTGCGCGATGGCACGGTCATCTACGAGGGCGAGATAGAGAGCCTGCGCCGCTTCAAGGATGACGTGAAGAGCGTGGCGCATGGCTTCGAGTGCGGCATCGGCATCACCGGGTATCAGGACATCAAGGTGGGCGACACCATCGAGGGTTACGTCGTGAAGGAAGTCGAGCGCACCGAGTAAGGAGGCCTGCCATGAAGGAAGGCAACCGCAAGGTAGACGAGCAGGCGCGGGAGGTCATATCGAGCATCCTGTTGTTCGAGGTGTCCGACCCCCGCTTGCAGCTGGTGACCATAACCGGATGCAGCGTCAGCTTCGACCGCGCGTATTGCGATGTGTTCTACACGGCCGAGCCGGAGCGCTACGCGTCGGTGGAGGCGGCGTTCCAAGCCGCGAAGGGGCATATCCGCTCGCTGATGGCGAAGCAGCTCGCTTGGAAGCAGGCGCCCGAGCTGCGCTTCCATCTGGACGAGACGGTGGATGCCGCCGAGAAGCTGGGGAAGCACCTCAGCGAGGAGAAGGCGCGTCAGGCGGCATTCGACGAGGCGGCCGAGCAGGGCGGGGAGCTCTAGCCCGCGATGGCTGTGACCCCTCAGACCAACACCACGTTGGAGGAGATAGCCGAGGCGCTGCTGAAATGCGATCATGTCTGCATCTGCGGCCATGTGAGCCCTGATGGGGATTGCATCGGCTCGCAGCTCGCCTTGCGCGCGGCGCTCGTGCAGCTGGGCAAGGACGTGCGCGTGCTGCTGGCGGCCGATGCGCCGCTAGAGCGCAGCTTCGCGTGCCTTCCCGGTGCGGACGAGCTCGTGCCCGTAGAGGCGTTCGATGGGCGTTGCGAGGTGTTCGTGCAGGTGGATGCACCGGATGCGAAGCGCATCGGCGAGGCGGCGGCCGCCCTGCGTGCGCAAGCGCCGTTCACCATCACCGTCGACCATCATGCCGTCGACCGCCGCGAGACCGACCTGAGCTATACCGACCCCGATGCGGCTTCCACCAGCATGCTGGTGTGGGAGCTCGCTGGGCATCTGGAGGTCGACCGCTCAGGAGACGTGGCTGCTTGCGCCTATACCGGCCTCATGACCGATACGGGGCGCTTCCAGTACCAGAATGCCGACTTGCGCGCGTTCCGAGCCGCCTGCGAGATGGTGGAGGCGGGAGCAGATGCAGCGGCGCTGTCGGCTGAGTTCTTCCAGCGGCGCACGCTGGCATCCATCCAGCTCGAAGGCTGCGCCATCGCCAACATGCGCCTCTTGTGCGACGGACAGGCGGCGGTGAGCTTCGTCACGCAGCGCGAGATGGCCGAGGCGGGCGCGGTGAAGTCCGATTGCGAGCAGCTGATCAACGTGCTGCGCTCCATCGACGGCGTGCGCATCGCCGCCATGCTGCGCGATGAGGGCGTGCATGTGCGCGGCAGCTTCCGCTCGAAGGACGGCACCGATGTAGCCGCGATGGCGCGCCGCTTCGGCGGCGGCGGCCATGCGGCGGCGGCCGGTTTCACCTTGCATGAGCCGCTCGATAAGGCGCGCCACACGGTGGAGAAGGCGGTCTGCAAGGCGCTGGGCTGCCGGGAGGGCGCGTGAAGCGGGGAGCGTCGGGGCTGAGCCTGCTGTTGGCTATCGATAAGCCCGAAGGGCTCACCTCGCATGATGTGGTGGGCCGCGTGCGGCGCATCTTCGGCGAGAAGCGCGTGGGGCATGCGGGCACGCTCGACCCGATGGCCACAGGCGTGCTGCCGATGCTCATCGGGCCCGCTACCAGGCTGAACCAGTACCTCTCCGGCCACGATAAGGCCTATGTGGCGACCATCGCGTTCGGCGCTGCCACCGACACCGACGATGCGCAGGGCGCGGTCATACGGACGTGCAGCGTGCCGCCTGAGGTGGCCGACCCCGGTTTCGCCATCTCGGTGTTCGAGCGGTTCACGGGCAAGCTTAAGCAGATACCGCCGATGTATTCGGCGTTGAAGCGCGACGGCAAGAAGGCATGCGACGAGGCGCGCAAGGGCAATGTGGTGCATCTCGAGCCGCGTGATGTGGAAGTGCGCTCGGCGCGGCTCGTGCGCATCGTGCGGGAGGAGGGCACGCTCGCGTGGCAGGTCGCCTTCGATGTGTCGAAGGGCACCTATATCCGCTCGCTGGCGCGCGATATCGGCAATGCGGTCGGCAGCGCGGCGCATCTGAGCGCTCTGCGGCGCTGCTCGGTCGGCTCGATCAGCCTCGATGAATGCTCGACGCTCGATGCGCTCGAGCGCATCGGGGTGGGGGCGGCTATAGACCCTGTCGTGGCGCTCGGGTTCCCCATCGCGTTCGCTGACGAGCAGGCGCAGGGCAAGGTGCGCAATGGCATGCCGCTGCCGCTCTCGGGGTCGGTGCTGCATGAGTATCTGCCGTCGCGCTCGATCGACCGCATGTGCTCGTGCACCTCAGGGCTGACCGCATGCTGCGAGGTGCCGCCCGACGGGAGCTTGGTGAGCGTCGCACGTGGCGATAAGCTGCTGGCGATCTACCGCGTGGCGGCGGGTGGTACCGCCTTGCGGGCCGAATGCGTTCTGGGTGAGGGGGTCAGCCGTGGCAGAGGTGTTTGAGATCGACCTGTCTGCGCCCGATGAGCGCCTCGCTGGCACGGTCTGCACCATCGGCGTGTTCGATGGCGTGCACCGCGGGCACATGCTCATCATCGACGACGCGCTGCGCGATGCGCGGGCGCGCGGGGTCCGCTGCATCGTGATGACCTTCGACCGCGACCCCGACGAGATGTTCGCCGGCGGCGGCTTCAAGAAGCTGATGTCGAATGAGCAGCGCATCTGCGCGCTTGCGGGCACGGGGGCCGATGCGGTGGCGGTGCTGCCGTTCGGGCGCACGCTCGCTGGCAGCTCGCCCGATGGGTTCCTCGATGCGGTGTTCGCGGGTGCGCTGCCTGCCGCGCTGCATGTGGGCAGCGATTTCCGGTTCGGCCGCGGGGCGACGGGCACGGTGGCCGACCTTGCCGGATGGGGGGAGGAGCAGGGCGTCGCCGTGCATGCGCACGACCTGCTGCGCATCGGCGGTGAGCGCGTGTCGTCCACGCGGATACGCGGGTTGCTCGCGTTCGGCGAGGTCGCGCAGGCGGCGGAGCTGCTGGGGCATCCGTATGCATGCGCGGGCATCGTAGAGCACGGGCGCGAGGCGGGGCGCGAGATGGGCATCCGCACCGCGAACCTGACCGTGCCAGAAGAGTTGCGCGCCTTAGGCGATGGGGTCTATGCGGCGTACGCCGTCGTCGGCGGCGAGCGTTATCGCGCGGCGGTGTCGGTCGGCATCCCGCCCACCTACGACGATGTCGCAACGGCGAACATGGAGGCGCACATCCTCTCCTTCGATGGCGATCTGTACGGCGAGCCGATCAGCTTGGAGTTCGCCGCCCACCTCCGCCCGATGCAGCGCTTCGAGCGCACCGCCGATCTGATAGCAGCCATCGAATCCGACATAGCCTGGGTCAAGGGCAACCTCTGAGCCCCGGCTTCGCCGGACCCGGGAGCGGCGCGTTCCTCGTGCTCCTCTTCACTGCGATCATCGTCTACTGGGCAACAAGAGCGCTCTTTGCCATATCTTAACCGCATGCGGGTTCGCGCAATCATTTCGAACATATGCTATTTGCTCCGCCTTTTTGGGTCGGGAGGTCTGTGGGGGAAAGAAACGGCCGGGTGCGTGAATCGTCGGGGTTTCCGGGCTTGAAACGGATAGAATGGGGAGGTTGCTGCCTTACCGCCGCGCCTGAGCGGACGGGGATAAGACGGCAACGAGCGATATCGTCAAGTTCAAGGAGGAGATGTGACAACTGCTATCGCGTGGTTGGCTCCCGCGTGCGCTCTGGTGGGCGTGATCGTGGCGGCTTACCTGGGGAGCTGGGTGCTGAAGCAGGACCCGGGCTCTGACAAGATGAACGGCATCTCGCAGAAGATCCAGCAGGGTGCCAAAGCGTTCCTGATGAGCGAGTACAAGCTGCTCATCATCTTCATGGCGGTGGTCGCCATCGTCATGGCCATCGCGCTGTCGTGGGTGACGGCGCTGGCGTTCATCACCGGCGGCGTGCTGTCTGCGGCTGCTGGTTATGCGGGCATGCATGTGGCCACGCGCGCCAACACCCGTACCGCGCATGCGGCGGAGACGTCGGTGGCAGCAGCGCTGACCGTCAGCTTCCGCAGCGGCCTCACGATGGGCCTGTGCGTGGCTTCGTTCGCGCTGATGGGCTTGTCGCTGTGGCTGATACTGCTGGTGTTCTCGGGCATCAACCTGTTCGATCTGGAGCTGGCCTATCAGTTCACGATGGACCTGGCCCACGAGCACATCGGCATGGTCGAGGGCTTCGCCACCGGCGCATCCGCTGTGGCGCTGTTCGCTCGCGTGGGCGGCGGCATCTACACGAAGGCGGCTGACGTGGGCGCCGACCTGGTGGGCAAGGTGGAAGCCGGCATCCCTGAGGACGACCCCCGCAACCCCGCCACCATCGCTGACAACGTGGGCGACAACGTGGGCGATGTGGCCGGCATGGGCGCCGACCTGTTCGAGAG
>CAJTXX010000049.1 GCA_910584145.1 uncultured Eggerthellaceae bacterium | reverse complement strand
ACGGCGAAGAGCCCAACCTGTTCGGCGTGTGGAAGTCCAACTTCAACAGCCTCGTGCCGCATATGAACATCGGCAAGCTGGGCTTCGGTGCTCCGTACAAGGGCGTTATGTGCAACGTCCGCCGCGTACGCAGCCTCGACGCTGATTAATTATTCGAAAGGAAGTGAATTAGATGGCGAATACTCCTGAGATCGAGAAGCAGTTCGAATCTGCTATCAAGGATTCCCGCTACGACGGTACCCGCTACGCCCTTCTTTGCGATTACCGCTATTTCTCCGGCAATCATGCCGCCGAGATCGCATGCAAGGAAGAGTTCCAGCTTCCTCTCGACCAGTGGGGCATCAAGGAGGTCGAGGTCGGCCCGTTCTTCAAGGGCGGTGACGAGACCTGCGGCGAGAACTGGGAGTGGTTCTACATTCCGTGCCCGACCCAGATCTTCTCGAAGTACTATGGCCCCGAGGGTGAGAAGGCTGGTCAGCGTCCCCTCGCTGTGCAGGTGGAAGAGTCCGGTACTCTCTACTACGGCACGGTTGAGGAAATGGAAGCGAAGATGAAGGAATTCGACCGCCCGATGGTCCTGTTCCAGCTCTAGAATCTTTAGACATCCATTGGTTCCTTCGGTTCGATTTGGAATATAATCCGAGCCGAAGGAACCGCATTGAGGACCGTAGGAGGTCAAGATGACCAAAGAAGAGTTTTTGGCGATGCCCGCGAACGAGGCCGCTGATAAGCTGAACGAGCTTATCGCTGGCGGTAAGTCCAAGGACGAGGCTCTCGCTGAGTGTGGCGTTACCGCTCCCGACCTGATGAAGGCTCAGATCTTCTGGGTGAAGGATAAGTACATCGCTCGTGCTTGGGGTGGCTACACCTCCACGAAGCGTACCGGCAATGAGGCTGGCGACACCGGCATCGGCGTCGGCGACAGCGATCCTTCTAAGGGTTACCAGGGCGTGTAGATCCCGCCTCTTCGTCAGTACGGAAAGGACCTGCCCCGTGCAGGTCCTTTTTATATGTGATGCGCAAAAACGATGCGGTCTTGCTGGTATAATCCCAAGAAAAGGAACAGCGTTCTCGAAGGAGCATCCATGGCAACAGAAGCAGAGATCTTGGCAGAGATAGAAGAGCTGGGGCGTCTGACTGAGGAGCAGGAAGATATCCTGTACAACATCACGTTGAAGCAGGACGAGCTGGGTCGACAATCGACCAACATCCTGCTCGAGAAAGTGATCGACAGCCCGGTCTATCAGCCGATGATCGACCGTGAGTATCTGACGTATGAAGTGTTCAATCATGGTACCAAGCATGAGATAGCCTCGCTGTATGTGACACTGAAGGGGATCCGCTATTGCATCATCCATGCCGACGAGCTTTCGCCGCGGCGCAAGCTGAATCCCGCTGGTGCGCCATGGGGGACCGAACCGATTCGCTAGCCTGATCGGTCAGCGCGATAGATGTGCTGACTGATAGCTTTCCCAAATCAGATAGAGGGCACGAGATGGGCGTCAGCTTAGGAGTCGATCTCAGCGATCTTGATATCTGCTTCGGAGGCTTTGCGCCGACGCTGATGATCGATACTGTCCAGGCTCTCGACAGAGCCGAGGAGGCGGAGGAACGGTTGCGCGTGCGCCGCGAATCGTTGGAGCGTGCGGCGGCAGCGGAGGCTGCGCGTGCGTCGGAGCCTCGCATATGGGTGGATGGCGATGGCACCCGCTGGACCTTTGTGCTACTGGATGGGGTCGCAGCCCGCATCGAGCGCTGTGACCCTGCGGTGGCAGATCTTCGCATCCCCGACAAGATAGAAGGCATCCCTGTGGTAGCGCTTGCTGATGATGCCTGCGCACAGCTATCCGGATTGCGTTCTGTCATCGTGCCCGATCCGGTTGTTTCCATAGGGTACTGCGCTTTTCGCGGGTGCCCTGACTTGCAGCGCGCAGCGCTCTCGTGCGAAGGGGCGGAATACGATCCAGGTTGGTTCCGCAATTGTCCGAAGCTGGAAGATTTGGTGCTGCCAGGACGCTTAGATCAGGTACGCCCGAATGTATTCGACAATACGGGCCTGAAGCGGTTGCGCATCGGGGCGGGTACGAGATCCATCTATCCGGGGACCTTCGGAAAAGGAGCGCTGGATGTCATCGAGGTGGATCCGCAGAACCCTTACCTTGAGACCGACGGCATCGCTGTGTACACGAAAGGGCGCGCAGGGCTCGTGGCGATGGCGGTGGCTATGCCAAGTTACGAGGTGGCACCGGACTGCATCGCCGTCGGCCGCAAGGCGGCGAATGGGATGGCGCAGCTTGAGCGCATAACGCTTCCTGATGGTATCGAGATGATAGCTGAGCATGCGTTCGCCCATACCGGTCTGCACACGTTCGCGGCACCCTCTGCGCTGCAGAGCATCGCCGAGCGAGCGTTCTTCGATTGTCCTTGTTTGGATGAGGTGCATCTGAATGAGGGTCTGCGCAGCATCGGGGAGCATGCCTTTACCAGAACGGCGCTGACGGCGCTGCATCTTCCATCGACCGTCGAGCAGATAGGGCATCCGGTGGCAGCCGATGCTTTCCTCGTTTATGCGGGGGAGCGCGCCACCTTCACCATAGCTGAAGGCTCGGATCTGCGCATAGATGAGCAGGGTGCCCTGCTGCGGGTTTGCAAAGACGGTTTGCATCTGGAATGGATGGCTGACCCGCGCGCAAGGCGGCTGCGTGTGCCTGAGGGCGTGGTGAGCATCGATGCGCGGGCGCTACTGAATCATAAGGCGTTGGAAGAGGTCGAGGTGCCGCGCTCGGTGCGCGACATCGGGCCGGCTGCGTTCAGGGGGTGTATCGCGTTGCGCCGCATTGTGCTATCGGAGGGGCTGCAGCGCATCGGCGATGAGGCGTTCCTCGATACGGTGATCGAGGCTCTGCATCTGCCGGCGAGCCTGGAGGGTATCGGTCTGATGGCGCTCGTCGTCGCCGATGCCCATAGCGGTCGCGCTGCTACCAGCTTGCGGGAAGTGAGCGTAGACCCTGGCAACGCGCGGTTCGCAGTGCGGAGCGGCATGTTGTTGGAGGTTGGAGGGGACGGCCGTCTGCATGTGGTGCATTATATGGACACCGAGCCGGATGTGATCATCGGGCGCGAGGTGGCATCGATCGCTCCCTACGCGTTCAGCGGTGCACGGCATCTGCGCAGCTTGATGGTGCATAGCAGCCTTACCGATATCGGCATCAGGGCGTTTGCGGTGGATCGGCTGATCGAGCTGATCCGCATCGATATGGATGAACCGGTGCAAGGCCATGATTCTTTCGAGATACGTTTCCCCGCGACCGACCGAGGCGAGCATCAGCAGTTCGTGGCGCTTACGTCGGGGGCCGGGCTGGATGCGCGGAATCTGATGGAGCACTATGACAACGCCATCGCGAACGTGAGCAATTTCGACGCGGTGCTGAACGGACGTGGCTTGAGCCTTTACGATCAGGCAGTGCGCATCATCGAGCGCCTGGGCGACCCGGTATTTTTGACAGATGTTAATCGGCAGCTGCTCGAGCGGATCATCCGTCAGCAGTTGGGAGATGTGTGCGCAGCCATCGCGAAGCACGATGACCGCGCATCGTTGGACGCACTCGCCGACCTGGGCTTCTTGAATGCCGATAACATGAATGAGGTCATCGAGCGCGTGAGCGCAGTGCGGGATGCTGCTATGACGGGCTACCTGTTGGAGATGCGGCGGTGCCGTTTCGGCTGCGCTGCTCTTGATTTCGAGCTATAGGGGTGCTTATGGCAGAAGCGATGGACGAGAAGTTGCGCCGACGCCGGGCGGAGGAGCATCTTGCCGCGGATATCCTAGAAGAGTGCCGGGTCCAGCTGATGCTGAAATTCCGCTTCCTCGATCTGGCGCTCTGGCGCATGCAGATGGAGCCAGTGGGGGCTAGCGGTGCATACCCGATCGCTACGAATGGGCATGTGGTAGCATTCGAGGCTCCGCGTGTGGTGGCACGATTCAATGGGTCGTTCGATGAGGTCATCCGCGACCATCTGCACATGGTGCTGCATTGCATCTTCCGGCATCCGTATCATGCAGGCCGTGCTGACCGCGAGGCGTGGAGCCTGGCCTGCGACATCATCGTCGAGAGCGTGGCCATGGACCTGTGCGCGGGTCGTTTTCCCAGCGAAGATGACGCAGCTCGCTTGGAAGCGCTGAGCACGGTTCGCCTGTTGGCGGGTGATATGCTGCCAAGCAGCGTATATGGGCTGTTGCACAACATAGCGAAAACGCCCGACGGCGAGGAATACCGCGGGCTTCGCCGGAGCACGTTGAACGAATGGCGTGCGCTGTTCGAGCGTGATGAGCATGCGGCATGGCCTGCCTTGAGCGCAGGGCACCCCGATGATGGCAAGGGTATGCCGACCGGTTATGCGCCCGAGGAGGCGGCTGATTCCGATGAGGGCGCCGAGTTCGAACCCTCGCTCGATAACGAGCTGGCCGCCAGCCAGCTTCCCGAGAGCTTACGCCGGCAACGAGAGAGCGAGGACCGCGATGAAGGCGAGGGCTCCCAAGGCGGAGGCGATGACGATTCGCGGGTGCAGGAGGCCGAGAGCCCTCAGCATGAGCAGCAAGGCAGCGATCTCATGGGCGGGTTCCGCGCTACTGCGCCTGATCAGGATGAGCAGGATTGGGAGGATGTTGCCAAGCAGATCGAGATGAGCCTTGAGACGTTCAGCCGCGAATGGGGCGAGGAAGCGGCGAGCTTCCTTCAGAACTTGAGCCTGGCAAACCGACAACGCTACGACTACGCGGCATTCCTGCGGCAGTTCATGGTGCAGAGCGAGGAGATGCTGATCGATCCCGACGAGTTCGATTATGTGTATTACACCTATGGGCTCGATCTGTACGGCAACATGCCGTTGGTCGAGCCGCTGGAATACAAGGAAACCGATCGCATCCGCGATCTTGTGATAGCTATCGACACATCGGAGTCGGTGAAGGGCGCACTGGTGCGCCGCTTCGTAGAGCACACCTTCGCTGTGCTGAAGGACGCGCAGGTTTTCGCGCGTGACGTGAACATACATGTGCTGCAGAGCGACTCGCGTCTGCAACAGCATATGGTGATCAGCGATCTGGCAGATGTGGATACGCTGATGCGCGGTTTCACGGTGTGCGGGTTCGGCGGCACCGACTTCCGTCCGGTATTCGATTACGTACAGGGCATGCGCGAGGCGGGGAAGCTGCCGCACATGCGCGGGCTGATCTATTTCACCGACGGCTTAGGCACGTTCCCGGAAGCCCCGCCCGACTACGATGCCGCATTCGTCTTCTTAGAGGATGAGGCTTGCGAGCCTCCTGTCGTCCCGCCGTGGGCCATAAAAGTGGTGATAACAGAAGAGTCGCTGGAATGAGGCATCTGAACATCCTGACCGCCCACGATCCGCAGGAAGAGGGAGCCAGAACGATGCAGGTCGAACCAATCGCAAGAAAGGCAGAGGTATGAACATCGCAGAGGCGAAGCAGCAGATAAAGGATACAGTAGAAGCATATCTCCAGCGCGATGAGGCGGGCGTGCCCGCGCTGGCAGTCGCGCATCAGCGGCCGGTGTTCCTGCTGGGAGCGCCTGGTATCGGAAAGACGGCTATCATGGAACAGGTGGCGCGCGAACTGGGCATCGGCATCGTGTCGTATTCGATGACGCATCACACGCGCCAGAGCGCGCTGGGGCTGCCGCGCATCGAGCGCCGCAGTTTCGAGGGTATGGAATTCGATGCCTCCGAGTACACGATGAGCGAGATCGTGGCCGCCGTCTATGATTACATGGAGCGCACGGGGTTGCGCAGCGGCATCCTGTTCCTCGACGAGATCAACTGCGTTTCTGAGACGCTGTATCCTTCAATGCTGCAGTTCTTGCAGTTCAAGACGTTCGGCAAGCATAAAGTACCCGAGGGTTGGGTGGTTGTCTGTGCGGGTAACCCGCCGGAATATAACCGCAGCGTGCATGAGTTCGACATTGCGACGCTCGATCGCCTGCGCGAGATCGATGTGCAGCCCGATTACGCAGCGTGGCGTGCGTACGCGCAGGAGGCAGGGCTGCACCCGGCGGTCACCACGTTCTTAGAGGCGAAGAAGGACCGTTTTTATAAGGTGGAGAGCAAACCAGGCGGCGGCAAGGCGTTCGTGACAGCGCGCGGCTGGGAGGACCTAGCCGATGTGATGTCGCTGTACGAGCGGTTGGGGAAACCCGTCGACCGCAGCTTGTTCGAGCAGTTCCTGCGCGACGATGAGATATGCGATCAATTCAGCGTGTATTATGCGCTGTTCCAGAAGTACCGTTCCGACTATCAGATCGATTCCATCTTGGCGGGCACTGCGGGCAGCGATATCGTGCAGCGGGCGCGTGCGGCCGAGTTCGACGAGCGTATCGCGCTTTTAGGGCTGCTGCTGGATGCGCTGGCGGGCGTGTGCGGTCACGTATTGCAGCTGGAAGAGGTGTGCATGCAGCTGCGCGATGCGCTGCGTGCGGCGAAACCCGAGTTGCTGGCAGGCGAGACAGCCGATGTGGCGGTGGGTGGCCGCGTGCGCACGCTAGAGGCTGAGACCGCCCGCTCGATCGAGGCGGGCACGGCCGCGGACGCGCAGGTGCGCCGCGATCGGCTGACAGCGGCAGCTCTGAAGGCGTTCTTGGCTGAATGCGTGCTGCAGAAGGCTCTTGAAGGCGAAGCGGCGTTCCGCACCATCGAAGCCGCCTATAAAGAAGAGGTGGCGAAGGTGCAGCCGGCGGTCGATGCGGCCCATGATCAGATGGACAGCGCCTTCGCATTCGTGGATGCTACGATGGGCGATCGCGAGATGCTGGTATTCCTGGCTGAGATGACGACCCGCCGTGCCACCACCACGTTCATCTCGCATTATGGCAACGAGCAATACTATCGCTTCAACGAGAGCTTGCAGGTGGATGCTTCGCGCGCGAATCTGACCGCGCGTGCTGCCGACTTGGCTGCTCTTGATAATGGCATCCCCGATGCCTTTGATGGCCCATCGAGCGATAGCTCGCAACCAGCCGGCATCTCCATCGGCAGTCGTAGTGAAGGAGATAAGGGGTCTTCTCCAGCGTCATCTGCGGCTTTGGCCGACTATTATGCGGACAAGGAGTTCGAGTACGGATTCGCGTCGGTCTGCAAGATGCTGTTGCCCGCTAGCGAGCTGAAAGGCAAGCGCGTGCTCGACATCGGCAGCCGACGCGGGCGCGGCGCGTACAAGATCAGCAGCATGGTGGGCGATAGCGGCCATGTTATCGGTATCGATTGGAGCCCGTCGTACGTGCAGGAATCCATCGACGGTATGAGCCGTGCGTGGCACGATAGCGGGCTCAAAGGCAACAACATGGAGTTCCACCTGGCGTATCCCGAAGATCTGATATCGGCCGGCATCGGCACGGGTACGCTCGATGTGGTGTATGTGAACAATGTGATGACGTTGTTCTGCGATCAAGCCCGTGCGCTTGCCGAGTTCGGCCGCGTACTGAAACCGGGTGGGCTGCTGATCATGGAGACGGTGTTCGCCGACCGCGAGCGTGACGAAGGTGTGGTGGCGGCAGCCCGCGAGCTGGGCAACAGCATCCAAGCGGCGCGCACCGAGGCGGAGAACCGGGCCTGGCTCAAGGCAGCCGGCTTCGACGCGTTATCGGTTGAAGACGAATACGAGGTGTCGGCCGACCGCGGCTACAAGGCAGGCGAGGTGGTCGCCACGGTGCCGGGCGATGCAGATGTACGCTACAGGGCTGTGAGCCTGTATGCGCGCAAGGAATGAGCGATCTGCGCAGGAGCAGATCGCGCTTATGGGACACGAAGCGCATCCATTATGAGATACTATCAGCGATAGTCCATCGCTAGTGAGGAGCAGATTTGCAGGTTAAGGATATCGCACGGGAAGACGATGGCGAGCGTCAGGAGGCGGTGCTGACCATCGTCGCATCCCCCGAAGAGGTGAAGGCGGCTGCTGACGAGTTCTTCCGCCAGGTGGGGCAGCGCGAGATACCGGGCTTCCGCAAAGGGAAGGCGCCGCGCGCAGTGCTCGAGCAGCAGGTAGGCGGGCACGAGAATGCTATGGGCGGCGTGACTGAGATTCTCATCAACGAGCAGGCGTTCCCGGTCATCGATAGCACGGGCGTCATCTTCTTGGACGAGCCGTCATTCAATGTGGATGAGGTGCTCGAGGAGGGTACATCCTTTACGTTCACCGTGTCGGGGCCGGTGGCTCCCATCATGCAGCTTTCCAGCTACGACCCGGTGAGCATCGATATGCCGCCGGAAGAGACCACCGATGCTGAGGTGGAGCAGCAGATAGAGCAGCTACGCGATCATTACCACACGTTCGTGGATATAGAAGACCCCGATCATGCCGCCGAGATGGGCGATTACGTGCGCGCCACCATGACCATCTCGAACAACGCCGATGGACGCTTGGTGTCGGGCATCCGCAACACGAAGCGCATGATGGGGCTTGGCGAGGGCACCATGCCGCTCTCGTTCGACGAGAAGCTTCTGGGCGCGAAAGCCGGTGACGACTTGGAGTTCGACTTCGAGGCGAAAAACGCCGATGGCACCTCCGAATACGGCGACGGCGATCTGCACGCGCAGGTGCATATCGAGGGCTTCCGACGTCGGGAGGTGCCGGCGCTCGACGATGCGTTCGCTGCGAAGCTGGGGTCGGCAGATGTGGATGACTTGCGCTGGCAGGTGCGCCGCAATATCGGCATGCAGAAGGCCGAGGAGCTGCCGAAGCTGAAGGTGGATCGCGCTATCGATGCTGCGATGGCGCGCCTGGAAGGCGAGGTGCCCGCGTACTTCGCCGATTTCGTACGGCAGGACGTGGGGCGCGAGTTCATGCAGAACCTGAAGGAGCAGGGCGTCGACTTGCAGCAATGGATGCTGCAGAATTCCATCGACGGCGATGCCATGAAGGAGGACATCGCGCGCGAAGCTGAGCGCCGCGCGGCTATCGACTGCACGTTGGAGGCCGTGTTCGCGCATCACGGCTGGGAGTTGACCGATGCCGACATAGATGCGCTGTTCGAAGGTGAGGACGACCCGCAGGCCGTACGCGCCTCGTGGGAGGCTGCGAATCGCACCGCTGATCTGCGCAAGATGGCGCGCCGCTCGAAGGCGGCTTCGTGGCTTGCTGATACGGCTAATGTGACTGTTGTGGAATAACGCGAAGAAGGAGAATCATATGGAGATCGGTTCGACAGTAACGCTGACATACACGGGCAAGACCGACGACGGAGAGGTGTTCGGCTTTGCAACGGCCGACAGTCCTATGAAGTTCCAAACGGGCATGGATATGGCCATCGACGGCTTCGAGCGCGAGATACTGGCCATGGAAGGTAAGCCAGGCGAGAAGAAGACGTTCACCGTCGATCAGTACGAGGCGTATGGTGAGTATCTGGACGATTTCGTGCAGCGTGTACCGATGGAGCAAGTGCCGAAGGGTAACGTGAAGGTGGGCCAGCGCATTTGGATGTCATCGAGCAAAGACGGCGTATCGTCGCCTGTTACGGTGAAAGCCGTGGAGGATGGCATAGTGGTGTTCGATATGAACCATCCGCTGGCGGGGCGCAACTTGACCTTCGAGGTAGAACTGCTGGAAGTGGAGGATGCGCCCGAGAACTTCGTGAGCGCGCAGGAGAAGGCTGAGCACCTAAAGCAGCAGAGCAAGTTGCTCGGTGGCGACCAAGGCGACGATTTCCGCTAAAAAAAGGGCCCTGCAGGGCCCTTTTTTATAGCGTCACGAAGGCGTCGGGGAATCTCTTGTTGGCGTCCAGCACATCGGCGCTGGTGTCGCCGTAGCGCAGCCATTCGTCGTCTATCTCGCGGCGCTTGATCATGGCATTCTCCATGATCTCTTTGAGCGCTTTCGTCTTTAGCGCGTATTCCTCCATCTGCTCAAGGCGGCCGTCGAGCTCTATTTGGCGGCGCTTCTCGGCCTTCTCCTCGATGCTGTTGCCCGGGATGATGGCGTAGAAGTCCTCGGCGTCGAGGGTCAGGCCGGCGTGGTCGGCGTAGGCCTCCAGCGCGCTGTCCTCTTTCAGGCTCTCGATGGTGCGCTCGCGCACATCGGCGTACACCTGGTCGACCGAGATGCCGCGCTGCTGCGCGAACTGCTCGAGCGACATGCCCTGGCGCATCACCATGTCCTCGAGGCGGTAGTTCGCCGCGTAGATGGCGTCCTCGAGCACGTCCTCAGGCAAGTCCTCCACCAGGCGCGTGGCCAGCTCGCGGCAGATGGCGTCCTGATCGGCCAGTTCCTGCACCTCGCGGTTGTCCTTGTACATGTTGTAGCGGATGAAGATCAGCAGCTCCTCGACGTTGTTGAAATCGTCGGTGTGCTCGGCCACCCACTTATCGTTCAGCTTCGCGGTCTCGCCGTCCTTCGCCACGTTTATCTGGAGCCAGCGCTGGGCTGTTTGCTCGACCACGTCCTCGGGGATGCGCACTTCTTCGCACACCGCGTAGACCGGATCGTAGGAAGTGAGGGTGAAGCGGGGAGTTGCCATTTTATTGCCTCCAAAGCTGTCGAATACTCAAGCAGCTATTGTACAATAGGCGCACTGCGCGGCGTGCGGCAAAATGCCCGTATCGCCGCAACTTCGACAAGGTGAGGAGGCGTCTTGGCCACAGGAGTTACCGAACAGCTGATAGAGCGGAGGCAGTGGATACGCGATCAGCTGGACACGTGCGTGGCGTTCTGGTTGGAGCACGGCATGGACAGCGTCAATGGCGGCGTGTACACGTGCTTGGACAGGGAAGGCAACGTCTACTCCACCGACAAGAGCGTGTGGATGCAAGGCCGATGCGCTTGGACGTTCTCGTATCTGTGCCATGTGTATGGCAGCCGGCCCGAGTGGCTGGAAGCGGCGAAGAGCTGCCTCGACTTCCTGGAAGACCATTGCGTGAACCGCGAGGCGGGCGGCAGGCTGTACTTCACGGTGACGGCTGAGGGCGCGCCGCTGCGCCAGCGCCGCTACAACTTCTCTGAGGGGTTCTACTGCATCGGCAACGCCGAGTATTACGGCGTCACGGGCGAGGCTGTGCATCTGGAGCGCGCGCGGCGCGCATACAAGCTGATCTATGACCTGAACAACGGGCTGATCGAAGACCCCACCGGCATGGGGCCCAAGACCATCGCCGAGACGCGGTCGGGTCGCTCGCTGGGCGACGCCATGATCTTCCTGAACATCATCGGCATCATGCGGCGGGTCGACCCGGCGAACACGGCCGAGTACGACCAGCACGCGCGCGAGTGCACCGAGCGCATCGTGGGCGAGCACTACCGCCCCGAGCTGGGCTGCACGCTGGAGAGCGTGAACGCCGAGGGGCAGCCGGAGCTGTGGTACACGGCCGGGCGCGTGGTGAACCCGGGGCACGATATCGAGTGCAGCTGGTTCATGATGGACGAGGCGAACTACCGCGGCGACGCAGAGCTGCACAAGGTGGCCGAGAAGATATTCCGTTTGGCTATCGAGGCTGGCTGGGACGAGGAGTACGGCGGGCTTCTGTACTTCATCGACGCGAAGGGTTTGCCGCCCGAGGCCTACGAGCACGACATGAAGCTCTGGTGGCCGCACAATGAGACGATGATAGCCTCAGCCACCGCCTACCGCGACACGGGCGACCCTTACTATCTGGCGTGGCTCTTCCGCACGCTGGACTACTGCAAGGAGCACTTCGCCGACCCCGAGTTCGGCGAATGGTACGGATACCTGCGGCGCGATGGGCTGCCCACCATGCCGCCCACCAAGGGTTCCACGTTCAAGGG
Source organism: uncultured Eggerthellaceae bacterium (assembly GCA_910584145.1). Classification (GTDB taxonomy): domain Bacteria; phylum Actinomycetota; class Coriobacteriia; order Coriobacteriales; family Eggerthellaceae; genus Adlercreutzia_A. Next base: position 4,980 of record CAJTXX010000049.1, on the reverse strand, counting down.
GCCGTTCCATGTTCCGCGAGCGCTGTGCATGACCGAGCAGATACTGACCGAGATCATAGGAGACGAGAAATGAACTACCTGGGTATCGACTACGAGATAAAGAACGTGCCGGTGCTGGATGACAAGTTCATCCCCTTCGGCGTATGGATGCGCGAGTATCTGAAGGGCGCAGAGCAGCCCATCGCCATCGCGGTGGAGCGCGAGGACGGCCTGGTTTCGGTGCGCAAGAGCTTCATCCGCGGAGAGGAGTTCGCTGAGGCGAACCTGCGCTATGTGGAGCGCCTCATCAAGTTCGAGCTGTGGAGCATCGGCGGCTTCCGGGTGTATGTGTGCGGATGCGACGACATCGCGGAGAAGCTGGCTGAGATGTACTCGCCGACGGGCGCGCGCAAATTCGATTACGGCTTCGTGGGCGATGTGTACGAGAAGCCACTCGAGGTGCTGGCGGTGTCCGAGGCTGACTTCCCGGCCGAGAACGAGTCGGCCAAGCAGATCGGCGGCCACATGGAGGGCTGCCGCATCGGCTTCGACGCGGGCGGGTCTGACCGCAAGGTGTCGGCTGTCATCGACGGCGAGCCGGTGTATTCCGAGGAAGTGGTCTGGTTCCCGAAGGTGACCGAGGACCCGGAATACCACTTCAACGAGATCGTGACGGCATTCAAGACGGCGGCATCGAAGATGCCGCGCGTGGATGCGATCGGCGTTTCGTCGGCGGGCACGTTCGTGGGCAACAGCCCGATGGTGGCGTCGCTGTTCATCAAGGTGCCGCGCGACCGCCGCGACGAGGTGAAGAGCATCTACGACCGCGCTGGCGCCGAGATCGGCGATGTGCCGCTGGTGGTGGCCAACGACGGCGACGTGACGGCGCTCGCCGGCTTCATGAGCACGGGCGAGGGTTCCATCCTCGGCATCGCGATGGGCACGTCCGAGGCGGTCGGCTATGTGAACGCCGATGGCAACGTGCTCGGATGGATAAACGAGCTGGCGTTCGCGCCGGTCGACCTGTCGCCTGATGCCATGCAGGACGAGTGGTCCACCGACTTCGGCGTGGGCTGCAAGTATTTCAGCCAGGACGCGGTGATAAAGCTGGCGCCCGCGGCGAACATCATCTTGAACCCGGAGGATTCCCCGGCCGAGAAGCTGAAGGTGGTGCAGGCACTGGCGAACGAGGGCGATCAGAACGCGCTCGACATCTACCGTTCCATCGGCTGCTATCTGGCGCATACGCTGGTGCTGTACAGCCAGTTCTACGAGATCAAGACGCTGCTGGTGCTGGGTCGCGTGGCCTCGGGCGACGGCGGCGACCTGCTGATAAGCGAGTGCAACCGCATCCTGGCCGAGGAATACCCCGAGCTGGATGCCCAGATAACCGTGACGCTGCCCGACGAGAAGATGCGCCGCGTAGGCCAGTCGGTGGCTGCGGCGAGCCTGCCCGAGCTGTAACGGGCGCTCTGCATAGATGAAAAAAGACCCCTCTTCTGAGGGGTCTTTTTATGCGCTCATGCTCAGGTGAAGACGCTAAGCGTTGTCGATCGGCCGGCCTTCGGGGCGCACCACCTGCACCAGCGGGGAGTTCTGGCGCTCCAGCTCCTGCACTTGCTCGTAGGTGTAGCCCTTGTTCTCGATCACGCGGTTCTTCAGGCGCTCCATCCAGGTGGCGCCACGCACCTCCTCGCATTCGGAGAGGCCCTTCCATTCCTCTTTGATGAGGATGGCCACCAGCGCGATGACCGCCACGCGCAGCTTCGTCAGGTCGGGGACGTGTATCTCGTAGCACATGCCCTTATCGCGGAACAGGCGCTCCTTCACGTGCACGTCCTTCTTGTTGTAGCTGGTCTTGGTCTCGCAGACGAAATCGAAGGGCGGCTCGGCGGCGGAGCCGTACAGGTCCCACAACATGCCCTCGATGTAGTAGTGCTTGAAGATGACATAGGGGTGCATGATGTACTCGTAGCGCTCGAAGCGCAAGAAGTAGTTCAAGCAACGGTTGTCGGGGCGTATCTGCCCGTTCTCGCCGCCCATGCGGCCGATGACTGATATCTTGTCCTTCTCGCTCTTCCAGCCGCCCTTGCTCTCGAAGCGGTAGAACCGCTCGCCGTCCTCGTACCAGGTGTCGAAGTCCTCGTGGCGTGCGATGGCGTCTTTCTGAAGGTAGATCTTGTTGAACTTCAAGGGTTCCCCCTACCGTTGCGAAAATCTGTCGTAGCTGCCATTTTACCGTGAAACCCAGGCCGCCAAGCCGTAATATATGCGTATCAGCACACAGAGCGAATAGGAGCCGCATATGAGCGATACCACGCAGGCGATATCCGCCATCAGGGGCGGGCAGGCGTTCACAGGTTCAGGTTTCGAGGCGCGCGATATCCTCATAGCAGAGGGGCGCTTCGCAGCGAGCGAGGGCGCCGGCGAGGTGCTCGATGCCCAGGGATGCTACGTGATTCCCGGCTTGCTCGACCTGCACTTCCACGGTAGCGCGGGAGCCGATATCAGCGATGGCGACCTCGAAGGGCTGCACCGCATGGGAGCTTATGAGGCTTCGCGCGGCATAACGGCCATGTGCCCGGCCACCATGACGCTCTCGGAGGCGCAGCTGACCGCGGCGGCTGAGGCAGCTGCGGCGTATGAGCCGGCGACGGGCGAAGCCGACCTGGTGGGCATCAACATGGAGGGCCCGTTCATCTCGCCGAGCAAGGTGGGCGCGCAGAACCCGGAGTACGTGCGCAACCCCGGCGTGGATGAGTTCCGCCGTTTGCAGCAAGTCGCGGGCGGCCTGTTCAAGCTGGTCGATATAGCGCCCGAGGAGCCCGGTGCCGATGCGTTCATAGAGACGCTCGCCGACGAGGTGCGCATCTCGCTCGCGCATACCTGCACCGACTACGACACCGCGGCGCATGCCTTCGAGCTGGGCGCGCGGCATATCACGCACCTCTACAACGCGATGGATCCCATGCATCATCGCAAGCCTGGCCCTATCCCTGCGGCGGCTGAGCGCGACGATGTGACGGCGGAGGTCATCGCCGATGGGGTGCATATCCACCCGGCTATGGTGCGCTTGGCATTCAACATGTTCGGCGACGACCGCATGATCTTGATAAGCGATACCCTGCGCGCGGCTGGCCTGGGCGATGGGGTGTACGATCTGGGCGGCCAGGACGTCACCGTGAAGGGCTACGAGGCGCGCATCGACAACGGCGCGCTGGCCGGGTCGGTGAGCGATCTGATGCGCTGCCTTTATGTGGCTGTGAAGGAGATGGGCATACCGCTGGTGAGCGCCGTGAAGGCCGCCAGTGCGAATCCGGCTCGCGCGCTCGGCCTCGAAGGCGACTACGGCAGCTTGGAGGCGGGGCATATCGCCGATGCCGTGCTGCTCGATGCAGAGACGCTCGCGGTGAAGCAGGTCGTCCTGCGCGGGCGGGCCATCCTGTAGCCGCGAGCGGGGCGCGGGCGGTGAGAGCCGCTCGGGGCCTGGTCGGCCGCGCAGGTTCGGGCGAGCGAGGAGCGCGCAGCTGAGCCCAAGGGCATCCGGCCAGAGCAGCTCCAGCACCTTCCGGACGATAAAAAAAGAACCCCTCTTTCGAGGGGTTCTTTTTTGCTTTATGGAGAAAGCGAGTGTGCTTACAGCTTCTCGACACCAGCTTCCTTCTCCTTGCCGAGGCCCTGGCCACCGAACACGAAGAAGTACAGGAAGGGGAGGAGCATAGCAACGAGCATGATCGGCAGAGCCATATCCGTCTTGGAGAAGCCGGGGATGGTCAGCGGGCAAACGATGCAACCGATGAAGTTGATGATAACCACACCGATCATGACCCAGAAGCGCATGTTGCCATCCGTCTCGGACAGCGGGTTGTCCTCGGTCATCTTCTGGAGCTCGTCCATGGTCTTGCCACCGGTGTTCTTCACGAACAGCAGGGTGCAGATCAGGCCCAGAGCGAACGGGATGACGAGCACGAGCACCACCATCGACCAGTTGTTGGACATGGTGCCGTTGACGTCATGCTGGAACATAGCCAGACCAGCAGCAGCGCCCAGAACGATGGAGGAGCCGGAGCCACCGAAGCGAGCGAACGCCTGGCACCAGGAGGTACCGGTGTTGCGCAGCGTGGTGGGATAGGACTCGGGCATCAGGGGCTGAACAGCGGTGATAGCGTAGTTCAGGCAGAAGCCGAACAGCAGCATCAGGAAGATGCAGGGAACGAAGTTGCCAGCAGCGGCGCCAGCCAGCGGTGCGCCGTTCACGGGAGCCTCGCCGGGGAACATGGGCACGAACACGGAGCAGGCGATGATGGCGATGATGCAGGCCACCCAGCCGATCCACAGAGCGCGCTTACGTCCGATGGCGTCGGAGATGAAGCCGACGACGATGTTAGATGCGATAGCCGCAACGTTGTTCCAAGTCTGCAGGGTAACGGACTCGGCAGCGGTGAAGCCATTGCCCTGGAACCAAGTGGGGATCCAGGCGTTCATGCCATACACGCAGAACTGGCCGACGAAGTAAGCGGACCAGATGGCGCAGGTGGCGACGATGAACTTGCTGGAGAACAGAACCGCCGGGCCGGTCTTAGCAGGCTTCGGAGGAACGATCAGCAGGTTGGGATCGAACTCGACGTCGACGTGACGGGTAGCCTTGACGATCTGGGACAGGCGCTCGCAGGCCTTGTCCTTCATGCCATGGTTGGCGTACCAGTGCGGCGTCTCATGCATGACGAAGAACAGGATGATGCCGTACACGACCGGCAGAGCGCCGATCAGGTAGCAGATGCGCCAGTTCTCGTTAGCGGACGTGCCGTTGGCCAGCGTGATGGCGCCATCGGTGAGGCCCGGGATGATAGCGTTCGGGTTGGAGCAGATAGGAGCAGCAACCAGACCAGCGATAACCCAGCCCATGACCATGAAGGCCATGCCGAAGGTAACGAAGATGCCGCGCTGCTTCGAAGGCATGCTCTCGGAGAACACCGTGGTGACGACCGGGATGCAGGAGCC
>CAJTXX010000048.1 GCA_910584145.1 uncultured Eggerthellaceae bacterium | reverse complement strand
CGCCATGACGCTCGCCGCCATGTCGTCGCATATCAGCGTGACCGGGACGCCGGCGCGCGCGAGCTCCCAGGCGGTCAGGCGGGCACCCTGCCCCACCGGCCGCGTCTCGTCCGCATACACGCGCTCGATGCCGCCGCGCTCGGCCGCTGCATACACCACGCCGAGCGCCGTGCCGTAGAAGGCGCAGGCCAGACTGCCGGCGTTGCAATGCGTGAGGATGCGGCGGCGCCCTTCGAGCGCATCAGCCCCTACCGCCCCGATGCGCCGGCACCGGCGCTCGTCGTCGGCGATGAGCTCCTCGGTGAAGCGGAAGAGCGCAGGCGGCACCTCCTCGGGCGCCCCGCCCTGCGCGAGCAGCGCCTCGGCAGCCGCGAGCGCCCGGCCGACCTCATGCGCGAGGTTCACCGCCGTGGGGCGCGCAGCGGCTATGGCCTGCGCCGCAGAGGCGAGCTCGGCCCGGTACGCCGCCGCATCGGGCAGCGCCGCCCCCGGCGCGCAGAGCTCGGCTGCGCGCAGAGCGAGCGCCGCCGCCCCTGCGATGCCGATAGCCGGCGCGCCGCGCACCACGAGGCGGCGGATGGCATCCACCACCTGCTGCCAGTCGGCCGCGCAGGCATACGCCTCCCGGTAGGGCAGCTGCGTCTGGTCGATCATCACCACGACCGGAGCGCCCGCAGGCACCGCGGCATCACAGACGGATGCGGCAGCCGCCGAAGCAGCCGCCGCATCCGATGGGCTTTGAGCATCCTCGCCCGCGCGCGTGAGCGCTATCGTCCGAGGGAGAGCATCGAGGTGGAGCAATTACTTCCCCTCTATCGCCGCTTGGGCCGCCGCCAGGCGCGCCACCGGCACGCGGTAAGGCGAGCAGCTGACATAGTCGACGCCGATGCGGTTGAAGGTGTGGATGGAATCGGGATCGCCGCCGTGCTCGCCGCACACGCCGCACACGATATCCGGGTTGCCCTCGTGGCCGAGCTCGACGCCCATAGCCACCAGCTTGGCAACGCCGCCCTCGTCCACCGTGGCGAACGGGTTCTGCGGCAGCAGGCGCTCCGACAGGTACGTCGGGATGAACTCGCCCTCGACATCGTCGCGGCTGAAGCCGAACGTGGTCTGCGTCAGGTCGTTCGTGCCGAACGAGAAGAAGTCGGCCTGGGTGGCTATCTCGTCAGCGGTGAGCGCCGCGCGCGGCAGCTCGATCATGGTGCCGATGGGTATCTCCATCTCGACGCCGGCAGCCTGCGCCACCTCGGCGATGATGCCCTCGGCCTTGCCGCGCATGAGCGCCAGCTCGTTCACCGTGGACACGAGCGGGATCATGATCTCAGGCTTGGGGTCGAGCCCCTCGGCCAGCAGCTTCGCCTTCGCCGACGCGATAGCGCGTATCTGGAGCTCGGGCAGCTGCGGATACATGATGCCCAGGCGCACGCCGCGCATGCCGAGCATCGGGTTCTGCTCCACGAAGCCGTCGATCTTCTCCAGCAGCTCGCGCTTCTCAGCCACTGCCGATGCGTCAGCGCCACCGGCCTCGAGGCGCGCTATCTCAACCTCGAGCTCGCGCGGGTTGTCCAGGAACTCATGCAGGGGCGGGTCGAGCAGGCGCACGATCATCGGCAGGCCGTCCATCGCCTTGAGCATGGCGTAGAAGTCGCCCACCTGCGCCTCGTAGAGCTGCTCAGCCGCGCGCTCGCGGTTCAGCTCGTCGTCGTTCAGGATGTAGGTCTGGATGATCTGCTTGCGGTCGCCCAGGAACATGTGCTCCGTGCGGCACAGGCCGATGCCCTGCGCGCCGAAATCGCGCGAGAGCTTCGCGTCCTCGGGGTTGTCGGCGTTCGCGCGCACGCCCAGGCGGCGGAACTCGTCGGCCCACTCGAGGATGGTGTCCAAGTCCCCGGTCAGCTCGGGCTTTACCAGATCGACCGCGCCGAGCACCACGCTGCCCGTGGTGCCGTCGAGCGACACCATGTCGCCCTCGCGGATGACCAGGTCGGTGCCTGCTATCTGGGCCTCCTTCTTCTCTGCGTCGATCTTCAGCGCCTCGACGCCGCATACGCAGGGCACGCCCATGCCGCGCGCGATGACCGCCGCATGCGACGTCTTGCCGCCGTGCGAGGTCAGGATGCCCTCGGCCGCTATCATGCCGGCCAGGTCGTCGGGGTTCGTCTCCCAGCGCACCAGCACGCACTTGCGGCCAGCCTCGGTAGCGGCCACCACGTCAGCCGCGCTGAACATGGCCTCGCCCACCGCAGCGCCGGGGCTCGCGTTCAGGCCGCGCGCCACCACATCGTAGCTGGCGTTCTTGTCGAACTGCGGGTGCAGCAGCTGGTCGAGCTGCTCGGGCTCCACGCGCATGACCGCCTCGCGCTTGTCGATCAGGCCCTCTTCCACCATCTGGATGGCGATGTGCAGCGCGGCCGCCGCCGTGCGCTTGCCGGCACGGGTCTGGAGCATCCAGAGCTTGCCCTGCTCGATGGTGAACTCGATATCGCACATATCGCGGAAGTGGTTCTCGAGTATGACGAAGATGTCCTCGAGCTGCTTCCCGGCGTCCTCGAGGCCGGCGACGTCCTTCAGCTCGGCGATGGGGCTCGTGTTGCGGATGCCGGCCACCACGTCCTCGCCCTGGGCGTTCACCAGGTAGTCGCCGTAGAACTCCTTCTCGCCGTTGGCCGGGTTGCGCGTGAACGCCACGCCGGTGGCCGAGGTGTTGCCCTTGTTGCCGAACACCATCGACTGCACGTTCACCGCCGTGCCCAGGTCGTCGGCGATCTTGTTCTTCTTGCGGTAGAGCACCGCGCGGGGGTTGTTCCAGCTGCCGAACACGGCCTCGATGGCCAATTGCAGCTGCATCATCGGGTCTTGCGGGAACTGCACCGTACCGTCCACCACCAGCGCCGGGTACTCCGCGCCCGACACGTTCTGGCTGAAGATGCCCTTGAACACGCCGACGAGCTCTTGCAGGTCCTCGGCGGTCAGGTCGGTGTCGCTCGATACGCCGCGCTCGTTCTTCATGGCGATGATGGCGTTCTCGAACAGGTCGCCGTCGAGGCCCATCACCACATTGCTGAACATCTGGATGAAGCGGCGGTAGGAATCCCACGCGAAGCGCGGGTTCTCGGTCTGCGCGATGAGCCCGTTGATAGACTCGTCGTTCAGGCCCAGGTTCAGGACGGTGTCCATCATGCCTGGCATGCTCATGGGAGCGCCCGAGCGCACCGACACCAGCAGCGGGTCGGTGGCATCGCCGATCTTCTTGCCCATGCGCTCCTCGAGGTCGGCGCGGTACTCGGCGATGGTGTCGAGCGCGCCTTCCGGCCACACGTTGCCGGCATCGGCGTACTCCATGCAGGTCTGGCAGGTTATCGTGAAGCCCGGAGGCACCGGAAGGCCGATGTTGGCCATCTCGGCCAGGTTAGCACCCTTGCCGCCGAGGACCGCCTTCATGTCGGTATTGCCCTCGGTAACATTCTTGCCGCTCGCGTCGTTGCCGAATGCGTAGACGCGCTTCACAGAGTCAGACACCTTATTCTCCTTACGTGATAGCCCAAGCCACCTTACGCGCGCGGCGGCGTCCGCCATCGCGCTCAGATAATCATATCAGCGGGAGAAGGATGATTCCGCAGGTAGTGGCTCAGAATCTCCTGAGCGGTTTCCTCCACGGCGCGTTTGTCAGTGCGCACCACGATGCAGCCGAGGCGCCGCATGAGCTCGCGGGCGCGCTCCAAGTCGCGGTAGATGTATTCCAGATCGGCGTATTCGCCCGCCACCGCACGCGCATTGCCGAGGCGGCGCGTGCGTATGTCAGCCAGCACCTCCGGGCTCGTCATCAGCCCGAACAGGCGCGTCTTCTCCACGTCGAATATCTGCTGCGGGGGTTCGGTGGACGGGTCGAGCGGCACGTTGGCTATGTGGTAGCCATGCTGGGCCAGGTAGATGGACAGCGGGGTCTTCGATGCACGCGACACGCCGAGCAGCACCATGTCGGCCTTGGTCAGGTCCTGCGGGTTGCGCCCGTCGTCGTGCTGGATGGTGAACTCCAGCGCCTCCACGCGGTGGAAGTAGTTGATGTCGGTGACGCGCAGCGCGCCGGGCGTCGCCTCGGGCGTGAGCCCGCTCACCTGCGAGATGGCCTCGATGGCCGAGGTCAGCAGATCGACGCCATAGATATCGGGCTGCTCCTGGAGCCATGCCGACACCTTGTCGCGCATCTCGCCGTCCACCAGCGTGTAGAACACCAGTATCTTGCTGTCGCCCAGCTGCTCGGAATGGAAGCGCGCATGGTCGAGCAGGTGGTCGCGCACCTGCTCGAACGTCTTCACCTTGCCGAGCACCTCCACCTTCGGGTTCGTCACCCCGAACTGCGCGGCAGAGGCCTGCGCCATCGCGCGCGCCGTCTCGCCGATGGAGTCGGACACCACATGGATGGTGGGGAACCCCGCGACGGCGGATGCCCCCTCCCCTATGAAGCCGTCCATGCTACTTCGACTTCGCCATGCACGAGAAGTCGGCCACGCGGCTGAACACGTGCGTGAAGCGGTTGAGCAGGCGCATGCGGTTCTCGCGCAGCGCCACGTCCTCGTCCATGACCATGGTCTTGTCGAAGAAGTCGTCGATGGGTGCGCGCAGCTGCGCGAGCTTAGCGAGCGCGCCCGCGTAGTCGCCGCCGTCGAGCGCCACATCCACCGCGGTCTGCGCCTCGGTCACCGCATGGGCGAGCGCCTCCTCGGAAGCGGAGAACAGCGCCGCATCGTAGCCGGTGCCGAGCGCCGCATCGCTCAGGTTGTTCGCGCGCGCATACGCGATGGCGAGGTCTTCGAATGCCTCGGGCTCTTCGCGGCGCGCCGCTTCGAGCGCCCGCACCCGTTCGATGACCTCGATCGGCTCGACGATGCCGCACGCCATGACGGCGTCGACCGCATCGGCCGCATTGCCCGCATCGCGCAGCAGCACCTTCGTACGCGTCAGGAAGAAATCCTCGATAGCGCCGCGCACCTGCGCCTCGTCGAACGACAGACCCGCCTCCTGGTAGATGCGCAGCGCATCGCGGATGGCAGCCGCGAGCGAGATGCCCACGCCGGCTTGCATGATGGCGATGACGCCCAGCGCCGCGCGCCGCAGCGCGAACGGGTCGGACGAGCCGGTGGGAGCCTGATCGACCGCGAACAGGCCGCAGATGGTGTCGAGCTTATCGGCCAGGGCCACCACGCGGCCCACGGTATCGGCCGGCACGTCGTCGCCGGAGAAGCGCGGCATGTAATGCTCGGCGATGGCGCGCGCCACGCGCTCCGATTCGCCCGCCTCGCGCGCATAGTAGGAGCCCATGATGCCCTGCACGCTCGTGAACTCCACCACGGCGTTCGTCACCAGGTCGGCCTTCGCCAGCAGCGCTGCGCGCGCCACGTCCTGCTGCTCGGCAGCATCGAGGGCCGCATCGAGCGCCAGCCGGTCGGCCAGCTGAGCCACGCGCTCCGTCTTCTGGCGCATGGTGCCCAGCTGCTCTTGGAACACCACCTCGTCGAGGTGCTCGACGTAGGCTTCGAGGGGCTTCTTCAGGTCCTCCTCGTAGAAGAACTTCGCGTCATAGAGGCGCGCAGCCACCACGCGCTCGTTGCCATCGATGATGGTGGCCTCGCACGCGGGGTCGCCGTTGCTCACCACGATGAAGCTGTTCGACAGCTTGCCCGCCGCGTCGTAGAGCGGGAAGTAACGCTGGTGCATCAGCATGGCGTCGACGATGATCTCCTCAGGCACGGCCAGGAAGCCCTCATCGAAGGCGCCCACCATGACCGTGGGGTATTCGGAGAGGTTGATGACCTCGGTCAGCGTCTTCTGCGGCAGCTCGGCGGTGCAGCCGGTGCGCTCCTCAGCCGCAGCCACGCCGTCGCGGATGACCTGCTCGCGCTCGGCCTCGCTCGGCACCACGTGCGCCGCGCGCACGACATCGAGCAGCGCATCAGCGCTCGGCACCTCGTGCGGCCCGGGGCTCAGGAACCGGTGACCGCGCGTCTGAGCGGCCGACTCCACGTTCGCGAACCTGACCGGCACCACCTCGTCGCCCAGCAGCGCGCAGATCCAGCGCACCGGGCGGCTGAACAGCTGGCGCATACGGCCCCAGCGCATCGACTTCGGCCAGGAGATGGACTCGATGATGCCCGCCAGCACCTCGGGCAAAAGCGATGCCATCTCAGCTTCCGGCGTCTCCACCGTGGCGAACACGTACTCGATGCCCGCCTCCTCGCGCCGCTCGAGCGCCGAGGCGTCCAGGCCCTTGCCGCGCGCGAAGCCGATAGCGGCCTTCGTGGGCTCGCCGGCCTCGTCGAAGGCGATCTGCGCCTTCGGCCCGCGGAACTCCTCCACCGTGCGCTCGGTGACGAGCGCCACGTCGGAAACGATGGCGATCAGGCGGCGCGGGCTGGAATAGATGCGCGCCGGGCCATGCGGGATGCGCTTCGCGTCGAGCGCTGCGGGCACCAGCTCCGCCAGCTGGGCCGTCGCGGCTTTCAGGTCGAATGCCGGTATCTCCTCGGTGCCTATCTCGAAGGCGAGCGTGCGCGTATCCGCCATGCTACTCACCGCCTTTCGCGTCAGCTGCGGGCAGCTGGCCGACCACATGCTCCATATACGACTCGCAGCACGCCTTCGCCAGCGTGCGCACGCGCAGGATGTAGGCCATGCGCTCGGTGGCCGATATGACGCCGCGCGCATCGAGCAGGTTGAAGGTATGGCAGCATTTCAGCACCGAATCGTAGGCCGGCAGGGGCAGCCCCGCTTCGAGCGTGCGCATGCACTCCGCCTCGCGGTCGGCGAATTCCTTGAACAGGAACTCGGTGTCGGCCACCTCGAAGTTGTACGTGGAATACTCGCGCTCGTTCTCCAGGTACACGTCGCCGTAGGTGAACGTGACGCCGTCTGCGCCCTTCGACCACACGATGTCGTAGACCGAATCGACCCCTTGCACGAACATGGTCAGGCGCTCCAGGCCGTAGGCTATCTCGGCGGGCACCGGGTCGCACTCGAAGCCGCCCACCTGCTGGAAGTAGGTGAACTGCGTCACCTCCATGCCGTCGATCCACACCTCCCAGCCGAGGCCCCACGCGCCCAGCGTGGGCGATTCCCAGTCATCTTCCACGAAGCGCACGTCGTGCGCGGACACATCGATGCCGATGGCCTCGAGCGACCCCAGGTAGAGCTCTTGGATGTCGTCGGGCGAGGGCTTGATGAGCACTTGGAACTGGTAGTAGAACTGCAAGCGGTTCGGGTTCTCGCCGTAGCGCCCGTCGGTGGGGCGGCGGCAGCCCTGCACATAGGCCGTGCGCCAGGTCTGCGGGCCCAGCGCGCGCAGCGTGGTGGCCGGCGCATTCGTGCCCGCGCCCACCTCGTTGTCATACGGTTGCAGCACCACGCAGCCCTGATCGGCCCAGTAGCGTTGCAGATTCATGATCACATCTTGGAATGTGGGCGCCTCGGTCATCGGCGCGCCGGTGGCATCATCCATACGTACGTCCCCCATAGTCTCGCTACATCGTGCGCCGTAGCCGCGCTATTCCAGCAGCCCGAAGCTGCTTATGGGCCAGTATTTGAGCACCGCCTTGCCCGTTATGGTGTCGGCGGGGATGGACCCGAAGTACCGCGAGTCCTGCGAATTCGTCCGGTTGTCGCCCATCACCCACACCTCGCCCGCCGGCACGGTGAACGGATAGGACACCGACACCCCGTAGGCGGTGGTCAGCGGATACGACGGCAGGCCGTCGGTATAGGGCTCATCCAGCTTCACGCCGTCGACGTACACGCTGCCATCGCGCAGGTCGACCGTCTGGCCTTCCGTGGCGATGACCCGCTTTATCAGCGTGCGGGAAGGTATCTCAGGGTCGGCGAAGGTGACGATGTCGCCGCGCGCAGGCTCGCCGAAGTAGTAGCTCACCTTCTCGGAGAACACCATGTCGCCGGTCATGATCGTCTCCTCCATGGAACCGGAGGGTATCTCGTATGCCTGGAACACGAACGTGCGCAGGCCCCACGACAGCGCCACGATGAGCACGATGGTGCCCGCGATGGAGAGTATGGTGCGCCCGATGCCCGAACGCTTCGGCTCTGCGTGCTCGCCTGTGTACATCCTGCGGTGCCCTTCCTTTCAAAGGCTCATATGCGCTGCGTTATCGCGCGAAGATCCATCATACCGCGAAACCCGCTCGCTCACTGCGCGCTCTGCGAAGATCGCAGATATATCTCGTCTTGCGGCGACAGCTCGCCGCGGCTGCAGGCCGCCTCGATCAGGTCGGGCCGCAGCGCTGCGGTGCGCGCGAGGCTCTGCTCGCGCCGCCACGCCTCTATGTTGGCGTGATGCCCCGACAGCAGCACCTCGGGCACCGCCATGCCGCGGAACTCCGCCGGCCGCGTGTACTGCGGGTATTCCAGCAGCCCGTGCGCGAACGACTCGTCGTCGGCGCCCCCCTCGGCACCGAGCACCCCGGGCAGCTTGCGCGCCACCGCGTCGATGATGACCATCGACGCCAGCTCACCGCTGGTGAGCACGTAATCGCCGAGCGACACCACGTCGGTGGCCAGCGAATACACCCGCTCGTCCATCCCCTCATAATGCCCGCACACGAACAAGATGCGCGAGCTCTCCGCCAGCTCGCACGCATAAGCATCGTCGAAGGCGCGCCCCACCGGAGAGAGGAACACGACGCGAGCATCAGCCGCGCCGACGCTCCCTTCCCCCTCCCCCGTAAGAGCCTCTCCGCTGGTGCTCGGGGGGGCGCTCACCAAGCGAGTTCCGCAGCAAAGCGAGGACTGTCCGAGCGACCGAGCACCCCCGCCCGAATGCCCCCCAAGGATGTCTTCTACCGCATCGAACACAGGCTCGCATTTCATGACCAACCCATGTCCGCCGCCATACGGATAATCGTCGGTGGTGCGGTGCCGATCGTGCGTCCAATCGCGCAGGTCGAACGCCTCGAAGCGCACGATGCCCGCCTCTTGGGCGCGCTTCATCATCGACTCGCCCATGACCGAGTCGTACATATGCGGGAAGGTGGATAGCGTCTGTATCAGCAACTCATGCCTCCAAGATGCCGCCGGGCAGCTCCATGCGGATGACCTGCGCCTCCTCATCGAGGCTCACCAGCAGCTCGTCTACCAAGGGCACCAGGCGCTCTTCGCCATCCGGCAGCTCCACTGTCAGCGTCAGCTGGGTGGGATGCTCCACGCAGTCGGCCACCGTGCCCACCGCGCTGCCATCGGCATCCTCCAAAGCCCATCCGATGAATCCCGCCACCGCCGCGGTGAAGAGGGACCCCTCGCCCAGCTCCTCAGCGATGGCGCGCGCCGCATCGGCCTCCATCAGGCAATGGCAGCCGACGAGCGCATCGGGCACAGCGCCGCCCGGCAGATCGAAGCGCACCGTAGCGGTATCGCCCGAAAGGCCCGACACGGCCGCCACCTGAGCGCCGCGGGGCGCATCGAGCACCGGCGGCGCGAAGCGCACCGCGGCACCCGGCTGCAAAAGGAAGGGCAGACCCGCTGCCGCCTTGGCAACGGACCCGCCCTTGTGCTTGCTTATCCTCGTGATGGTGGCGACGTCAAGCCACGCGCTCACTCGTCGATCAACTCCACATCCACCATGCAGTCGCTGCGCGATGCCGCAGCGCGCGCCAGCGTGCGTATAGCCTTGATGATGCGGCCCTGTCGGCCGATGACCTTGCCCGCATCGTCGGCGTTCACGCGGATCTCTATCAGGATGCTCGCCTCGTCGGCGCTGGAGGTTATCTCGAGCTCATCGGGGACCTCCACCAGAGGCTCCACGATGGTCTGCACCAGATCGACCAGGTTCTGCTCTACATCAGGCATGTTAGGCCTCGCGGACCTGCTTCAGGAGACGCTCGACGGTATCGGTCGGCTGCGCGCCCTGAGCTATCCACTTGTCGACCTTCTCCATGTCGAACTGGATCTTCTTGGGCGTGCTGCACGGGTTGTAGCGGCCCACCTCGTCGATGAACCTGCCGTCGCGCGGGCAGCGGCCATCAGCGACGACGATGCGATAATACGGCCTCTTCTTTGCGCCATGACGCGCAAGGCGGATCTTAACCATGAAGCGGAAACCTTTCCTCTACCTACTCTTCCAAAAAATCAGCAGTTGCTAATGTTAAGCCTACCGCGCACATTTTACAAGGTGCGCGCCAGATCGCGCACCGAGCGGGCGCAGGCGGCCGGGTGCCTACTTGTCCCCCATCATATTCGAGAGGTTGCGCAGGTCGGCCATGCTCAAGCCATCGAGCCCGGGGATGCCCATGCCGCGGCGGCGGGTCTTCTTCCCCTTCTTGCCCTTCTTGGGGCGCTTGGCCTGCTGGTTCATGCCGACGGTCATCTTCTTGACCATCTTCTTCGTCTCGTTGTAGCGCTTCATCAGCGTGTTCACGTCGGTCACCGTGACGCCCGCGCCGCGCGCGATGCGCTGCCGGCGTCCCGCGTTCAGCACCTCGGGATGCACGCGCTCCTCAGCGGTCATGGAGTTGATGATGATCTCCATGCCGTCGAGCGCACCCTCGTCTATCTGGCCGCTGCCGAGCATCTTATCGCCGCCGGGCAGCGCGCTTATCAGCTTGCCCACGCCGCCCATCTTGCGTATCTGGCGGTTCATGGTGATGAAGTCGTTCAGGGTGAGGTTGCCGCGCGCGAGCTCTTCGGCTGCCTCCATCTCCTCTTCGGCCTGCTGGACGCGCACCGCGCTCTCGATGAGCGAGACGACATCGCCCATGCCGAGGATGCGCTTTGCCATGCGGTCGGGATGGAATTCCTCCAGCGCGTCGGGCTTCTCGCCCGCGCTGATGAACTTGATGGGCTTGCCCGTCACCTCGCGCACCGACAGCGCGCCGCCGCCGCGCGCGTCGCCGTCCATCTTCGACATGATGACGCCGTCGAAATCGACCCGCTCAGCGAACGCCTCCACCACGCCGACCACATCTTGGCCGGTCATGGCATCCACCACCATCAGTATCTGGTCGGGGCGCACGGCCTCCTTGATGGCAGCGGCCTCGGCCATCATCTCCTCGTCGACATGCAAGCGGCCCGCCGTGTCGATGATGACGACATCGCGCAGGTTGTCGATGGCGTCCTGTATGCCGTCGAGCGCGATGCGCACGGCATCGGCGCCGTCTTCGCGGAACACGCGCGCGTCGATCTCGCCGCCGAGGGTCTGGAGCTGGTCGGCCGCCGCAGGGCGGTAGATATCGCACGCCACGAGCAGCGGCGCGTGGCCCTCCTGCTTCAAGCGGTACGCGAGCTTCGCGGCTGCGGTGGTCTTGCCCGAGCCTTGCAGGCCCACCAGCATGATGACGTTCGGGATGCGCCCCGACATGACCAGCTTCGAGTCGCTGCGGCCGAGGAGCTCGGTCAGCTCGTCGAGCACCACCTTGGTGACGTTCTGCGCCGGGGTCAGGGAATCGAGCACATCGCTTTGCAGGCAGCGCTCCTTCGTGCGCGCGATGAACGCCTTCACCACCTTGAAGTTCACGTCGGCTTCGAGCAGCGCCATGCGTATCTCGCGCATGGCCGCGTTGATATCGTCCTCAGTCAGGCGGCCCTTCGAGCGCAGGCCGCTGAATATCCCTTGAAGGCGCGAAGAGAGGTTCTCGAGCATGATCTACCACTTCTCCCAGAAATGCTTCTTCTTCTCTATCTGGCTGGCGTCGTCCATCTCCACGAACTCGGCCCAGGTCATCTTCGGGGGCGCTGCGGCCTCTTCGGCCCGATGCGCCTCGATGGCGCCCTCGTCGCTCGTGTAGTCGCCGATCAGCGCGGCCACGTACTCGTGCGCGTCGAAATCGCGCAGGTCGTCTATCCCCTCGCCGACGCCCACCTTGATGATGGGCAGGTCGAGGTCGTGCGATATGGCGATGGCGATGCCGCCTTTGGCCGAGCCGTCCATCTTCGTCACGATGAGCGCATCGAGGTCGAGCGAGCGGTTGAACTCGCGCGCCTGCGCGAGGCCGTTCTGCCCGGTGGTGGCGTCCACCACGAGCACCGTGTAGACGGGCGCCTGCGCGCGCTTGCGCACCACGGCCACCACCTTCTGGAGCTCGCGCATCAGATCGTCGGAGGTGTGCAGGCGCCCTGCGGTGTCGATGAGCACCAGGTCGGCTCCGACAGCCTCGGCGCGCTCGATCGTCTCGAAGCAGACGCTCGCCGGGTCGGCGCCGCGCTCGCGCTCCACCATCTCCACGCCGGCGCGCTCGGCCCACACCTGCAACTGCTCTATCGCCGCCGCGCGGAAGGTGTCGCCCGACCCCAAGATGACCCGCCTGCCGGCATCGCTCGCAGCTTTCGCCAGCTTGCCCACCGTGGTGGTCTTGCCGGTGCCGTTGATGCCCACGAACAGCACGATGGCGGGCGCCTCAGCGAGGATGCCCTCGCCGCCCGAGGCGAACTCCGCTTCGATGCGGCACCCGAGCATGTCGAGCACCGCGTAGGCGTCCGGCAGCGCCTTCCTCGTGGCCTGCTCGCGCAGATCCTCCACGATGCTGAACGCCGCCTCCGGCCCCAGGTCGCTCAGCACGAGCGTCTCCTCGAGTTCCTCCCAGAAGCCCTCGTCGAGCGCAGGGCCCCGGTCGAGCAGCACGTTCATGCTCTCTTTGAACTTGTCCCTCGACTTCGCCAGGCCGCCGCTCATCTTGTCGAACATGCCCATGATCTCCGCCTATTCTGCGTATTCGAGCGCGCGATCGAGCTTCTGGCTTACCACCTTGGTAACGCCGTCGGCCTGCATGGACACGCCGAACAGCACGTCGGCCATCTCCATCGTGCGCCGCTGATGGGTGATCATTATGAGCTGCGTCGTGTGGCGCAGCGAATCGATGTAGGCGGCCAGCCTGCGCAGGTTGGAATCGTCGAGCGCGGCCTCCACCTCGTCGAGGATGTAGAACGGCGTGGAGCGGATGCGGTACACGGCGAACAGCAGCGCCAGCGCCGTCAGCGACTTCTCGCCACCCGACATCAGCGACATCTTGGCGATGCGCTTGCCGGCGGGCTGCGCGTTCACCTCGACGCCGGAGCCCTCCAGATCGTCCGGCGCGTCGAGCGATAGATGCGCGCTGCCCCCGGGGAACAGCGTGGCGAATATCTCCTGGAAGTTCTCGTCGACCTGGCGGTAGGTGCGCGCGAAATCGTCCTTCATGCGCTCGTCGATGACGCGGTCGATGCGCCCGAGCGCGCGGCGCGCGCTGTCGAGGTCGGCGAGCTGGCCTGCGAGGTAATCGAAGCGCGCTTTCAGCTCCTCGTACTCCTCGGCCGCATCCGGGTTGATCGTGCCGAGGTTGGCGATGCGCTTCGACAGGCGCAGGGCCTCTTCCTCTGCACCGGCGCGGTCTTCCAGGAGCGGGCGGTCGAGCGCGTGGTCGACCGGCACGCCGCAATCCTGCGTGATGGCCGCCACCGCGGCTTCCACCTGCATCTCGAGGCGCGCGCCCTCGACGCGGTTCTCGTTCAGGCGCTCGGCGGCATCGTCGTAGGCACGATGCGCGGCCTGGGCGGCCTGCCGGGCCTCCGATATGCGCGCATGGAAGCCCTTCGATTCGTCCTGCGCGCGGTGAGCCCGCTCGCCGATGGCGTCCGCCTGGTCGCGCGCGGTGCGGGCGAGGCGCTCGAACAGCTCGATCAACGGCTCCAGGCGCAGGGCCGAAGCCTCCTTCACGCGCAGCACCTCAGCCGTCTCCGCATCGCGCGATGCGAGCTCTTCCAGATCGTCGGCGCGCCGCGACGCCATGCGCTCGGCATAGCGGGCGCGCTCCTCCATCTTGGCCAGCGTGAGCTTCGCCTCCGACAGCTCAGCGGCGAGCTGCTTGGCCCGCTCGGCTGCGGGCTCCAGCTCGGCCTCTACGCTCGTGCGCTGCGCCTGGATGGCGTCGAGCGCGCTCTGGAGCTCGGCGATGCGCGCGTCGAGCACCTGCGTGTCGTCCTGATCGCGCTGCGAATCGGCGGCTGCCTGCTCGCTCTTGCGCATCAGGCCGGCGAGCTCCTCTTCCGTGCGGGCGAGCTTCGATGCTGCTTCCTCGGCGCGCTGCGCGTCCGCCTGCGCGCTGCCGCGCATCATGGCGAGCTGACGGCTCATATCGAGGCTCGCGCCCTGCGCATCGGTCAGCTGCTCCTCGGCCGCCTGCGCACGCTCAGCGGCCGCCTGCGTCGCCGTGCGCGCCGCCTCCAAGCCGCGCTTGAGCTCTTCGGTGCGCCGCACCCGCGCGAGCACGCCGTGCTCCCCGCCCGCAGCAGCGCCGATGGAGACCTTGCCGAACGGCCAGACCACATCGCCCGCATCGGTGGCGAAGCGCAGCCCCAGCGTGTCGGCTTTATGAGCCGCGAGGGCCTTGCCGAGCGTGTCGCATACCACCACATCGCCCAAGGTGGCGAGCACCGCGCCCCGCGCGCTCTCCGGGAACGTCAGATCGTCGATGAGCGCATGCCCATCGCCGCTGAAGCGGGACGCGCGCGCTGCGGCAGCCATGCCGTCGCGCGAAGCATCGCGCCTGAGCAGGAAGGTGACCCCGCCGAGCTCTTCCTCGGGCAGCGCAGCGAGCGTCGAGGGGATATCATCCGGATCGTCGATCAAAAGCGACATGACATCCTCGGAGAGCAGCATCTCGGTCAGCGCCTCAGCGCCCGGTGCGGCCTTCACCACCGAGGAGAGCGGCTCTATGTTGCCCGGCAGGCTCGCCATGTGCTCAGCTATCCATGCGCGGGCAGCGCCGGCATCCTGCACGGTGGCCCGCTCCATCTCCTCGAGCGCGTCCACCTGCGCGGCGAGCGACTGCTCGGATGCGCGCGCCTCGTCGAGCGCAGTGCGGGTGGCCTCGCGGGCCTGCACGCAGCTGCCGACCAGAGCCGCCGCCTTCTGCTCCTGCTCGGCGATGCCCTCCAAGGCCTCGTGCGCCGCGCGGGCCTGCTCGGATGCCGCCTCGGCGTCGGCCTTCGCCACCAGCACGGCGGCCTCGGCGTCGGCCAGCTGCTCGGCGAGCACCTTCTGATAGGCTGCCCTGCTGGCGTTCGCCTCCCTCGTCTCCGCCAAGCGGCGGCGGCACTCGTCCAGCTCCGACTGATGCTCCTTCTCGTCGCGCGCGAGCTCGCGCGCCGTCTGCTGCATCTGCGACGCCGCCTCGGCCGCCTCTGCGCTCGATGTGCCGAGCGCTGCCGCCTTGGCGCGCACCTGGTCGAGCTCTTCGCCTGCTTGCGAGCAGGTCGCGTTGGCCTGCGCGAGCTCGGCGAGCATCGCCTCGCGGCGCGCCTTCGACGATTCGAGGGCTATCCGCAGCTCAGAGGCACGCTGCTGGGCTGCGCGGCGCCGGTCGCGTATGCGCATGAGGGCCGAATCGAGCCGCTCGGCCGCGCTGCGGCACGCCTGGTGGCTGCGCGAGAGCTCGCCGGCGCCGGCCATGTCCTGGCTCATCTGCTCTTGGAGCTGCGCCGCCTGCGCCTCGAGCGCCTCCACCTGCGCCCGCGCCTCCTCGGCCGCGCGCGTGAGCTCGTCATGCACCCGCTTGCTCTCATCCCAGCGGGTCTGGAGGCGGCGCAGGTCATCCACCGCCAGATCGAGCTTCACCTGGGCGAGCTCGCCCGATATCTCAGCATAGGTCTGCGCGCGCTTCGCCTTGCGGGCGAGCGGCCCCAGCTGCCGCTCCACCTCGGCCACCACGTCGCGCACGCGCGCCACGTGCGCTTCCATCTTCTCCATCTTGCGCTCGCTCTTGGCCTTGCGCTGCTTGTGCTTGAGCACGCCAGCGGCCTCTTCGATGAGCGCGCGCCTATCGGAGGCATCCGATTGCAGGATGGAATCGAGCGAGCCCTGGCTGATGATGGAATGCGTACCGGTGCCCAGGCCCGAATCGTGCAGGATGTCGAGCACGTCCATGCGGCGCGCCAGCGTCCCGTTGATGAGGTATTCGCTCTCGCCTGAGCGGTACATGCGCCGCGTGATGGACACCTCGCGGTAGTCGACCGGCAGCGTGCCGTCGGAATTGTCGAGCACGAGCTCCACCTCGGCCACGCCGGTGGCCCTGCGCGCCGACGACCCGGCGAAGATGACGTCCTCCATCGCCTGCCCGCGCAGATGGCGCGCGTTGCGTTCGCCGAGCACCCAGAGCACCGCGTCAGAGATGTTCGATTTGCCCGAGCCGTTCGGCCCCACCACCGCGGTGATGCCGGGCTCTAGCGACAGCGCGCTGCGATCGGCGAATGATTTGAAGCCTTTGAGGACGAGGGATCTGAGGTACATGCCGCCTACTGCTCCCTGCTCTTCCAGGGGACGTTGCGGTTCTGCGCCTCGGCGCGCTTGCGGGCGGCTTGCGCCTGCTTCTGCTCGCGCTTCTCGGCGGCGCGGGCCGCCTTCGCCTTCTTCGCGGCATCCTTCTTCGCGCGCTTCGCGTCGGCCGCATCGGCGTCGGCGCCCAGCCCGAAGAACTCACCCAGCCGTGCCAGCGTCGATTTGGCGGCTTGGCTCTCGGCTTCCTTCTTAGTGCGCCCGGTGCCCAGCGCCAGCGCATGGTCGCCCGCGTACACTTGGCTGACGAACGTGCGGTCGTGCGGCGGGCCCTGCGTCTCCACCAGCTTGTAGGTCGGCGTGATGCCGTCCTCCTGGAGCTTCTCCTGCAAGGCGCTCTTCGGATTCTCCGGCTCTTTGGCCATATCGGCGCTCATGCGCGGTATCAGCGTGGTGTGCACGAAATCGGAAGCGGCGTCGATGCCGCCATCGAGGTACAGCGCGGCCACCACGGCCTCGTAGACGTTCTCGAGGGCCGAGTGCAGCCCGCGCTTGCCGGTGCCCGTCTCCGAGGAGCCGAACACGATGACGTCGGCGAAACCGAGGCCCTCAGCCACATCGGAGAGGCTCGCGCCCGACACGAGCGCCACCTTGATGCGGGTGAGCCCGCCCTCGTCGAGGTCGGGATAGCGGTTGAACGCGGTGGACACCACGATGGCACCCAAGATGGCATCGCCCAAGAACTCCAAGCGCTCATACGAGAAGCGCACCGATTTCCCCTCGGCAGCAGAAGGGTGCGTTATCGCCGAGAGGATATAGCGCTCGTTCTTGAACTTGTAGCCGATCAGCTCCTCGGCGAGCTTGAGCTTATCCCGCTGCTCTTCGACGAGCGTCATGCTTGCTCACCCTCTGCCCTATCGTCGGCGGCGGCTGCGGTGCGCTCTATGATCGAAGCTGCATCCCCGCGCGCCGCACGCGCGCATACCAGTATCCCGTTCTTCACCGCGAGCGCATTGGAGGAGCCATGCCCCACCACGCACGCGCCCTTCACCCCGAGCAGCGGGCTGCCGCCGTAGGCGTCCGGGCTGAGCCGGCCTTTCAGCTGCTTCAAGCTATCGCGCACCAGCAGCGCGCCGATCTTCTCCTTGGCGCCCGAGCTGATGCCCTCCTTGATGTAGCCGAAGAGCAGCTTCGAGGATGCCTCGATCGTCTTCAAGGCGATATTGCCCGTGAAACCATCGGTGATGACCACATCGAAGCCGCCGGCGAGCATATCCCCCGGCTCGCAGTTGCCCGCGAACCCGGCCACCTTGCGCGCCATCAGCTCATGGGCCTTCTGCGCGGCAGCGGAGCCCTTC
>CAJTXX010000047.1 GCA_910584145.1 uncultured Eggerthellaceae bacterium | reverse complement strand
CGAGATCGAAAGACCGCCTGAGAGGCGGTCTTCTTGCATATGGGGGCATCTTCCTCGCGGACGCTCGGGAACAGAGGGGCGCGCTCGGGCGTGTTAAGGGTGAGGAGGAGGTGGCGGCATGCTCGGATGGGAAGGGATGCCAGCGCGGCGCGCAGCGGGGGCTGCGGATGCAGGCGCTGGAGGTGCAGGAGGCGCTCGCGCGCCTGAGCGGTTCTTAGCGCAGGCGATGGAGGAGCTGGGCGATGCAGTGCTGCGGTTGGCGCTCAGCCAGCTGCGCGATGCTGCTGATGCTGAGGATGTGTTCCAGGAGGTGTTCTTGCGGCTTCTGTCTCACGGGCCGCAGTTCAATGGGGAGGATCATCTGCGGGCGTGGCTCTTGCGCGTGACGCTGAACCGATGCCGCGATTACCAGCGGGCGCGCTCCCGTCGGCGCACCGATCCATATGGGGATCTGGAGCAGGTGGCGGGCGTGAGCGATGACGCGGGGCTCGCGGGCTCGGATATCTGGGATGCGGTCGGGCTGTTGCCGGAGGATATGCGGGCCGTCATCCATCTTTTCTACGTCGAAGGATATGCGACCGACGAGATCGGGCGCTTGGTGGGCTGCAAGGCGGCGACGGTGCGCACGCGCCTGCATCGGGCGCGACGGCTGCTCAGAGAGGCGTTGGAGCCGCAGCGGGAGCTAGAGGCGTCAGATACGGCTCGAGCGGCGGGTGCAGCATCGGATGCGAGGAGGATGTGATGGGCGAGAGGTTCGAAGCCGCGCGCGAGTACGCGCATCTGATGGAGGGCATCCATGCGACACCGGAGCTGCGAGCTCGCGTCCTTAGCCGGGCGCGTCAGGAGCGAACGGCGGCATCGGTACCGCAGCAGGCCCGGGCGGCCGGCAGCAGGTGCGATGCAGGGCGGTGGCGCCGGAGGCTCGGCGCCGCGGCTTGCGCCGGGCTCGCGGCTGTGCTCGCAGCGACGCTCATCGTGCCGCAGCTCGGTCTGCGCGGCATGGCCGGGCTCGATGCTCCCTTCATCGTGCAGGCGTATGGGAGCGATGGGGAAGCGCTGCTGCCGAGCGGTGATCAGGATGGCCGCATCGTGTTCGATGTGGAGGCCGAGACGCAGCGCATCGTGGATCCAGATGCCGCTTCGTATGCCGATAGCGGGTTCTATACGGGGTGCGTCTTCGGGGTGCAGGGCGAGGACGTCGTGCGCGTTCAGGCGAATATCTCGAAAGGTGAGCTGTATCGGATGACCAGCGTGCAGTACACGCCGCGCAGCGATCCCGAGCTCGCCCAAGCGGTGGCTTCCTGGAAGCCGACCTCGATCGGCGAAGAGGGGCCTTTGCAGCGCTATGACGCGGTGAGGGGCGCGGTCTACCCTGAGGATGCGGACGCGGTGGACGAGAACGCAGGCCGTGTGCGCGGAGACCCGGAGACGGTGTGCGATGTGCGCCTCTACCAGCGGCTCGGGCAGATGATCGACATCGCGCAGGAAGCGGAACCGGAGACGCCCTTGTCCAGCTACCGGTTCGGGCTGTGGACGAACATCCCCTTCGATGCGCTCGACCCAGACCAGGCGCTCGCCGAGACGCCTCCCGATATGCAGGCCTATGATCGTGCGGGCTGGTACAACCTGGATGCGGCGTTGGATACCCTGGATGGCGCTGTGCTGACCGTGACGGTCACGTTCTCAGATGGCTCATGCGCCACGCAGGAGATAGCGCTGCATGCGGCCGATATGGAGGCGCAGGCGGTGGAGACAGCTGACGGTCGCGGCCATGCTTACGAGGTGCTGCCGCGGGTGGTGGCGGATGGCCCGCGCGCATCGGCCGATGACATCGTCGACGGCGATGAGTACATCAGGGTGCTCTCCGATGGGAGCAGCGTCCTGCATACGCTCTACGGCACGCTGACCGCGACAGGCGATGGCGCCTTCCCCTGTGGCGAAGCGACGCATCCGGAGCTGGAGCGGCCGCTGACGAAGGCGCAGGACGCCTTCACGGGCGAGACCGCAGCGGCTTCGGGCGAGCCTGCGCTCCCGCGCATCGCCGAGGCGGATATATGGGAGCTGGGCGATGCGTACAAGACCGCCCTTCTGGGCATCCCGTCTGAGGACGCGCAAGCTATCGTGGACGAGGATGGCAGCCAGCGCTTGGCCGGTGCCTTCCGCATCGAGGATGGCGCGAGCGTGACCGTGACGGGTGCGCGGCGCCTCGATGCGCTGCCTGCCGGGGTGTCCTTGCAGGATATGGTCGCCTGGTACGATGCAGGCGGCTTCTACGATAGCGCGCTCGACCACATCACCGACGAGTCGGAGGGGTTCACCATCGCGGCCGATGGTTCGCTCACGCCGGGGTTCTCGTATGTCGCGGTGGATATCGTCGCTGCCAACCAGGGAGATGCCGCAGGCGAGGCGATGGTCTGCTGGGGCGACGGCGCGTTCGCCATCCTGGGCGATGAGGTCGACAGCGAGGGCTGTCGCACCTTCGACCTCGCGTCCCCGGGCGGCGGCGCGTTCCTCTGGCGCAGCGGACATGATGCGCCGGGCTGGGATGCCCATGTGCTGTTCGCCGAGCTCGAACCCGGCGTGCTGCGCGCCTTCACGCTGCTCTACGTGCTGTCCGATGCCGCGATCGCCGACGAGGGCCTATGCCTGCGCTTCGAAGGCTGCCCGAGGGAGGGGCCGCCGATGATGGCGACCGGCCTCGTGCGGTTGGGCGCGCTCGGATAGCTTATGGGGATGGCGGCCATATTGTGGCGCGAATACCGGTTCTCCGCGGAAAAGCGCTCTATATGTAGTAAAATATCGAACGTTTGAATCCCATGTATATCGGAGGATACGATGAAATTTCTTGGTATGGGCGTGCCCGAGCTCCTTATTATCCTTGTGGTCGTCCTTCTCATCTTCGGACCGAAGAACCTTCCCAAACTGGGCAGCGCGCTCGGCAAGACCGTGAAGGGCCTGCGTGACGGCATGGGTGCCGGCAAGAAGGAAGCGGCCGAGGCCAAGGACGAGGAAGAGATCGTGGAGGAGGTCGTGATCGACGACGCTCCTGCCGTGAAGGAAGAGGCAGCATCCGCGACCCCGAAGAAGGTCGTGAAGAAAGTGGTCGTCAAGAAGGCGGAATAGCCTGTTCGATAGCGCGGCCCGCCGGTGCGGGCGCGAATGTAGGAACCCCAGCAACACGCTTGTCCTGACAGGCGTGTTGCTATGTTAATGCAGGGAGATGGCAATGGCCGATTCGAATTACATCCTGACAAAAGAAGGTCGCGAGAAGCTGGAAGAGGAGCTCCACTATCTGGAGACCGAGAAGCGTGCCGAGATCGGCGAGCGCATCAAGGTGGCCCGCGAGTTCGGCGACATATCGGAGAACTCCGAGTATGACGACGCGAAGAACGAGCAGGGCATGATGGAGGCGCGCATCGCCGAGATCACGCGCATCTTGAGCGAGGCGACCGTGGTCACCACGCCGAAGCGCTCCACGAAGGTGAACGTGGGCTCCATCGTCACGGTGGACATGGGCGGCACCGAGCGCGTGTTCACGATCGTGGGCGCCGCGGAGAGCGATACGGCGTCGGGGCGCATCTCGAACGAGTCGCCGGTCGGCCAGGCACTGCTCGGCCACAAGAAGGGCGAGAAGGTCGTGGCGGTGGGCCCGACCGGGCGTGAGACGCAGATGGAGATCCTGAAGATCGAGCACTAGGTGCCAAGGAGCGCAGATGCAAGACCGAGAGAACATCGAAGCGATAGAAGATGATCCCATCCAGGTCAGGCTGGCGAAGCGCCAAGCCCTGATCGACGCGGGCGCAGACCCGTATGGGCATGCATTCGAGCGGACGCATGGCATCGCCGCGCTCGGGGAGCGCTACTCCGGCCTTGAGGATGGCGAGACGACCGAGGATGCGGTGAGCATCGCCGGCCGCGTCATGGCGAAGCGCGACCAGGGCAAGATAGCCTTCCTGGAGCTGATGGATAGCACGGGCACCATCCAGCTGTTCTGCCGCATCAATGCGCTGGGCGACGAGGCGTTCGCGGCGCTCTGCGATCTGGATGTGGGCGACTGGATCGGCGTGCATGGCGCGATGATGCGCACCCGTCGCGGTCAGCTGTCGGTGGCGGTCGATTCCTTCGAGCTGCTCTCGAAGAGCCTGCGCCCGCTACCCGAGAAGTTCCACGGGCTGACCGACAAGGAGACGCGCTATCGCCAGCGCTATGTCGATCTGGTGGTGAACCCCGAGGTGCGCGACGTGTTCCGGAAGCGCTCGGCCATCGTGTCGGCCATCCGTCGCTATATGGAGGAGCAGGGCTTCATGGAGGTGGAGACGCCGTTTTTGCACGGGATCATCGGCGGCGCGAACGCGAAGCCGTTCATCACGCATTTCAACGCGCTCGACCGCGATTATTTCCTGCGCATCGCCACTGAGCTGCCGCTGAAGCGCCTGCTCGTCGGCGGCTTCGACAAGGTGTTCGAGATCGGGCGGCAATTCCGCAATGAGGGCATGGACCCGCATCACAACCCCGAGTTCACCACGATGGAGGCGTACCAGGCCTTCACCGACCTCGACGGCATGATGGAGCTGACCGAGGGCTACATCAAGGCTGCGGCCGAGGCGGCGTGCGGCACTCTGAGCATCACCTATCAGGGGGTCGAGATCGACCTGTCGGGCCAGTGGAGGCGCGCGTCGATGATGGAGCTCGCCACTGAGCATGCTGGCGAGGAGGTGTCGTTCGAGCGCACCCGCGACGAGCTGGTCGGCATCCTCGAGGCGCGCGGCGGGCATGCTGAGGCGGCGTGGGGCAAGGGCAAGCTCATCGCCGAGATATTCGAGGCGGTGGCCGAGGACAAGCTGGTGCAGCCGACGTTCGTGATCGACCACCCGCTCGAGGTATCGCCCTTGGCGAAGAAGCATCCTGACAACCCGGAGCTGACGCAGCGCTTCGAGCTGTTCATCATGGGGCATGAGTACGCGAACGCCTTCACCGAGCTGAACGACCCGGTCGATCAGGCCGAGCGCTTCCGTGCGCAGGTAGAGGCGAAGGATATGGGCGACGACGAGGCGATGGGCTACGACGCCGATTACATCCGCGCGCTGGAGTACGGCATGCCGCCGGCGGGCGGCGTGGGCGTGGGCATCGACCGCTTGGTCATGCTGCTCGCCGATGCCCCCTCCATCCGCGATGTGCTGCTGTTCCCCCACATGCGCGATGAGGCGCCTGCGGGCGGTGCTGCGGCGGCGAGCGCTGCTGTGGCGGCCACGAGCGAAGGTGCTGCCGGGATTTCCGCTATCGACCTCTCCGATGTGGTCATCGAGCCGCTGTTCGAGGATGAGATCGATTTCGACACGTTCAGCAAGTCTGACTTCCGCGCGGTGAAGGTGAAGGAGTGCGCAGCCGTGCCGAAGTCGAAGAAGCTGCTCCGGTTCACGCTCGATGACGGCAGCGGCACCGAGCGCACCATCCTCTCGGGCATCCATGCGTACTATGAGCCCGAGGAGCTCGTCGGTAAGACCCTCATCGCCATAACCAATCTGCCGCCGCGCAAGATGATGGGCATCGATTCGGAGGGCATGCTGCTGTCGGCCATCCATGAGGTGCCTGGCGAGGACGGCGAGCCGGAAGAGCGCCTGAACCTCCTCATGGTCGACGACCGCATCCCTGCTGGCGCTAAGCTGTACTGAGCGCTGCAGCCTGCGCGGGAACTGCGGACGATGGCGCTGGTGCGATGACGGGGCGTTCCGGGCGCAGCTTCGGCCAGGCGTCGTTCGATGCCCTCTTCGATGCGCAGCCGAAGCGGGCGCTGCTCGCATGCGCGGTGCTGTTCGCGCTCTTGGGGGGCATCGGCATAGCCATCCTCGATGTCGGGCACGCCCCGGATATCTGGACCCATGTATACCGCATATCGGCCATCTTGCATGGCGATGTGGTCGCTCATCCGGTCGATGCTGTGTCGGCCTACCACTCGCTCGCCTCTGAGAACATGGGCGGGTGGGTGTCGAACGATCTGATCGAGCTCTCCTCCGATTTCTACAACGGGCACGACCCCGGCGCGGTGGATGCGGCGAGCATCACAGCCGATGACGGCTCTGCCTCAGAGGTCCCCTTCAATAACACAGCGGTGTACGCGCCCATCGCGTATCTGCCTCAGCTGATGGCGTTCGGGGCGGGGGAGCTGCTCGGCTTGCCCGCGCTCGTGCGCTACTATGCGGCCGAGGTGGTCATGCTGGCGTTCTGGACGGCGTGCTGCACCGCGGCGCTCTGGGCTCTGCCGAGGCATCGCTTGGCGCTCTTCCTGGTGATCGTGTTCCCGGGCATGTGGTTCCCCGGCTCCTTCGCCATCTCCGCTGATTCATCCTCGTTGGCGCTGTGCGTGCTGTATGCGGCGCTGCTCTACCGGTGCGCGGTGATGCGGCCTGCCATCGGGTGGTCGATCGCCTTGGCTGCAGTGGGGCTGCTGCTCGCCACGGGCAAGTTCTCGTATGCGCCGCTGTTCGCGCTCGCTCTGTTCGCCGTGCTCGCGCAAAGGGGAAGGGGTGGCACCTGGGCGGTCATCCCCGCATTCGCGGCGGCGGTCGTCATCGACATCGCGTGGATGCGCATGAACGGCGGCTTCTCGACGAGCCCGGTCATGGTGAGCGCGGCGGAGGTGGCCGCGCGCAATGCTGCCCTCCCTGCCCTCATCCCTGAGATGCTGGGGCAGATCGCGTACAGCATCATCCATGCGCAGGCGAGCTATATCCTCGGGCGGGAAGGCGTGGTGGCGTTCTGGCTGTGCATGCTGTTGGCGGTGGCCATGCTGGTGGCGTGCATCGCCCGCAGCGCTGCTGCGCGAGGGCGCACGGCCGATGGCGGCCGATCGGCGCGCACGGGGGAGCCTGCACCGGCGGCGGTTCCAGGGGAGCGGCGGATGCTCGCGTTCTGGTGCTGCGCGTGGCTCGTCGTGGCCGGCACAGCGCTCCTCGTCTATGCCGCCCTCTGGCTGCAATACACACCGCCGGATACGGCGGGCGTGCTCGGCATACAGTATCGCTACTTCCTCCCGTTCTTGCCCATGGGGGCTCTCATGGTAGCCGATTGCCTGCCGCTCGCGTCGGGGCGCGGCGCTCTCTGGAGCCCCTCGGAGCATTGAGGGGCCCGTTATCGCAGTGGCGCTCCTCTTCCGATGTGCTTCGGATCGTGGGCGGGCATATCCTCTAGCGTCCTTTTATGAAGAAGGCCGGGATCATCCCGGCCTTCGCGCTTTTGAGCCTTGCTCACATCAGAGGCGTGGCGTCACTCTGCTTCCAGCAGGGTTATCTCGAAGTTCAGCGCCTTGCCGGCGAGAGGATGGTTCATGTCGAAGGCGATCTCGGTGTCGGTCAGCTCGACCACCTTGGTGGGCCGGGGGATGCGGTCGGGCCCTTGGAGCGCCACTTCGTCTCCCACCTTCAGCTTCTCGGCTCCCGGCAGCGCGGTGAGCGGCAGGCGCTGGATGGTTTCTTCGCGGTAGGGGCCGTAGGCGTCCTCGGCCTCGATGCGCACCGTGCGCGTCTCGCCGACCTCCATGTCGGCCACTGCCTTGTCGAAGCCGGGTATCATCTGGCCTGCCATGCAGACGAAGGCGAGCGGCTCGTCGCGCTCGCGAGATGAATCGAACACCGACCCATCATCGAGGGTGCCGGTGTAGTGCACCTTCACGTGCTTGCCCTTGTTATCCATCATCTGGTTCCTTCCATGCGGATCATCGGATGCGCTCTAGTCTAATCCATTGAGAGTTGCGCTGCGGAAAGCGTTGAAGAGGGGATATCTTCAACGGCGCGCACGGGCCCGGCTACACGATGCTGTGCTCCGGTGCGCAGAGTCTTTGTATATCTTGTGATTTCAGGTGAAGGCATCTGACAAGCATGGGGTGGCGGCGTATCCTGCTCTGTGGATTCATGTGCAGTTATTCGCAGTGGTTGGCAGCGATGCTATACAAACGGGAGAGGTACTATCTTGGTTCGCAACACTGAGTTCGGCAATATGGCCGGTAAAGTCGGTCGCGTCGGTACGGCTACGGCGCTCGCGTTCGCACTATCCGTGCCGCCCATCGCTCTGACGAGCACGCCTGCGCTGGCGGTCGATGACGGTTCGAGCGCGGTATCCGCCGCAGGGCCGGGCGAGTCGCTCTGCGAGAGCCAGATACACCTGAGCCGCATCATCATCGAGATGCGCGCGGCGGGGGTGTCCGGGGCTGAGGCCGCTGAGCGCTACCTGACCGGTAAAGGGTTCTCCAAGGCCGACGTGCTCGGCATGGATGTGGCCGCCATCGCGCAGATAGATGCCGATGTGGCTGCTGAGATATCGTGGCTCCAGAGCGTCCTGACCGCCGATGCGCCGGAGGATGTGCCGGCACCTGAGGCGCCCGATGCAAGCGCGGGCGACGAGGGCGCCGAGCCCGGCGAGGGCGAGGATGCTGACGCGCCTTCCGCAGGTGAGGGCGAGGACGGCGAAGCTGATGGCGACGAGCCGTCGCAGCCGACCGTTCCTCCCGCCGCTGGCGATGGCTCCTCTGATGACGCGACCGACGAGGGCGCTGGCGAGGATGCCGATGGGGAAGAGGCTCCGAAGGTGCCCGAGCTGGTCGTGCCGCACCCGGTGTTCGGCGGCCCTGCGGCTGAGGGCGATGCGCCCGCGTATCCGCAGTGGAGCTACAACGGCGACACCACCTATGTGCCGCACAACATCGGCGTGAACCTGACCACCGAGAAGTTCGTCGCCGTGATAGGCGAGCAGGCCCGCCAGATCGCTGACGACAGCGGCCTGTACGCTTCGGTGATGATCGCGCAGGCCATCCTCGAGTCGGCCTCCGGCAATTCCGCGCTGGCGAGCGCGCCGAACAACAACCTGTTCGGCATCAAGGGCGCCTACGACGGCGGCAGCGTGAACATGCGCACCGTGGAATACGACAGCGACGGCATGATGTACATCACCGATTCCGACTTCCGCAGCTATCCGACGCTGCGCGATTCGCTGACCGACTATGCGCTGCTGCTGACCAACAGCATGGGCGCTTTCTACAGCGGGGCTTGGAAGCTGAACGCTGATACCTATGTGGAGGCGTGCGATTTCCTGCAGGGGCGCTATGCTACCGATATCGCGTACTCCGCTAAGCTCCAGGACCTGATCGAGGCATACGACCTGACGCGCTACGACGAGCCGCTCGATTATGCGATGGTGCACGACTACGAGGTGGTGGCGAGCAACAGCAGCGCTATCTCCTCTGAGGCCGACCTGGCCACCGGCGAGCTCCAGATGGAGCAGCGCGACCTGGTCGATCTGGTGGTCGAGGCGACGTCGCATCTGGGCGAGGAATACGTCTGGGGCGGCACCACGCCCGGTTCGTTCGACTGCTCGGGCCTGATGCAGTACTCGTATCGTCAGGCGCTCGGGGTCGATATCCCGCGCACCACCCACTATCAGTGCATGCAGGGCGACGATGTCGACTTCGACGACCTGCACATGGGCGACCTGCTGTTCTTCCTCTACGAGGACGACACCGTAGGCCATGTGGGCATGTATCTGGCGGAGGGCTGCTATATCGAGGCGCCCGAGCCTGGCGATGTCATCAAGGTGACATCTATGTCGGAGACGATGCCGTCGTTCGCCAAGCGCATCATCGAGACGAATCCGGTGGATGCGCTGGTGGCGCAGAAGTCCACCTCGGAGCGGTGGGAGAAGGCGGTGGCGATGATTCACACGCAGCAGGCGAGCGACGCTGCCGACGCGCTGCCCATCTCCGTGGGCGGGAAGCGCGATTAGGGCGCTTTGCGCATATGCTTCTATCGGAACGGGGCCATCTGGTCCCGTTCCTGCTTTATGGCGGGGGCGTGTAGGCGGTTCCCGCTTCGCTGGCACTCCCCGTGCCCGACTGCTAGAATCGTGCATGAGCAAAACGCGATACGTATGGGAAATGAGGGAACATGTCTTTCGAGAAATTCACCGATAAAGCCAGGAAGGTGCTCGTGCTGGCGCAAGATGAAGCGCGCGCGCTGCATCAGCCCTACGTGGGCACCGAGCATATCCTGCTCGGGCTGATAAAAGAGAAGGAGGGGCTAGCGGCGCAGGCCATCGAGCGCATGAACGTCTCCTACGATGATGTCGTGCAGGCCATACGCGAAGTGTCCTCCATCGACGAGTCGGCCGACGTGTCGGGGCATCTGGCATTCACCCCGCGCGTGAAGCGCGTGCTGGAGAACTCGCTGCGCGAGGCCATGCAGATGGGGCAGAGCTATATCTCCACCGAGCATCTTCTGCTCGGCATCGTGCGCGAGGGTGAGGGCACGGCGCTCGATGTGCTGTCGCGCCTGGGCGTCAGCGGCGATGATGTGCGCTCCACCATGAATGACATCGTGGGGCAGTCGCCGGTGATGGCGGGGCGCAACGGCTTCGATCCTGCTGGCGGCGGCCAGGACAGCATGCTCGCCGAGTTCGGCACCGACCTGACGAAGAAGGCGCACGACGGCAAGCTCGACCCGGTCATCGGGCGCGCAGCTGAGATCGAGCGCGTCATGCAGATACTGTCGCGCCGTCAGAAGAACAACCCGCTCATCTTGGGCGAGCCCGGCGTGGGCAAGACCGCTATCGCCGAGGGGCTCGCGCAGCTCATCGCGTCGAATCAGGTGCCCGACCTGCTGCGCAACAAGCGGCTCATCACGCTCGATGTGTCGGCGCTCGTGGCTGGCAGCAAGTACCGCGGCGAGTTCGAAGAGCGGATGAAGAAGGTCATCAAGGAAGTGATGGACGCCGGTGACGTGCTGCTGTTCATCGACGAGATACACACCATCATCGGCGCTGGTTCCGCCGAAGGATCGATCGATGCTGCGGCCATCTTGAAACCGCCGCTGTCGCGCGGCGAGATACAGATCATCGGCGCTACCACGCTCGATGAATACCGCAAGCATCTCGAGAAGGATTCTGCCCTGGAGCGGCGCTTCCAGCCCCTGACGATCAAGGAGCCCAACGAAGAGCAGGCGATGCGCATCTTGGAGGGCCTGCGCGACAAGTACGAGGCGCACCATCAGGTGCACTTCACCGAAGAGGCGCTGCAAGCGAGCGTGTCGCTCGCCAGCCGCTATATCCAAGACCGCTATCTGCCCGATAAGGCCATCGACGTGCTCGATGAGGCCGGCGCGCGCATGCGCATACGCAACATGACGCTGCCGCCCGAGCTGCGCGAGCTCGACGACCAGATACGCCGCGTGCGCCAAGACAAGGACAAGGCGATAGGCGAGCAGAACTTCGAGCGTGCGGCATCGTTGCGCGACAAGGAAGCCGACCTGAAAGCCAAGCGCGAGGAAGCCGAGAAGCAGTGGGAGGCAGATGCGGCCAAGAGCGTCCATCAGGTGACGATGGAGGACATCGCCGATGTGGTGTCCATGTCGACGGGCGTTCCCGTGTCGAGCCTGACCGAGGCAGAGACGGAGAAGCTGCTGCGCATGGAAGGCGTGCTGCACGAGCGCGTGATCGGCCAGGAGGAAGCGGTGACGGCGCTGTCGAAGGCCATCCGTCGCTCGCGCTCGGGCTTGAAGGACCCGAAGCGCCCGGCCGGTTCGTTCATCTTCTTGGGGCCGTCGGGCGTCGGCAAGACCGAGCTGGCCAAGTCGCTCGCGGAGTTCCTGTTCAACTCCGAGGACGCGTTGCTGTCGTTCGACATGTCGGAGTACATGGAGAAGCATACGGTGTCGCGCCTGGTGGGCTCGCCTCCGGGCTATGTCGGGTTCGACGAGGGCGGCCAGCTGACCAAGGCCGTGCGCCAGCGCCCCTACTCGGTGGTGCTGTTCGACGAGATCGAGAAGGCGCACCCTGATGTGTTCAACATCCTCCTTCAGATTCTCGAGGAGGGGAGGCTGACCGATGCGCAGGGCCGCACCGTCGACTTCCGCAACACCGTCATCATCTTGACGTCGAATGTGGGCGCGCGCGAGATAGCGCAGTCGACGACGCTCGGGTTCAGCCCGCAAGGGCAGGCGGGGCTCTCTGACAAGGAGATCAAGAGCCGCGTGATGAGCGAGATGAAGAACCTGTTCCGCCCCGAGTTCCTGAACAGGCTCGACGAGATCATCGTGTTCAAGAGCCTGACCAGCGAGCAGATAGCGCAGATCGTCGAGCTGATGGTGGCCGACCTGCGCGACCGCATGATCGAGCAGAACATGACCATCAACCTGACCGATGCCGCGCGCGACTTCGTGGCGAAGGAAGGCACCAACACCACCTACGGTGCGCGTCCGTTGCGCAGGGCCATACAGCGCCTCCTGGAAGACCCCATCTCGGAGCAGATCTTGGAGGGGCGCTGGACGAGCGGCTCGGTGGTGGATGTCGACCTGGAGGGAGAGGGCGAGGATGCGCACCTGGTGTTCAAGGAAGGCACCGGCTCCATCCCGGCACCGCGCAAGCGCGATTCCATCGCGCGCGAGGCGGAGCTGCTCCTGACCAATTTCGATCTGGGCAATGCGGGCGTGCCCGCTCCTGCTCCTGCGGGGGCTCTGGGGAGCGGCGCCGAGTGACGATAGCGCGGGCGCTGGCTCTTTTTGGCCGCGCCCGTTCGGCGGGATGCCCCTGGGGCATCTGGTCGCTGGGAGAGTCCGCTTCGGGCGTTACGAGAAGGGGCTGCGCATGCAGCCCCTTTCTTCATCATCAGCCTTGGTAGGTCACCTTCGCCCCTTGGGGCGTGTCCTCTATCAGGAAGCCGAGCTCTATCAGATCGTCGCGGATAGCATCGGCGCGGGGCCAATCCTTCTCTTTCTTGGCGAGCGCGCGAGCTTCCAGCAGAGCCTCGATGGCCTCCTGGGCATCCGTCCCGCCATAGCCTGCCATATCAGCTGCGAGCGGGATGAGCTCTGCGGGGTAGTCGGCGCTGCCGGCGTCGTCGCCCATCTGCACGCCGAGGACGCCCATCAGCTCGACGATGAGGTCGCTGATGCGCGCGGCGAGCTCTGCATCGGCTGTGGAGAGGGTCTTGCCGGCGAGCACGGTGTTCGCCTGATTCACCAGCGTGAAGACGCTGCCGAGCGCAGCCGGGGCGTTGAAGTCGTCGTCCATCGCGGCCTTGAAGCCTGTCTGCGCCGCTTCGAGCATATCCTCGATCTGCGCCGCTTCGAGCACGTGCGCGCCGTCGGATACAGCGTTATCGCACAGCCACCGCGTGTTCGCGAGCGCGTTCTCGATGCGGGCGAGCGCAGCATCGGCCTCGTCGAGGCGCTCGACGGAGAAGTCGAGCGGGCTGCGGTAGTGCGTCTGGAGCATCAGCATGCGCAGCGCCGCTGGCCGTGCGCTCTCGAGCACCTGATGCAGCAGCAGGAAGTTCCCGAGCGATTTGCTCATCTTCTCGGAGTTCACCTGCAGCATGCCGGAGTGCATCCAGTAGTTGGCGAATCCCATCCCGCAGGCGCATTCGCTCTGGGCGCGCTCGTTCTCGTGATGGGGGAACACCAGATCGGCGCCGCCGCCGTGTATGTCGAAGGGCAGCCCCAGGTACTTCTCGCTCATGGCGGAGCATTCGATGTGCCACCCCGGGCGCCCGTCGCCCCAAGGCGAGGGCCACGAGGGCTCGCCGGGCTTCGCCGCCTTCCATAGGGCGAAATCGAGCGGGTCGCGCTTGCGGTCCTCGATGCCGGCGCCATCGGCGCGCAGCTCGCGATGGCCCGCCTCCATCTCGTCGATGTTGCGGCCCGACAAGGTGCCGTAGCGCGCGTCGGAGCGCACATCGAAGTACACATCGCCATCGACCGCATAGGCATGCCCGCGCTCGATGAGCTTCTCGACCAGGCCGATCATGGCGTCTATCTCTTCAGTGGCCTTCGGGCGTATGGTGGGGTCGGCCACGCCCGCCGCGCGCATGTCGGCGATGAACGCCTCGGTGTACTCGGCGGCGACCTCGGCGGCGCTGCGGCCTTCCTCGGTAGCGCGCGCGATGATCTTGTCGTCGACATCGGTCACGTTCTGCACGAAGGTGACCTCATAGCCCGACCATTCGAGGTAGCGGCGTATCATGTCGAAGGAGATGAATGTGCGCGCGTTGCCGATGTGGATGCGGTTGTACACCGTTGGCCCGCAGACGTACATGCTGACCTTGCCCGCCTCGCGCGGCGTGAAGCCGACCTTCTGGCGTTGCTTCGTATCGTAGAGCCGTATCATCACATCTCTCCTTCTCGGCTGAGCAGGCAGGTGGCCCAGGCGCTCATGCCCTCTTCGCGGCCCACGAAGCCCAGATGCTCGGTCGTGGTGGCCTTCACTCCTACATTCTCGGGGGGGATGCCCATCGCGCGCGCCAGGTTCTCGCGCATCTGGTCGCGATAGGGCGAGAGCTTCGGCGCCTGCGCGGCCACGACGCTGTCCACATCCACGATGCGGAACCCCGCCGCCCGCACGGCATCGGCGCACGCGCCGAGCAGCACCAGCGAGTCGGCATCCTTGTAAGCGGGGTCGGTGTCGGGGAAGAGCTTCCCGATGTCGCCGATGCGCGCTGCTCCCAGCAGGGCGTCGGCTATGGCGTGCGCCAGCACGTCGGCGTCGGAGTGGCCGTCGAGCCCGCGCTCGTGCGGTATGTCCACGCCGCCCAAGATGAGCTTGCGCCCCTCGGCGAAGGCGTGCACGTCCATCCCGAGGCCGCAGCGCAGCCCGAGCGCGCTCATCGCTCCGACTCCGGTATGGCGCCCTCGGCCAGCACGCGCACGGCGGATGCCAGCAGCGTGTAGTCCTCCGGCACCGTCAGCTTTATGTTGTCGCGCTTGCCTTCCACCACCATCACCGTGCCGCCCAGCCGCTCGATCAGTGATGAGTCGTCGGTGCCCACGAACCCGTCGGAGAGGGCAGATGCCTGCGCGCGGCGGTAGATGCCGGTGCGGAACACCTGCGGCGTCTGCGCGTTCCAGAACACCGTGCGGTCGGGCGTGCCCACGATCATGCCGTCCTCGACGACCTTGAGGGTGTCGATGGACGGATGCGCCACCACGGCGCCGTCGACGTCGATGTTGCCCTTCACGGTGTTGATGGTGTGCAGCACCAGCTCCGGCGATATCAGCGGGCGAGCGCCGTCATGCAGCACCACGAACTCGAAATCGTCCGGCACCTTCTCGAGCCCCTTGAAGGCCGATTCCTGGCGTATCTGCCCGGCGGGCGCCATGACTATGGGGGTGACGAACGGGAAGGGGTCGATAGCCCGTTTCAGGTATTCCTCGGTGCGGTCCTCGGGGCAGACGATGATGATCAGCCCGACGTCGCCCACGGCGTCGAACGCCTCGGCCGACCAGGTGAGGATGGGCTTTCCCGCTATCTCCACCAGCTGCTTGCCGCCCTCGCGGCCGAAGCGGTCGCCCGTGCCGCCGGCGAGGATGATGGCCGCGGTCTTGGGGTTGCTGTCGAGCTGGCCGACCAGCTGCGCCGCTGACAGGTTCAGGGCGTCGAAGTCGATCGAGCTCATGATGAGCTCGGGGGTGCGGAGCGTTTCCGGCGTGAAGACCGGGTCGATGGTGTTTGACATGCGCGTCCTCGCTTATACGTCGTTCGTGCATCCAGCGTATCAGTATACCCCTCGAATAATCCAAAGTCGCATCGCACGGTTTGCGCAAACTTGCTAAGATGATAGATACAGAGATGTCGGACGAAAGGGTCAACATGGGAGTCAAATCAAACGAGGTGCTCGATATAACGTTCGAAGAATTGCAGCCGTACCTCCATGCGAACCACGCCGTTTACATGGAAGCCGGCGGTAAGTGCTACTACTTGACTGACGTGAATGACCGCTACTGGCGCGTGCAGGACTGCGACCAGAAGAACGAGAAGGGCCACTACGTGGACGCGAGCGACCTGGTGCCCACCATCTCCGAGTTCCTGGAGCTGCCCTTCGCCGACGGGAAGTCGGTGCACGACCTGTTCGAGGAAGCCGTGTTCTACGCATCCGAGAAATAGGCATCGCCTTCTGCTCGTAACAGGGTAGAATACAACTTGATAGCAGAGTGGAGCGGCTGGTCGACAGCCGCTCCTTTTTCAAGGAGGACGGAAATGGCAGACAACGAAGAGATGCAGCAGGCGCCCGAGGATTGCGGCGGGAGCTGCTCGAGCTGCGGCGTTTCGGGGTGCGGGTCGCGCAAGCCTGACGAGCCGCCCGCGAAGCTCGAGCCCAACAGCCGCTCGAGCATCAAGAAGGCCATCGCGGTGGTGTCGGGCAAGGGCGGCGTGGGCAAGTCGCTCGTGACGAGCCTGCTCGCCGCTGAGTTCACGAAACAGGGCAAGAAGGTAGCCATCCTCGATGCCGACGTGACGGGTCCCTCCATCCCCAAGGCGTTCGGTGCGACTGCGCACCCGGTGGCCGACGAGGACGGCATCAACCCTGTGGTGACCCCTTCGGGCGTGAAGATCATGTCGGTGAACCTGATGCTGCCCGACGAGGACGTGCCGGTCGCGTGGCGCGGCCCGGTTGTCACCAACGTGCTCATGCAGTTCTGGCAGGAGGTCAACTGGGGCGATGTGGATATCCTGCTGCTGGATATGCCCCCGGGGACATCCGACGTGTTCCTGACCATCTTCCAGATGCTGCCCATCGACGGCATCGTCACCGTGTCGGCTCCGCAGGAGCTGGTGGCCGCCATCGTGGGCAAGGCCGTGAACCTGGCGCACAACCTGAAGGTGCCGGTCATCGGGCTCGTGGAGAACATGGCCTACTTCAAGTGCGACAGCTGCGGCGAGGAGCATCATATCTTCGGCGAGCCGCAGGGCGCGGTGGTTGCCGAGCGCTATGGCATCGAAGCGGTGGCTACGCTGCCCATCGATCCGGAGGCTGCGCGCTTGGTGGACGCCGGCAGGGTGGAGGATTACGACACGGAAGGCGCGCTCGCGCCGATCGTCGAGCAGATCGAGAGAGCCTGACGAAATTGATGTCTTGGCAAACGGCTGCGTTGTGATATAGTAGTCAACGCATTTTTTCGGGGCATTAGCTCAGCTGGGAGAGCGCATGGCTGGCAGCCATGAGGTCAGGGGTTCGATCCCCCTATGCTCCACCACGAATTGCATGCGGGCATCCTTTACGGGTGCCCGCATTTCCATTATCAAGAGCTGGGGTAGGGAGTTGGCCTGTCGATCCCGGCACCAACCTGAGGGTCGCCCTTAAGGTGGTACTGCCAACATCGATGAAGGAGGCAAGCATGGCTGACGCCAAGGGTTCCTATACGTTCACATCCGAATCGGTCACCGAGGGCCATCCCGATAAGATGTGCGACCAGATAAGCGACGCCATCCTCGATGCCATCCTGCAAAAGGAGATAGAGCTTCAGAGCACCGGCTATATCGCGCCGGACGGCCAGCCCGCCGATGTGAACCAGGTGCGCTGCGCATGCGAGACGCTGACGACCACGGGCATGGTGGTGGTCACCGGCGAGATACGCACCCAGGCCTATGTTGATGTGCCCGCCATCGTGCGCGCGGTGGTGGCCGATATCGGCTACAACCGCGCGAAGTTCGGCTTCGATTGCAGCACGTGCGCCGTCATGAACTCCATCCACGAGCAGTCGCCCGATATCGCGCAAGGCGTGGACGAGTCCCTCGAGGCGCAGCGCGGGGGTGCGGCCACCGATCCGTACGAGCTCGTGGGCGCGGGCGATCAGGGCATGGTGTTCGGCTATGCGGTGAACGAGACGCCCACGCTGATGCCCATGCCGATCTACCTGGCGCACCGGCTCTCGGAGCGCCTGACCGCCGTGCGCAAGAACGGCACGCTCGATTTCCTGCGCCCCGACGGCAAGACCCAGGTGTCGGTGCGCTATGAGGACGGTAAGCCCGTCGAGGTGGAGAAGGTGGTCGTCTCCACTCAGCACGCCGAGGACGTGGATGCGCAGACGCT
Organism: uncultured Eggerthellaceae bacterium; assembly: GCA_910584145.1. GTDB lineage: Bacteria > Actinomycetota > Coriobacteriia > Coriobacteriales > Eggerthellaceae > Adlercreutzia_A. The sequence continues at coordinate 210 of CAJTXX010000047.1, read as the reverse complement.
GCGCGAGGCCGTGATCGACAACGTGATACGTCCGGTGTTCGACGAGCAGGATGTGAAGCTGTCGGCGGATGTGGAGATATTCGTGAACCCGACCGGCCGCTTCGTCATAGGCGGGCCGATGGGGGACGCCGGTCTGACCGGCCGCAAGATCATCGTCGACACCTATGGCGGCATGGGACGCCACGGCGGCGGCGCGTTCTCGGGCAAGGA
>CAJTXX010000046.1 GCA_910584145.1 uncultured Eggerthellaceae bacterium | reverse complement strand
GCAGACGCCCGACCAGGTGGACCCTTCGGTGACCGCGCGCGTGCCCGTGTTCATCTCGCGGGACGACCGCTACTTCCAAGACGAGTTCCAGGGCATGCCCGTCAACGGCTACACCGACCTGTTCGAGAAGATGCTCGACCATGAGGGCATCGACGTGTGCCTCGGCACCGATGCCACGAGCGTGTTCGAGCTCGAGTTCGCCGACGACGGCGTGGATGCGGCGCTCACCGCCATCAAGGTGAAGGGCGATGCGTTCACGGGTCCCATCGTGTACTCCGGGCCGCTCGACGAGCTGTTCTTGGGCCGCTTCGGCCGCCTGCCGTACCGCTCGCTCGACTTCGTGTACGAGACGTACGATGAGGAGTACAAGCTGCCCTGCGGCACGGTGAACTACACGGTGACGGAAGACTACACGCGCATCACCGAGTTCAAGCACCTGACCGGGCAGAAGGCGCCGAACACCACCATCATGAAGGAGTATTCGCGCGCCTATACCGACCCCGACGCGCAGATACCCTACTACGCCATCATCAACGACGAGAACAACGCCCACTACGAGCGCTATCGCCGTCTGACCGACGGGCTGCCGAACTTCTTCCCGCTGGGCCGCTTGGCGGAGTACCGCTACTACAACATGGATAAGATCGTGGGGCTCGCGCTCGAGCTCTCCGACGAGATAGCGGACAAGATGGCCGCGGGCGCCTTCGCATAGGAGCATCTATGAAGACCGTCAGCTTCGCCGTGCCGTGCTACAACTCGGCCGACTACATGGACAAGTGCATCGAGTCGCTGCTCGCCTGCGGCGACGATGTCGAGGTGCTCATCGTCGACGATGGCTCCACAGACAACACGGCGCAGAAGGCCGACGGATGGCAGGAGCGCTTCCCGGAGGTGGTGCGGGCCATCCATAAGCCCAACGGCGGCCATGGGTCGGCGGTGAATACGGGCCTCGCGCATGCGACGGGCCGGTATTTCAAGGTGGTCGATTCCGACGACTGGCTCGATACGCGCTCAATGGAAGATGTGATGGCCTATCTGCGCAGCCAAGAGGCAGCCCCCCATCCCACCGACATGGTGATAGCCAACTACGTCTACGAGAAGGTGTTCGAGGACTCGCGCACCGAGATGCACTACCGCAACGTGTTCCCCGAGCGCACGGTGTTCGACTGGTCGGATGTGGGCTCGTTCAACCATTCGCAGTACCTGCTCATGCACTCGGTCATATACCGCACCGAGCTCTTGCGCGACATCGGGCTCGCGCTGCCGGAGCACTGCTTCTACGTGGATAACATCTTCGTGTACGTGCCGCTGCCGCATGTGCTCAGCATGTACTACCTCGACGTGCCCATGTACCGGTACTTCATCGGCCGCGAGGGCCAGTCGGTCAACGAGGAGGTCATGATGCGGCGCATCGACCAGCACCTCCGCGTGGCGCGCGAGATGATCGACGCGGTGGATGTGATGTCGCTGGAGCCGCGCCGGCTGCGCAAGTACATGGAGAGCTATCTGTCGATGATGATGTGCATCGCGTCGGTGTTCCTGCGCATGCGCAACACCGACGAGGACGACCAGAAGCTGACCGATATCTGGCAGTACTTGAAGGACCGCGATGCCGCGCTCTACCGCCGCGTGCGCACCAATGTGCTGAACCTAGGGACGAACCTGCCCACCGAGCTGGGCCGCCGAGTGGGCCTAGGCGGCTATCATCTCGCGCAGCGCATCTTCCACTTCAACTGATCGCGTCAGCGGTAGTCGGCGGGCCGCTTCGATGCGGTGCCCGTCGTGTTGCGCGCGTTGCGCATCTCGTGGCCGAAGAGCACCGAGTCCTCGCCGAAGCGCTCTTTGAGCTGGTCGGTGGCTGCGGTCAGGTTCTCCCGCCGGCGCACAGCAGCGCCGTCTTGGGCGCGCTCGTCGGCGAAGAGCGCCTGCTGCACCGCGCCTTCCTCGCCGAACCCTGTAAGCCCCACGCCGAGCAGCCGGACGCGCATGCCGCTCTCCCAGGAGCTCGCGAGCAGGTCGAGCAGCGCGGGCATGAGCACGGCATCGTTGTCGGTGGGCGAGGCGAGCTGGGTCTGCGCGGTGTGCGTCTCCATGTTGCTGAACCGGATGCGCAGGGTGACGGTGCGCCCGCGCAGCCCTTTGCGGCGCACCCGGCGCGTCACCTGCGCGCAGAGCGTCGCGACGGCCGAGCGCAATGCGGGCCAGTCGGTCAGGTCCTCGGCGAAGGTCATCTCCTTCGAGATGGACTTCACCTCATCGTCGGTGCTCACGGTCGAGTCGTTCAAGCCCAGCGCGCGGGTGCGCATCATCTCCGCGTTCTTGCCGAATGCCTTCGCGAGCAGCGAGCCGTCGGCTTCGGCGAGGTCGCGCAGCGTGCGGATGCCCGATGCGAGCAGCTTCTTCTCGGCAGCAGGGCCGATGCCGCTCATGATGCGGATGGGCAGCGGGTCGAGGAACGTGCGCTCGCTGCCGGGATAGACCACGGTCAGGCCGTGGGGCTTATCCATGTCGGATGCGATCTTCGCGATGGACTTCGACGTGCCGAGCCCGATGGAGCAGGTGATGCCGAGCGCGTCCACCCGCTCGATGATGCGCTCGGCGACGCGCAGCGGATGCTCGGTGTTCACGCGGGTGGGGGAGATGTCGGCGAAGGCCTCGTCGATGGATACCTGCTGCACGAGCGGCGTCTCGTCGCGCAAGATGCCCATGACCTGCGCGGAGAGCTCTCGGTAGCGGTCGAAGCGGCCGTGGGTCCAGATGGCATCGGGGCAGAGCTGAGCCGCCCGCGCCGCCGGCATGGCGCTGCGCACGCCGAAGCTGCGCGCCTCGTAGGAGCAGGTGGCCACCACGCCGCGCGCGCCCGCTTTGCCGCCCACGATGACGGGCTTGCCGCGCCATGCGGGATGATCGAGCTGCTCGACGCTGGCGAAGAACGCGTCGAGGTCGACTAAGAGGATGGCCGGCCCTGTCCAAGCCGGCAGCGATGGCGTGGTGGCGCTATCGCTCACTTGCCAAGAAGAACAGCGCCAGCGTCCCCGGGCCGGAGTGGGCGCCGATGACCGGATCGACGTAGTTGATGACGATATCGCGCACGCCGAAGCGCTCGCGCACCAGATCGGCCACGTATTCCGCATCCTCGATGCAGTCGCCGTGCGTGATGAACACCATCTGCTCCGATACCGGCGCGTTCGCGGTCTGCGCCATGTGGTCGACGAGCGCGTTCAGCGACTTGCGGCGCCCGCGCACCTTCTCGAGCGGTATCAGGTGCCCTTCGTCGTCCATGTGCATGACCGGCTTGATGTTGAGCAGCGTGCCCGCCCATGCGCTCGTGCGCGACACGCGCCCGCCGCGGAACAGGAACATCAGGTCGTCGACCGTGAACCAATGCGCCAGATGCAGCTTGTTCTCTTCGAGCCATGCGCCCACCTCGTCGAGCGTGCATCCGCGCTCTTTCAGCTGCACGGCGTGCCAGACGAGCAGCCCTTCGCCGCCAGATGCCGCCAGCGTGTCCACCGTGCAGATGGTGCGCTCGGGGTATTCGGGCGCGAGCGCGCGGGCGAGCAGGTCGACGGCCTCGAAGGTGCCGGACAGCCCGCTCGAGAAGCCGATGTAGAGGATGTCGCGCCCCGCTTCGAGCACCCGGCGCATGGCGGCCTCCGCCTCGGTCAGGTTCGGCAGGCTGGTGGTTATCACCTTGCCCTCGCGCATCATCGTGTAGAACTGCTTGAGATCGGTCTTGGCGCCTTTCAGGTAGCTCTGATACTGCTCGCCGTCCACCATGAACGTCAGCGGCAGTATATGCAGCCCGAACCGGTCGATCATCTCCTCGGTGAGATTGCAGCACGAATCGGTGATGATATCGAAAGCCATTCCCGCTCCTGTCAGATAGCCCTGTTTTCGCTGCCATTCTACTCTACGGGCGGTGGAACGGCGCCGCGGGTTCTAATATAATCCAAGAGTTTGGTTAATTGTAAAGAAAGGCGCCGCACGATGGCTGACTATAAAGACACCATGATACTGCCGAGCACCGATTTCCCCATGCGCGGCAACCTGCCTGCGAACGAGCCGAAGCGCCTGGAGAAGTGGCAGGAGATGGACCTGTACGGCAAGGTGCTCGAGAAGAACCGCGACGGCAAGCCGTTCGTGCTGCATGACGGGCCGCCGTATGCCAACGGCCCCATCCATATCGGGCACGCCTTCAACAAGATACTGAAGGACTTCGTGGTGAAGAGCCATGCGCAGCGCGGCTTCTTCACGCCCTACGTCCCCGGGTGGGACTGCCATGGCCAGCCCATCGAGCACATGGTGGAGAAGACGCTCGGCCCGGAGAAGATGGCGCAGACCTCGCTGCCCGAGCTGCGCGAGAAATGCCGCGATTGGGCAACTGAGTACGTGGATATCCAGCGCGAGGGCTTCAAGCGCCTCGGCGTGAACGCCGACTGGGACCACCCGTACCTGACCTACACGCCCGACTACGAGGCCGGCAACGTGGAGCTGTTCAAGGACATGTACCTGGCGGGTTCGATCTATCGCGGGCGCAAGCCCATCCACTGGTGCATGCGCTGCCACACGGCGCTCGCCGAGGCTGAGATCGAGTATGCCGATGAGGTGTCGCCGTCCATCTTCGTGCGGTTCAAGCTCGACGCCATGCCCGGCGTGTTCGAAGCGGCTGGCGCGCAGGGCACGGCGCACATCCTGATCTGGACCACCACGCCGTGGACGCTGCCGGCGAACACCGCGGTGTCGCTCGCGCCCGATGCGGCGTACGTGATGGCGCAGGTGGATGGGTCGAACATGATACTGGCCGAAGAGCTGGTCGAGCAGGTGGCCGCGGCGGCTGGCTGGGAGGATGTGACCCTCGTGTCCGATGCGTCGGGCGAGCCGGTGCGCATACCGGGCAAGCAGCTGTGCGGCATCACGTACACGTGCCCCATCCGCAACGACCTGAAGGGCACGGTCATCTACGGCGACCACGTGACGCTCGATACCGGCACCGGTGCGGTGCATACCGCTCCAGGGCATGGCCAAGACGACTACCTGGTGGCGCTGGAATTCGATGTGCCGCTGCTGATGCCGGTGGACGACAACGGCGTGCTGACCGACGAGGCAGGGCCCTTCGCCGGGCTCGACGTGAACGAGGCGAACCCGAAGATCATCGCGTGGCTGGCCGAGCAGGGCACGCTCGTGGCCGAGCAGTCCATCAGCCACTCCTACCCGCATTGCTGGCGCTGCCATGAGCCGGTCATCTTCCGCGCCACCGACCAGTGGTTCGTGTCGATGGATGCGAACGGGCTGCGCGAGAGCGCGCTGCATGCGATCGACGACGAGGTGCGCTGGATACCCGAGTGGGCGAGCCGCCGCATCGGCGCGATGGTGGCCGACCGGCCCGATTGGTGCATCTCGCGCCAACGCTCGTGGGGCGTGCCCATCCCGGTGTTCAAGTGCGCGAAGTGCGGCTCGACCGTCGCCGATGAGGCCACGTTCGACGCCGTCATAGAGCTGTTCCGCACCGAGGGCGCCGATGCGTGGTTCACGCACGACCCGAAGGGATACCTTCCCCACACCGTGAAGTGCCCCACGTGCGGGTGCTCCGATGTGGTGCCCGAGCGCGATATCCTCGATGTGTGGTGGGAGTCGGGCGTGTCGCACACGAGCGTGCTGAAGCATCGCGCGGGCGAGGGCCTGCGCTTCCCGGCCGACCTGTACCTCGAAGGCTCCGATCAGCATCGCGGCTGGTTCCAGTCGTCGCTGCTGACGAGCATCGGCTCCTACGACGTGGCGCCCTACAAGGCGGTCATGCACTGCGGCTTCACGGTGGATGCCGATGGCAAGAAGATGTCGAAGTCGCTCGGCAACGGCATCGACCCGGCCGATATCATGGCCAAGAGCGGCGCTGATGTGCTGCGCCTGTGGGTGTCGAGCGTCGATTACTCGCAGGATGTGAGCATATCCGACGAGATATTGCAGCGCACATCCGACGCGTACCGGCGCATCCGCAACACCTTCCGCTTCCTGCTGGGCAGCTTGGATGATTTCGACGATGCGACCTGCGCGGTGAGCTCGTGGGATGCGCTGGAGCCGCTGGACAAGTGGATGTACGTGCGCACGCTCGATCTGCTGCGCAGCGTGACCGAGGCCTACGAGGGCTTCAAGTTCCACTACGTGTACCGGGCCATCTACGAGTTCATCGTGGGCGACCTGTCGGCTGTGTACATGGATGCCGTGAAGGACCGCCTCTATTCGGAGGCCGCTGCTTCTCCGCGCCGGCGCGCAGTGCAGACGGTGCTCTGCGATGTGCTCGAGGTGCTGGTGCGCGTCTTGGCGCCCATCCTGTCGTTCACCGCTGATGAGGTGTGGGAGCATTACCCGCCTGCCATGCGCGAGCGCGCGGGGCGGCCGCAGAGCGCGCAGCTGGCAGGCTGGCCGAGCGCATCTGACATGGTCCCCGCGGCGCCCGAGGGCGCGCAGGAGGCCATCCGCGCCGACTTCGACGTGCTGCTCGCGATGCGCGATGCGGTGACCAAGGCGCTCGAGGATGCCCGTGGCGCTGGCGAGATCAAGAAGAGCCAGGAGGCCGACGTGACCATACGGGCGCCGCGCGAGATGCTCGCGGTAGCGCAGGCGTATGCGCCGGAGGTCCTCCAGGAGATGCTGATCGTGGCGACCGTGGCCTTCGAGGAGGCCGATGAGCTCTCGGCGAGCGTGGCGCACACCGCCCTCGACCGCTGCGAGCGCTGCTGGAATTACCGCGTGCTCTGCGGCGATGCGGCGCACCCTGACGTATGCGAGCGCTGCGCCAGCGTGCTCGACGCGCTGGAAGGCGAGTAGCGGGCATGGGGAAGGGCAAGGCGACGGGCGCTGCGGAGGAGGAGCGCCGCGAGCTCATCGAGCGATGCAAGGTGCGCAACGCCATCATATTCGGGTGCATCGTCATCGGATGGGTGCTGCTCGACCAGATAACGAAGCAGTTCTTCGACGTGCAGGAGGTGGGCGCTACCGTGGCTGAGCCCATCCCGGGCGTCATCGCCTTCAAGCTGATACGCAACACCGGTGGGGCGTGGGGCATGCTCGGCGATATGACGTTCATCCTGATAGCGCTGTCGCTCGTCATCTGCGCGGCGGTCATCTTCTATCTGTTCACGGTGGCCCCCGATGCCTCGGTGCCGCTGACCGTGGGGCTCGCGCTCGTGTTCGGCGGTGGGGTGGGCAACCTCATCGACCGGCTGACGGGGGGTTACGTCATAGATTTCATCCAGACGCTGTTCATCGACTTCCCCGTGTTCAACATCGCCGATATCGGCGTCACGTGCGGCGTGGTGGTGACGATGGTGGCCCTGTTCGCGGCGCCCCGCTCGAAGCTCATCGCGAAGGAGGGGTGAGCCGGTGGCCCGCTGCGTCTGCCATGTGGCGACAGCCGATGATGCCGGCAAGCGGCTCGATGCGCTGCTGGCCGAGCGCAGCCTGTACGCGAGCCGCTCGGCCGCGGCGAAGGCGGTAGCCGAGGGCCGGGTGCTCATCGGGGGCGCGCCGGCGCGCAAGAGCTGCGCGGTAGCCGAGGGCATGGCGATCGTCTGCGAGCTCGACGACGGGGCGGAGCGCTTCGCGGTGGCGGGCGAACCCATCGAGCTCGATATCCGCTTCGAAGACGACGACATGCTGGTGCTGAGCAAGCCCGCCGGCATGCTGACGCATCCATCGCCCGAGCACAGCACCGGCACGCTCGTGAATGCGCTCATCCATCATTGCGGGCCGCAGAACTTGTGCAACGTGCAGGGCGAGGACGACCGGCCCGGCATCGTGCATCGGCTGGATGGGGATACGAGCGGCCTCATGCTCGCCGCCAAGAGCGATCTGGCCGGCGAGCTGCTGATGGATGCCATCCGCGCGCGCGAGGTGGACCGGCGCTACGTGGCGCTCGTGCATGGGATCATCCCGCATGACACCGCCATGATCGATGCGCCCATCGCGCGCCATCCGACCGAGCGCACTCAGATGGCCGTGATGGATACGCCCCGCGCCCGTGATGCCGTCACCACGCTGCGCGTGCTGGAGCGCTTCGCGGGCGGCACGTCCGATAATGGCTATACGCTGGTGGAATGCAAGCTCTCCACCGGGCGCACGCATCAGATACGCGTGCATATGCAGTATGCCGGGCATCCGGTGGTGGGCGACCAGACCTACACCTCGGGCGCCCCGCGCGACAAGCGCGCTCAGCTCGGCCTCGGGCGGCAGTTCCTGCATTCGTGCCGCATCGCCTTCGATCATCCGCTGACAGGCGAGCATCTCTCGTTCCGCGACGCGTTGCCCGACGACCTCGCCTGCGCGCTGTCCTCGATCAGGGAGCGCTCGTGCGGCGCCACCGATGCCGGGCGCGAGCTTTCCGATATCATCTATCTGGATACCGACCGTACCTAGAGCGGAGGCGATCGTATGAGGATCCTTCTCGGCGTCACCGGCTGCATCGCCGCATACAAGTCATGCGAGGTGCTGCGCGAGCTCCAACGCGCGGGCGCTGAGGTGCAGGTCGTCATGACGGCATCGGCGGCCGAGTTCGTGGGCCCGCAGACCTTCGCGGCGCTCACCGGGCAGCCTGTCGGCACGGCGCTCTTCGGCGACGCGGTCGACCCCATCCCGCATATCCGCCTCGCGGAGAGCTGCGATGCGCTCCTGATAGCGCCCTGCACGGCGAACGTGCTGGCGAAGCTGGCGTGCGGCATCGCTGACGACCTGCTCACCTCGACGGCGCTCGCTTGCACGGCGCCTGTCGTGGTGGCGCCGGCCATGAACGTCCATATGTATGAGAACGCGGCCACGCAGGGCAATATCGCGGTGCTGAAGCGCCGCGGCATCCACGTGCTCGACCCCGACAGCGGGTATCTCGCCTGCGGGGATGTCGGGCCGGGGAAGCTGCCCGCGCCGCATGATATCGCGGCTGCCGTGCTCGCGGTGCTGGATGGCGGCGCGCGCCCGCTCGCGGGCCGTAAGGTGGTCATCACCTCAGGGCCCACGGTGGAGCCGATCGACGCCGTCAGGTTCGTGTCGAACCATTCCAGCGGCAAGATGGGCGCTGCTCTCGCAGCGGCATCGCTCACAGCTGGCGCGCAGGTCACCGTGGTGAGCGGCCCGGTGTCCACCGCGTATCCGCAGGAGGCGCGCGTGGTGGTTGTGGGCACGGCTGAGGAGATGTTGCGCGCGGCGGTGGGGGAGGCAGACGATGCCGATGCCATCATCTGCGCGGCCGCGGTGGCTGACTACCGCCCCGCCGAGGCGCGCGAGGGTAAGCTCAAGAAGGGCGCAGACGATGCTGCGCTCGAAGCGGTGCGCATGGTACGCAACCCGGATATCCTGCGGACGCTCGCCGAGCAGCGCCGTCGCGGGCAGGTCATCGTGGGGTTCGCCGCTGAGACATCCGATCTGGCCGACGCTGCGCAGCGCAAGCTCGCATCGAAAGGCGCCGACATGATCGTGGCCAACGAGGTGGGCGGCGGCCGGGGCTTCGGCGCCGACGAGAGCCGGGCGCTCATCGCCACGAGCGGAGGCATCGAGGAGATGTCGCTGATGCCCAAAGCGGAGCTCGCCGAGCGCATCGTCGACCGCATATGCGCCCTCTTGCCTGAAACCTCTTGAAACGCGCTGATTTTGCGCTAGAATAAGCAGGCTGCTTATCGCAGCGGTCGCGGGACGTGGCGCAGTTTGGTAGCGCACTTGACTGGGGGTCAAGGGGTCGCAGGTTCGAATCCTGTCGTCCCGACCATGATCTGACAGACCCGAGTTGGCACATCGCCGACTCGGGTCTTTTGTTTTTACAAAGCTCACTTGTTGAGTCTTGCTGGGTTATAGGATAAACAGCGTACCCCATAACCCTACGCTCGAAAGGTAGTATGCGCGTTGCATAATCCCTTAACTCGAAATCCCGTTTCCACTGAGCCCTGATGTGCCGATTTGACCGGTTTTTGCCCTTCTGTGGCAAAATAAGCAGCCGAGTAGACGACTTCCCCCGAAAACCCTACGTTTTGCGCAAGTCATGATTTAAGAATGCCCAGTTCAGCGGCTTTGCTCTTCGTTGACTTTCTTCTACCGAAGGAAAACCCGTCTACCAGACCCCTTTTTCTGCCACAGAAGCCTGGAATCCGGCGATTTAGAGAGCCATGTTTCGAGAATGCGCTTTCGAGTCCATACAATGCCTGTATTCAGCCGACTGAAACGAAATAATAGCACCTTTAATGATGGCGCCTCTGCTTTGCTCTGGTAATCTTGTTTTGCCACAATCACAAGCCTTTTCAAGGCTTCATAGCTTTAGCGAATAGTTAGCTGGGAGAGCATCTGTCTTTCAGGGCTATTTGCTATTTGGTGAAGCCTTGCTTGTGGTTGTGGCGACCGATACGGATGCTCTCCTATCTGTTGCTGCAGTCCTTTCTGCAATCTGATAAGGAGAGGGGAGAAAGGATTTGCTATGAAAAGAATTGTTGTTCAAGTGTGCTCCGTTTTGCTTTGTTTCACATTGGGCTTTGCTATAACAGGCTGCTCAAGGAATACAGAGCCTATTGACCAAGATGAACCCGCAGCTACAAATGATGCTTCCGATAAAACTGGCGAACGGCAGGATTTGAAAATAACTGAATCAGGGTATTGGTTTGATGAGTACGGTTTCGGTAATTATGCCATTATGATTCAAAACCCGAATATGGAGTGGGCAGCTGAAAGTGTACAGGTTAAAGTAACCGGCAAAGACGATGCTGGTCAAATTGTTGGCAGCAATACAGAGTATCTTTCGATGATTTTTCCAAATGGCGAAACAGCATTATGTGGCGAAACGTTATTCGAAGGAGCTTCTACTCTTGAGTTTCAGCTAATCAATTCAAAGAAAATGTGGACAGAGGTGGATATTCAGCAAGCACAACTCGATCAGCTTTTCTTTGCCGATGCTATAAATGAGACAACGAATTCATTCGGAGATACTACAGTATCAGGCCAAGCCACTAATCAAATGGACGCGGAAATTGATTCGTCTACTGTAAATGCTGTGTTTAGGGATGAAACAGGAAATGTTTTAGGGGGAGCATATACATATCTTGACACTATGACGCCCGATAGTACGTTGCCGTTCTCAATTACAGGCATTGGCAATGTACCAACACATGCAAAAGTTGAGGTATACCTTAATTGCGGCAATATTGTTTCCTAGTATTCTTGTACAATCCATACCTTCATTGGTACGGGTTTTCTTAGCGTACCTATACCGACCAGCTATTGCAACGAGCCGGACGGAATGTACCATTCGGCTCATCTTTCGTCTCTGATGATATTCATGCGGTCCACGCTGCGCTTCCTGAAAGCTGCCTGAAAGGATGGGTGATTTTCGGGGATGTTTCAGGAAACATACAGATTGGATTGCTAGCATCCCCCGCGTAGGGTACGACGAGAGAAGGGAGCATGCGCATGAAGACGACGGGACGAGTCGCGCGCATGGCACGTGCAGGTTCTGCGCTATGCATCGGGATGATGTTCGCGACGGCGGCGATGGGGGCACAGCTCGCGTTCGCTGCCGAGGGCGGAAGCGATGCGGAGACGACGTGCATCTATCGCTACGAGGCGGTTACGGCAAACGATGCGCCGTACAGTGTCAATGACACAGTGACCTTCGGCGAGGACGGGAACTGCCTTGCCACGGAGATGCAGCTGACATTCTCCGACGAGGCATCGCTGCAGGCATACTTGAACAACCTGGAGCGCGACTACGAGGAAGGCTACTCGCTCCTCGCGCAAGAGGGCAGCACCGCAACGGTGAAGGTGGACGTTTCGAACCTGCGCTTCGATGCGCAAGAGTACACCGATGCGCTGCTCTATTCGGTCGACGATCTGGCGCTGATCGACCCAGTGAGCGGGGAGGCTACGCCGATCACCTCTCATACGCAGACAGCCGATGTGTTCGGTGCTGACGAGCAGGCTGACGTCGATGCCGCCGGATGGGCGGGCGGCGGGGCCGCACAGCTCGTGCGCAGCATGGTGGCGCTCATCTAGCGCGACGACGCACCTTCAAAGAGCGGTGCTCGGAGCGAAGCGCCGCTCATCCCCGAATGTGAATGGCGCACCCTCGTGCGCCATTCGCGTCTGTTATCCCGCCGCTCATTCCAGAGCATCTTTCAGAAGCCCGCCCCTCGCCGAACAAATGGTCGTGATGCGGCGCGCGAAGACCGCAGCAGCGCATCCCTCATAGTAAAGTCAAAGGCGCAAAAGGTCGCTCGGCAGCTGGTCCGGGTGGCGGATCCCACTTCTTTTTATACGGAATGCAAGAAGGGAACGGAGCGGATGCAGATCATCGGATTCCTGATAGTTTTCCCCCTCATCGCTGCGCTGGCGTTGCTGCTCATCAGGCACAATGCGGCCCGCAATGCCATCGTCTACGTGTCGGCCGCGGCCATCGCCGCGGGCTCGATCGCGCTCGCGGTGGGCTACCTGGGTGCGCCGACGACGTACTTCGAGTTCTCCTCGGGGCTGATCGACCACCTCTGCACGGCCATCAGCTGCTTGTGCGTGGTCGTCATCGTGGCGTTCGCCGTGCGCTACCGGAACATCTTCGCCGGGGTGCTCGCGCTCGTGCAGATCGCCGCGGTGCTCCATGTCGAGTTCTGGTACGCCAGCGAGATGGAGGTCGCGCTCGGCCTGTACGTCGACCCGTTCACGGTCATCATGGTGCTCATCATCGGCATCATCGGCTCGGGCATCTGCGTCTACGCGCTCGGCTACATGGAGGACTTCCAGGCCCACCAGAGCGAAGGGGCGAAGGACCGCAGGCCGACGTTCTTCGCGCTGATGTTCGTGTTCCTGTCGGCCATGTTCGCCATCGTCACCTGCAACAACCTGTCGTGGATATTCACGGCATGGGAGGTGACCACGCTCTGCTCGTTCCTGCTGATCGGCTACACCAAGACCGAAGAGGCCATCGCCAACGCGTTCCGGCAGATCATCATGAACTTGGCGGGCGGCATCGGCTTCATCGTGGCGCTGCTGTTCTGCGCTACTCAGGTGGGCACCTTGTCGCTGGCTGACCTCATCCAGACGGGCATCGAGAACCCGCAGGTCGTGGCCATCCCCATCACCTTCCTCGCTTTCGCGGGCATCACCAAGGCGGCGCAGATGCCGTTCCAGACATGGCTCCTCGGCGCTATGGTGGCCCCGACGCCCACGAGCGCGCTGCTCCATTCATCGACGATGGTGAAGGCCGGCGTGTTCCTGCTGGTGAAGCTGGCGCCGCTGTTCCTGCTGAACCCGGTGGTGTCGGTCATGGTGATGCTGGTGGGCGGCGTGACGTTTTTGCTGTGCTCGTTCATGGCCATCTCGCAGAGCAACGCCAAGCGGGTGCTCGCGTACTCCACCATCGCGAACCTGGGGCTCATCACCATGTGCGCGGGCGTCGGCACGCCCGAGGCCGTGTGGGCCGCCATCTTCCTGATCGTGTTCCATGCTATCGCAAAGAGCCTGCTGTTCCTGTGCGTCGGCACCGCTGAGCACCATATCGGCAGCCGCGACATCGAGGACATGGACCTCCTGTTCGAGCGCATGCCGCGCCTCGCACGCCTGATGATGCTCGGCATCATGTGCATGTTCATAGCGCCGTTCGGCATGCTGGTGGCGAAGTGGGCGGCGCTCGTCTCGTTCGTCGATATGGACCAGGTGGCGCTGATACTGATACTGGCGTTCGGCTCGGCGGCTACGTTCATGTTCTGGGCGAAATGGCTCGGCAAGCTCGCGGGCATCGCCGGCCAGCCGAAGAACGTCGAGCTCACGGTGCATGCCAGCGAGTGGATAGCCACCATGCTGATGGCGTTCTTGCTGGTATTCGCCTGCGTGGCCATACCGGCTATCTCGGCGTATCTGGTGGAGCCCTACATCGTCGAGACGTACGGGTTCTTGGGACAGGCCATCGCCATCGACAACCTGCTCATCGCCAGCTTGGCCGTGGTCGTGGTGGTGATAGCCCTGTTCACGGGTTTGGGCCGCTCGAAGGCGCGCCAGGTCGACGTGTACCTGTCGGGCGTCAGCCGCGACAACGGCGAGCGCGCGTTCCAGAACTCGCTCTCGGGCCAGACCGTGGCCACGGCCCGCAACTGGTATATGGACGACATCTTCGGCGAGGCGCGCATCGCGCCGGTAGGGGTCGTGTTCAACAGCGTCATCATAGGTTGCGCCGTGGTGCTGGCGCTCGTCGGCGTCACGCTCGTTTAGGAGGCAGCGATGGAGTTCTTCGAAGGCATACTGATACCCATCATCGCCAGCGTGGCGTTCGCTATCGCAGCGCCCATCGTCGGCTGCTTGCTGGCCGGCATCGACCGCGTGCTGTCGGCGCGCATGCAGGGCAGGGTAGGGCCGCCGCTCTTGCAGCCGTACTACGATGTGCGCAAGCTGCTGGCGAAGGAGCGCGTGTCGGTGAATACCGTGCAGGGGGCCTATGTGGTCTGCGCGCTCGTGTTCGCCTGCTTGGCGGGCGGCATCTTCTTCTCGGGCGGGAATCTGCTCATGTGCGTGTTCGTCATAACGCTGTCGAGCCTGTTCCTCATCATGGCCGCATGGTCGTCGCGCTCGCCCTATGCTGAGGTGGGCGCCGCGCGCGAGACGCTGCAAGTGATGGCCTACGAGCCGATGGTGCTGCTGTTCGCGGTGGCGTTCTACATGGCCACCGCCGCTATCCTGCCGGCGGGCGGCATGGGCTCGTTCGACGTGTCGGCCGCGTTCCTGCTGGATATCCCGGTGGTGGCCTATGCGTGGCCGGCGTTCTTGGGGCTGCTGTTCATCCTGACCATCAAGCTGCGCAAGTCGCCCTTCGACCTGTCCATGTCGCATCATGCGCACCAGGAGATCGTGCGCGGCCTCACCACCGAGATGAGCGGCTCGACGCTCGCGCTCGTGGAGGTGCTGCACTGGTGCGAGAACGTGCTGTTCCTCGGATGGGTGGGCATCTTCTTCGTGTGGGGTGCGTGGTACTCGGTCATCATCGCCATCGTGGTGGCGCTGGCCGTGTATTTCCTCGAGATACTGATAGATAACAACTTCGCCCGCGTGAAATGGCAGTTCATGCTCAAGTCGGCATGGGCGGTGGCGCTCGTGGGCGGCGGCGTGAACATCGCCGTGCTGGCGTTCCTGTAAGGAGGTAGGCATGGGATACGCTTCCAAGTCGCCTTGGGTCATCCACTACGACGGCTCGAGCTGCAACGGCTGCGACATAGAGGTGCTGGCCACGCTGTGCCCCGGCTTCGACGGCGAGCGCTTCGGCGTGGTGAACACCGGCAACCCCAAGCACGCCGACATCTTCTTGGTGACGGGCTCGGTGAACGAGCAGAACATAGATGTGGTGCGCGAGATATACGACCAGATGATCGAGCCCAAAGTGGTGGTGGCGTGCGGCATCTGCGCATGCACGGGCGGCATCTTCCGCGATTGCTATAACGTCATCGGCGGGGTGGACAACGCCATCCCGGTGGACGTGTACGCACCGGGATGCGCGGTGCGCCCCGAGACGCTGATAGATGCCATCGTCCAGGGCGTGGCGGTGCTCGACGAGAAGGCCGCCGCGCTCAAGTCGGCCGGGAAGGCGAGGTAGGTATGGAGTTCAAGCAGGGTTTCAGCCCCTTGGCGCCCGATGCGGTGCATGCCGAGGCGCAGCGCCGCCGCGACGAGGGATGGCGCTATGTGCAGATGCTCGCCGTGAACCGCGACGAGAGCGCTGATGTCATCTACTCGTACATGCGCGAAGGCGATCTGGAGAACCTGGTGGTGGAGGCGGTGCCCCGCGACGGTGCGCTCGATTCCATCTCCGATGTGTTCTTGGAGGCATTCGTGTGCGAGAACGAGATACACGACCTGTTCGGCATCGCGTTCCCTGGCCTGGCCATAGATTTCAAGGGCAATTTCTACCGGCTCTCCACCGAGAAGCCCATGACGATCATCTCGCCCGAGCAGCTGGCGCGGCGCGAGAAGGAGGCGAAGGCGAAAGCTGCCGCTGAGGCGAAGAAGGCCAAGGCGGCCGATGCGGCGCCCGAAGCCGACATGGAGGCGAAGCTGGCGGCGATGGATCCCGAGAAGGCCGCCAAAGTGCGCGCCGCGATGGAGGCGAAGGCCGCGAAGGCCGCTGCCGAGGCGAACGCTCAGATGGAGGAGAAGCTCGCCGGCATGGACCCCGAGAAAGCGGCGAAGGTGCGCGCGGCGATGGAAGCCAAGCGCGCGAAGGCTGCGAAGGAGGCTGAGTAGATGGGCAAGGCAACGGTCATACCTTTCGGCCCCCAGCACCCGGTGCTGCCCGAGCCGCTGCACCTCGACCTAGTGGTGGAGGACGAGACGGTCGTCGATTGCATACCGCAGATCGGCTTCGTGCACCGCGGCTTGGAGAAGCTCGTGGAGACGCGCGATTACAACCAGTTCATCTACGTGGCAGAGCGCATCTGCGGCATCTGCGCGATGGGCCACTCGCTCGGCTATGCTGAGACGGTGGAGGACCTGATGGGCATCGAGGTGCCGCGCCGCGCGCAGTACCTGCGCGTCATCTGGCATGAGCTCTCGCGCGTGCACTCGCACCTGCTGTGGCTGGGGCTCGCGGCCGATGCCTTCGGCTTCGAGAGCATGTTCATGCACTGCTGGCGCCTGCGCGAGCGCGTGCTCGACATCTTCGAGAAGACCACGGGCGGCCGGGTGATCTTGTCGGTGGTATCGGTCGGTGGCGTGGTGCGCGATATGGACGACGCCACCTTGAAGTGGATATGCGAGGTGCTCGACGGCATCAAGGGCGAGTACGAGCAGATCATGCGCACGCTGCTCACCGACACCTCCATCAAGAACCGCACGGTGGGCGTGGGCGCCATCTCGAAGGAAGAGGCCATCTCGCTGAGCATGGTGGGCCCGTTCGCGCGCGCATCGGCCATATCGTATGACGTGCGCATGCTCGGCCGCGGCGCCTACGGCGACCTGTCCGACTTCCAGCCCATCACCGATGCTCAGGGCGATTGCTATGCCCGGGTGAAGGTGCGCTGCCTGGAGGTGCTCCAGTCGATCGAGATCATCCGCGAGCTGGCGTCGAAGGTGCCCGAGGGCGATATCGCCGTGAAGGTGAAGGGCTCGCCTGCGGCGGGCGCGCAGGCCTCGAACGTGCTCGAGCAGCCTCGCGGCGAGTGCTACTACTATGCGCGCGGCAACGGCTCGAAGTTCCTCGACCGCATGCGCATGCGCACGCCCACTTCGCAGAACCTCGCCGGCATGACGGTGGCGCTCAAGGGCTGCGACCTGGCCGACGTGAACATGATCATCTTGACGATAGACCCCTGCATCAGCTGTACGGAAAGGTAGCCGCGATGGGAAGCTTTAAACTGGGGGGCATGACGTTCGGGTCGCTGTTCAAGAAGCCCGAGACGCTGCTGTACCCCGCTCAGACGAAGGCGCCGTATCCGCAGCAGAAGGGGCATGTGGAGAACGATGTCGACGAGTGCATCCTGTGCGGCATGTGCCAGCGGGTATGCCCCTGCCACTGCATAACGGTGGAGAAGAAGGAACGGCGCTGGGGCATCGACCCGTTCTCGTGCATCCAGTGCGGCAGCTGCGTGCGCGCTTGCCCGACCTCGTGCCTGTCCATGCAGCCCCAGTGCACCGCAGCGGCCCCTGCGAAGAGCTGCATCGATCGGGAGGTGCCCGAGCGATAGCTCGCCTGCGCGCCCTCCGGTGCATATCGTATGGTGATATCCGCATGGCCTGCTGATATGCCTTCAAATACTGCCATCTAGCTGGTAGAATCTCTGAGGATGAACGCAGCAGGCCCGCATCGCGGAGGAAATGGAGCAGAGAATCCGACATGGCCGCACCCGGCGATAACGCACTCGGAGAAGAGATGGTCAGCACGAAGGTGCTGACCGTGCCCAATATCATATCGTTCGCGCGGCTGTGCCTCGTCCCGGTCTATTTCGCGACGCTGCTCAGCGGCTGCAACATAGCCGCTACGCTCATCTTCGCTTTCGCAGCGGCGACCGATTTCGTGGACGGGCAGGTGGCTCGGCGCACGCATTCGGTCTCGAAGCTCGGCAAGCTGCTCGACCCGGCGGTGGATACCATCCTGATGATAAGCGGCGTCGTGGGAGCCTTCCTCATCGGCGCGCTGCCGTTGTGGATCATGGTGCTCATCTTCGCACGCGAGCTGTTCTTGCTCATAGGGGGCGGTATCCTGCTCACCCGGTTCGGCGTGAGCGTCGCGGTCATCTACCCGGGGAAATTCGCCACCACGTTCTTGTTCTTCGGCATCGCGGGGCTGCTGCTGGGGCTGCCGCTCGTGCCGGGGCTTGGCATATCCGATGCGCCGTGGCTGCCCGGCTTCGGCCAAGCGGCGGCATCGTGGGGCATCTGGAGCGTCTATATCGGCTTGGTGCTCCAGATCGGCGTGACCGTCTACTATTGCATCGCGGCATGGCACCAGCTCAAGGCAGCTCGGCGCAATGCCGAGGGCAGGGCATGATGGCAGACCAGCGCTATACCCGCACCCGAACATCTGCTGGCAGGCGCGACGCGCGCGCGAATGCGCCCCTTTCCGGGAGGGAAGCGCCCCGCGCGAGGTCTGCGGCGCCTGCGCGCTCGGGGGGCTATCGCGGCGCTGCGCGCCCGGACGCGCGGCTTGGGGCCGCTCGCCTGGCGCGCTCATCCGCCGGCCGCGAG
>CAJTXX010000045.1 GCA_910584145.1 uncultured Eggerthellaceae bacterium | reverse complement strand
TCCGGTCGCTTGGCTCAGCGGGAGAGCATCGCCTTCACACGGCGGGGGTCACAGGTTCAAATCCTGTAGCGACCACCAGATACACTAGGGCCGCCCGTTGGGGCGGCCCTTTTTCATGCCATGAGCCCGGCGCACAGCAGCCGCAGAGCCGCCGGCGCGAAGCCACGAGAGGAGCGCGAGCTATGAGGCTGATCTGGAAGGGCGGGTTCAACGGCGACGAGGCGACGCTGCCCACCCGCGCCCACCTCCCGAACAGCGTGCCGTTCGAAGAGCTCGACGCGAAGCGCTTCGCGCTGGTCATGAACATCGCCGCTGTCCTGATCTTCGCCGCAGCGTTCGTGCTCTTGAAGCTGCGCGGCATGGAGGGGGCGAGCCTCTGGGGCTTCCTCGCCGCGCTCGTCGCCCTGGTGCCGCACGAGCTCCTGCATGCGATCTGCTTCAAAGGCGATGTATACGTCTATTCATGGTTGAAGAGGGGCACTATCTTCGTCATCGGCACCGAGACGATGTCGCGGGGCCGGTTCGTGTTCCTGTCGCTGCTCCCCAATATCGTCTTCGGGCTCATCCCCTATGCGGCCGCGCTCATCTGCCCGCAGCTCGTATTCCTCGGCTGCTTGGGCTCGCTCAGCCTCGGCTGCGGCGCGGGCGACTACTACAACGCCTTCAACGCCCTGACGCAGGTACCGAAAGGCGCCCGCGTCTACCTCGACGGCTTCCACTCATACTGGTACCGCCCGCAGCCCCGCGAAGGCCTTGAGCACGCGCAGCACCGCTAACGCCTCCCGCTACCGCGAGCGCACTGCCATCGGGAGCTATCTCTTGGCTTGAGCGGCTTTCCGGCCCCGGCCCTTGCCGCGGGCGGGCTTCTTCGCGGCCTCTTCCTCTTTGCCGGGGCAGTCGAAGTTGGGGCAGAGCTTCCACGGGCCGCGGGCAGTGGTCACGATTACCATCGGCGCGCCGCAGTGCTCGCACACCTCCTCGGTGGCCGTTATATCGCCGTATTGCGGCAGCGGATAGCGCGTCCCGCACTCGTCGAAGTTCGTGCAGGTGACGGAGCGCTTCAGCGTCTTGGGGTTGCGCCGGGCGATCATATCGGAATCCTTGCCCATCTCGCGGCATACGGGGCACTTCCCCACCACCACTTCGGGCTCGTGGTTCGTGGCGCACTCCGGGTTGATGCACACGATGCGCGGCTTGGTGCGGAAGGCGGTCACCTTCACCTGCGGCATGCCGCAGGTCGCGCACACCTCGGGCACCGACTCGATCTTGCCCTTCGGCAACGGATAGGTCACATCGCAATCGGGCCAGCCGGCGCAGCCGATGAACATGCTCTTCGTCTTGCTCGACGCGCGCATCTGGAGGTCTTTGCCGCACTTCGGGCATACGCCGATGTAGGCGTCGGCCGCCACGGCATCCTTCAACGCCTCGGCCACCTCTTCGGAATGCGGCATCAGATCGGCCAGCTCATGCGCGAGCAGGTTGCGCGAGCCCATCACCACCTCGGCCTTGGTCTGCTGCCCCTCGGCGATGCGGTCCATGCCCGCTTCGAGCTCCGCGGTCATCTCCGGATGCGTGATATGCGGCGCGAACCGGTCGAGCGCATCCACCACGGCGATGCCCAGCTGCGACGGCTCGATCGGGTCGTTCTGGATGTACTTCACGTTATACAGGCGCTCGATGATGGAATGCCGGGTCGATTTCGTGCCGAGGCCCAGCTTCTCCATCTCCTGTATCAGCTTGCCCTGGCTATAACGCGCGGGCGGCTTGGTCTGGTCTTGCTTGATCTGCGCGCCGTTGAAGGCGATGCGCTGGCCCGCTTCGAGCGGCGGCAGCTGCTCGTCCTTCTTCGCGCCATACGGGTATATCTCGCGGAAGCCGGGCTTCACCAACACGTCGCCTTTCGCGATGAACTGCTGGTCGCGCACGCCGAGCACCACCTTCGTGCCCTCCACCACCGCAGCCTCCGACAGCGTGGCCAGGAAGCGGCGCGCTATCAGGTTGTACAGCTTGTACTCAGACGGGTTCAGATCGTCGGGCGTGGCGCCTTTCGTGGGGTAGATCGGCGGGTGGTCGGTCGTCTCCTTCTTGCCGCGCGTGGCCGTGAGCTTGCCGCGGCGCAGCAGCTTCTCGCAATAGGGCTTGTACGCGGGGTTCTTCTCCAGCGCGCGCACCACCTCGGACAGATCGAGCGTCGAAGGGTACACCGTGTTGTCCACGCGCGGATAGGAGATGTAGCCGTCCATGTAGAGGCTCTCGGCCATGCGCATGCAGCGCGCCGGCGTGATGCCCTCAGCCGATGCCGCCGCCATCAACGCCGTGGTGTTGAACGGCACGGGAGCGGGCTGCGTGCGCTTCTTCTTCTCCACGTCGTCCACCGTGGCCTGCACGGCGCCATCCACCGCAGCCATCGCAGCGTCGGCCTCGGCTTCCACCTTGAAGCGAGCGGTCGCGTGCGGCGCCTCGAACTCGTCATCGCCGCTCGTCGGGCCGGTCTCGGCCGTGGCATCGAAGAAGCCCTTGATGACCCAGTAGTCCTCGGGCACGAAGGCCATGCGCTCGCGCTCGCGCGCCACGATCAGCGCGAGCGTCGGCGTCTGCACGCGGCCCGACGAGCGCACGTTGCCATAGCCGGCGAACTTCACGATGGTCAGGTAGCGCGTCAGCGCCGCGCCCCATATCAGGTCGATATCCTGCCGCGTGGCGCCCGCGTCGGCGAGCGCGCGGTCGAGCTCCACCAGGTTCCCGAACGCGCCCTCTATCTCGGGCCGCGTGAACGACGAGTACCGCGCGCGCAGCGCCGGCGCGCTCGCGTTCACCTCGCGGCAGCACGCCAGCGCATCCGACCCGATCAGCTCGCCCTCGCGGTCGAAGTCGGTGGCGATGATGAGCTCGTCGGCCTTCTTCGCCAGGTTCTTCAGCGACCGGATGATGTCCTTCTCCTTCGGCAGCTTCTCGATGGGCGCATACGCCAGATACGGCAGCGCCTCCATCTTCCAGCCCTTGAGATCCACCCCATCGACCGAGAACGGCTTCTTCTTCTTGAACGGGGGCTTGGGCAGGTCATCGGGGATGCGCGCCTCCACCGCCTCGCCCTCGGCCGTAACGCCCGTCCAGCCCGCCTTCTCGCTGTACACCAGCTGCGGTGTGAAATCGGGCTCTAGGATATGCCCGCGCAAACCGATGGTCACGCATTCATCGCCCGCCCAATCGAACCGGTACACGGGCGTGTTGTATACCTTCTCCTGCTTCGGCGCCTTCGACGACAGCAGCCGCGCTATCTGCTGGGCCGCGTCGTTCTTCTCTGTGATTATGAGCTTCATCCGGCATCCTTATATATAATCAGTAGGTCGTATGGGCAATAAGGATAAACGATTTTCGCATCCATGCGCCATATTCCCGAAGGCGGAGGCGATGCGTTGAGGAACGAGGATGCGCATGAAGGCTCTTCTCAAAGCAGTGGTAGCGCTGGCCGTGGTGGCCCTCGTCGTGTTCGGCGGCAATGCGCTGCTGCTCCAAGCGGGCATAGAGACGCCGCTGTCCGACCTGTCGAACAAAGCGGCGAACACCGCGCTCGACGCATCAGGGGTGAAGGGCAAAGCCGACGCCATGCTGCGCAGCAACGCCGGGCGGATAGCCGAGAAGACCGGCATGCCCGTCTCGGTCGTGAACAGCGCGATAGACAGCCTCGATATCCCCAGCTGGCAGGTGACGACCCTGCCCTCTGATGCGACGGCAACCGGTTCGAGCACCATGACCTACGACGGCGTCACCGCCACCGTCACCACCTACGACGACCCCTCGGTGGTCACCATCGACACCGGAGCCGGAGCCGTCACGATGGAAGTGCCCCCGAGCGCCCAGGGCTACATGGGCTATCTCGGCTACCTGTAGGCTCGCATGGTTGCCGCGAGAGCCGAGCTGTCCTGATGGTGCTTCCCGAGCTATCGCGCAACGCGTTCGAGAAGAACGCCGCCCGGCGCGCACCAGTGGAGCCGAAGGTGCCTTCCTCGCTCACCTCGTACGACTACGATCTGGCGATCGAGGGGCTGAAGCTCGAAGGCTACCGCACCGAGGGAGTCTCCTATGCCGGTCGCGATCTCGCTGAATCCGAAGTGAACGGCTGCATCTTCGCTGATTGCTCTTTCACGGGCGCCGATCTTAGGAACTCTCTGATAACCGATGCGGTGTTCGAAGGATGCGACTTCTCGAATGCCACGCTCGATAGCGTCGGACTGGCGCGATGCGCGTTTCGCCACTGCAAGATGACCGGACTGTCGTTCGAGGAGGGCGTGGGCAGCGATGTGTCATTCGAGCAGTGCGCATGCGCTTACAGCAGCTTTCACCGGACGCATTTGAAGGTGTTCTCGCTCAGCGGCTGCGATCTCACCGAGGCCGACTTGAGCGGCATGGAGCTCGAGCAGGGAACACTGCACGATACGCGCTTCATCAACGCGAGCTTCTTCCGTACCTCCCTCGCCGGGCTCGACTTCACCGAATGCATGCTCGAAGGCGTCGTCTTGTCCGACTCTTCCGAGGAAGTGCGGGGCGCTAAGATGAACCTGCACCAAGCCGCCGCCCTCGCCAAGCGCCTCGGCATCCTGCTCGAAGAGTGACTCCATGCAAGCATCTCTCTCGTCGATGAAACCTACAGATTCAGAGCGAGATAAGCGAACTCCCTTCGTCGCCCGCTCTTTTGCCCTCGGAACACTGCGAGCGATGCGAAGGCTTCTCTATAGCCCAAGCTCGGTCTCGCCCCAACGCTTCATAGCTAAGAGGATCGGCACGAAGCTCTCGCCTCGGGATGTGAGGGCGTACTCGACGCGCGGGGGTACCTCGCCGAAGTCCGTGCGCGAGAGAAAGCCATCCTCTACCAGCTCTTTGAGCTGCTTGGAGAGCGTCGATTCGGAGATGTTGCCGATACAGCGGCACAACTGGCCGAAGTGCCGCACGTCCTTCAAGGCGATGTAGAAGAGGATCTCGATCTTCCACTTCCCGCCGATCATGCGCTGGATGGTCGAGACCGATCGGCAGCGCTCGATCTCTTCACCGCGTCTTTGCGCCACAGCCACCTTCCCTCTCTACTCCAGAAAAAGACAGTACTTCATTGCTCGTAGCTCTTCTCTCATGATACCAGCAAGCATCGAGGGCTGCTGGCACGCAGCTGTGAGGAAAGAGATCGACCCATGCATTACACAGGAACCATCTGGCGACCGCCGTACGAGGCCGATTCGCTCATCATCGAGGCCACGGCGGGTTGCACCCACCACGCCTGCAAGTTCTGCACGCTCTACGCAGATCTGCCGTTCAAGTTCAGGCCGTCGCCGCTCGAGCACATCGAAGCCGACCTTTTGGAGGTGCAGACCTGGTACCACGACCCGCTGCGCAAGGCGGAGGAGCGGCTCTTCGCAACGAAGAGAGCGAGTTGCACGCGCGTGTTCTTGGCCGGAGCGAACCCCTTTGGACTCAAGGCGAAGCGGCTGCTCCAGATTGCCCGCCTGGTGCACGAGCGCTTTCCGGAGTGCCGAAGCATCGGGTGCTTCTCCCGCGTGACCGACGTGGCGCGCAAGACCGATGAGGAGCTCGCAGAACTGGTAGCGGCCGGCTACGACGGCCTCACCATGGGGATCGAAACGGGAGATGACGTCGCGCTCGCGTTCATGAACAAGGGCTATGCGGCCCGCGACATCGTCGAGCAATGCGCCCGGCTCGATGCAGCGGGCATCTCCTACGCATTCTTCTATCTGGTGGGCATTTCGGGAAAGGAGCGCGGCCTTGAGGGCGCCCGAGAGACAGCCGCCGTGGTGAACCGCACGCATCCGTGGCTCATCGGCGCCAACATGCTCACGGTGTATGAGAACTCCGAACTATACCAGGAAATCGCTGTCGGGAATTGGCGCGAAGCGACCGAGATCGAGAAGTATGAGGAGGTGAAAGAGCTCGTGGGCGCCCTCACGGTGTCGACCGAGTTCGCCATGCTAGGCGCTTCCAATCCCGTGATGCTACAAGGTCGCTTGCCTGAGCAGCGTGGGCAGATCCTGAGGACCCTCGATGCCATCATCACCGACATCGGCGAGGAGCGCCTGCGGAGCTACCGCACCGGCCTTCGGCATCTATAGCTGCGTGCTTACCGCGTCTACCTGTGAGACATCGATGGCGATGGGGACGGCGCCTGCGATCGAAAGGGCGACCGCGGCCCAGAACAGAGACGACGCCGCTAAGCCGAAAATGGCCCACGAGGCTGCCACTCCCACGAATGCCAGAGGTCACACTAAATGGCACTTTTCATCTCTCGCGCTCTCACAATGTCGAATAAACCCAGACACGAGCACACGCCCTCCCCTTCTTCACGAAACGCCTGATAACGTCCTTCGTAGGCATCGCGAGCCGCCTCGCTCCAGGTGCGCACGAAATCGGCTTTGGCATCCGTGTATGCATCGCGATCATGATCGTACCTTATGCAGAGGCTTACCTTGAGCGCCTCGTACTCGCGGGCGACGTCCGGATGCTCATTCAGATAATCCCTGAAATAGAGCTCATCGTTGTCCCCTCTATAACGCAGATGGACGTGGAACACCTCTTCTGCATATCCTTCCAACGTGTAGCCCAGGTTCATCGATATGCGCGTTGACGTCTCGGACATCCTTACGAAGCCGAGCGCTTCCAACGATTCAGCCACAGCAGGTAAGGGCTCGACCGCATCGACCTCGACTAAGACATCCACGATATCCTTCGCCTTGATACCTGCGATCGCTGTGCTGCCTATGTGATTCACGCGAAGGCCGCTCACATCTCCGAGCGTCTCGATCAACTCGGCTTCGATCTTACGATACTGCTGCGCCCATGTGCCGTTCGGCTCCACAAGAGAGATGGGAAAGAGCTCCCAAAGCTCTTCAAGGCTCATCTCTGTCAAAGAACCTCCATGCTCGTTAGCGTTCACGTGAGCAACCCTTCTACCCAGCCGCTCTGGGTCAGGCAGGCGAAGCGCTCATCTCGCATATCACCCATGAGCTCGCAGGGGACATCCCTTTCGATACGGTCGAAGACGAAGCCGCATTTCTCCATGACGCGCTTCGATCTGCTGTTGGAAGCATCACGTACGCACCGAGTTTTCGTCCGCATTCCCATGTGGCACCCTTCCCTCATCCTCTCATCACGCACAACCAAGCAAGCAAGGTGAACAGAGTTCCGAGAAAAGCGAGCAGCGCAGTATACCCGACTTGCGTCTTGCGCCATTCCTGAGACGTGGGCGGATGCTTCTCGTCGTAACCCGTATCATGAAACAGGATGCCCTTGTTTATAGGCTTCGAGAGCCAGACCGAGACGATAGCGCAGATGAAGGCGAGCGCCACAGAAACCGGTACGATAACGCCGATCATGCTGATTCCTCGTTGATCGCGAAGACGAACGCCTTCGGGTCATCCACGCTCACACCGATGGCGCGCACGCGCTTCGCACCCAGAAGCGTCCGAACCTCCACGGGGCTCTTCATGACCAGCCATGCATCCGGCCGGTAGAACGTGCCGTAATTGAGCCTCTCCGACTCCCCGATATGCTCTATCTCCCTATCCGAGAGCGCAACCGCTTCGATGTCTGACGTAGGGAATGCAGCTTCCATTTGGATCCCGCACTCAAGCCGGATATGACCTTCTCCGACCGCGATAGGGCGCATCATGCGAGCTCGCGCGTCGCCGACAAGCCAGATCGCGGCATAGACGGAAAGCGCCGTGATGATGCATGCCGCTACGATACTCCACTGAGATATGAGGATGTGAACGCCGACGATCTCCACCGGAAACGCGAGCGCAAGACCGAGCATCATATTCATGTAGCCGCCGGCGTTGTGGTAGCTGAACGCTTGCTCTCCCGACAGCACATAGGGCTTCTTGCGCCACGAGATGAGCGCGTAGTACCAGGCGCTGAGTTCAGCCGCCGCCATGCTCACGGGGGCATCCTTGCGAACAAGGTAGCGCATCGTCTCCCTGAACCAAACCATGGGATCAGGGCTCTCCGCCTTGGCTGTTCTGAACGCGCGAGCGATCTTCAGGCACTCTCTCGCAGCGATAGCGACCTCCACCGGGATCAGCGCGGAGAGCAGAAGCGGCAGGATGCCCGCATCTGAAGACCCGAGCGCGAGCACGCTCAGCGCATAACCGATCCAGATGACGGGAATGACCGCGAGCAACGTGAGCCTGCACGGCCTGACGACGAGCAGGTAGAACCCGAGCGGTATCCCGACCATGAAGTCGAGCGGCAAAGCGACGCCCTCGATGTGGCT
The DNA here is from genome assembly GCA_910584145.1 of uncultured Eggerthellaceae bacterium. Lineage (GTDB taxonomy): Bacteria > Actinomycetota > Coriobacteriia > Coriobacteriales > Eggerthellaceae > Adlercreutzia_A. Next base: position 10,829 of record CAJTXX010000045.1, on the reverse strand, counting down.
TGGTATGTGCGAAGCAGAGATGACGCCGTAAACAGAGAAGACCAGACACAGCACGCAGAACACGATCAGACCCATTCTCTTGCTCTGCACTGCGCCCATTCCGCATCCTCCCTCTAGGCTGACTGTGAATCATTGCCCCAGTGACGACAGCGCGTTATGCGCTCCCCTCCGTCGCCCTGCTCCTCATCATACGCGAATTGATTCAGCAAAGCACAAGGAAACGCCGCGCACTGGCCGCAATGCTCGTTGCCCCTCTCTTCGCAGCAAGCCTTCACAGGGCATGCCTCGCCCCAAAACGGCCTTTCGATGTTCACGCATCCAGCGCAACCGACCTGCTCACGGCAAGCGCATGCACTGCACAGCGGCTCGCATCGATCCGATCTTCGACGTCAGGGGATCCTGATAGCGTGGCGCGAGGTCGATGATGACGTTCTCATCTGATGCGATGCGGCCCCAACGCCAGCGAGCTTACTAGAAAGACCAGCGCGCAATGGCTTCTCCGATACGGTTCAAGCCTTCGCGTCCCCGCGATCAGCCATTTGGTGTGACCCTTTGGCACGGGCTTGCGCGGCCTCGCGCTCTTCGCGTTCGAGCACCTTCTGCATGGCGAGGATGGCGCATTCGATCTGGCTGTCATCAGGCTCGTTGGTGGTCAGGTACTGCATCTGCATGCCAGGCCACAGTATCACCTTTACCAGCGGATTGTCGGGATGCGAGCCGGCCCATTTCACGGTTATCTCGTAGCTGATGCCCGCGATGATGGGCAGGAACAAGATGCGCACCGCGATGACCAGCGCGAGCTTCGGCAGCCCATCCGGCACTCCCCATGCCGCTATCAGCGCATTCACCGGCACGATGGTGTACACGACGATGGCGATAACCATCACCATGATGAGGAACGCCGTACCGCAACGCACGTGCAGCCGCGGGAACGACCGCGCGTTCTCCGGCGTCAGCGCGAGCCCGTGCTCGTAGCAGTGGATGGCCTTATGCTCGGCGCCGTGGTACATGAACATGCGCCTGATGTCCTCCATGCGCCCGATCAGCCAGATGTAGAAGATGAACACCGCCACGCGCAGCACGCCGTCCACCACGTTCCAGAGCACTGTATGAGCATCGTACTCGCCCACGATCAGGTTCGTGATGGCTGCCGGCGCCACGATGAACAGCACCACGCCGAGCACCACGCCGAAGATCATCGAGAACGTCATCGCACCTTTGCCGAGGCCGCCTTCGCTCTCTCCCTCAGCCGTCGGCACTTTCTCGTCAGCCAGCGCAGCCGGTTCGGGCTCGAACTGGCTCTCCAGAGCATCCACCAGCTCGCCAGCCTGCCCTTGCTGCGCTTCAGCCCCCTCCTCGTCGCCGAAGGCATGCTCAGCGGCTATCTCGAGGGCTTTGAAGCCCAACGCCAAGCTCTCCACCAGCGCCGTGCATCCGCGCACGAGCGGCCAGCGCAGCCAACGGTGCTTCTCCTTGCCCGAAGCCAGGTCGTGCTCTTCCACATACACGCCGCCGTCGGGCTCGCGCACAGCCACAGCCCAGTTGTATTTGCCGCGCATCATGATGCCTTCGAGCAGCGCCTGGCCGCCCACATGGGTCTTCAGCTCGCCATCCTCGGCGAATGCGCGCGACAGATCGCTGCGCTCCTTAGTCTCAGCCACTTCGCCTCGCTCTCGTCACGCCCAGCCGCTCACGCACGCTCCACGCGCGGATACGGCTCACCGCAGGTCATCTTCCCCTCGGGGCAGGCACCGCGCACGCAGGGCGCGCCCGCATCCATGAACACGAACGGCGCCACGGGCCGCACCAGCTCGAGCATCCGATGCGCCAGCTCGCGTATCTCCCACTGGGCGCGATTGCAGCAGCGCAGCTCGAAGAAATGCAGCAGCTCGCGCGCGTTCATGGTGACCACGATCTTCGTCTCCACCGCATTCGGCAGGATGAAGCGCGCGTCCTCAGCCGGCACCCCCAGCTCCAACATGCGCGCATACGCCCGCTGCACCCCATCCATAATGCCCTCGAACAGCTCGTCGGCTTCGAGTACGGCGGCGATGCTCTCCGGCTTCACGTAGGGCAAGCCGTCCTTGAACTTCACATAGCGCTGCGACTGCTGATTGAAGCTGGCGAGGCGGTGCCGTACCAGCTGATGCGTCAGCGCACGCGACACCCCGTCGATGGCGAAGGTGAAGCTGGCGTGCTCCAGCGTTGAGAAATGGCCGCTCCCCATGATGGTTGACAGCACCGAGCGCACGCGCTCCTCGGGCATCGTCTCCATCAGCTCTGCCGCGCCCACAGGGGCATAGCACAGGCGCGCAGCCGTGGCTATGGCGCGCTCGGGGTCGGGCGTGTGGTAGAGCAGCTCTGCTTGCATCGCATCTCCTGTGTCCAGAGGGCGGCTGCGCGCCGCCGGATATCGTTCCCATCCAGTATATGGGATGGGGCAGCGCGCCCGCAGCCCGAGCGGTCGCGAATGGCCGTGTTCTGCGGCAAACCTCCACGAAGAGCCGTCAATGATTCAAAACGGTAACGCGCGCCGCGGCTGCCCGGGAGCGGCGGCGCGCACGGTTACACTTACCTTAGTTCCGCATACGAGGAAGAGGAGGGATCATGGCTGATATGCTCGCTGATAAGCTGGCTGGATACGGGATAGACTACGCCGACGCCATGGAGCGCATGGACGGCAATGCCGACCTGTACAAGAAGCTGGCCTTGAAATACCTGCACAACGACTGCATGGCGAATCTCGCCGCCGCGATGGAGATGAAGGATTTCGACATGGCCTACAAGGCCGCCCATACCTTGAAGGGGGCCTCGGGCAACCTCTCGTTCATGGCCCTCTACGATATCGTGGCCGCCGAGTCGGCCGCGCTCTATCAGGGCGAATACGAGGCTGCCGAGAAGATGCTGCCCGATGTGCAGGCAGCGCACGACAAAGTGGTGGCAGGGCTCGTCGCCTGGGAGGACGGCGCCTTCTAGGCTCACCAGCTCACGCCGATACCCCCGATATGACGAAAGGGCGCCTGCGGGCGCCCTTTTCCATGTTCTCTTGCTCAGTGCTTCGCGCCTATGGCAGCTCCACCGGCTCGATGTCTCCCGTCGCACCGCCCGCGGAGCCACCGCCGCTGCCGGCGCTGCCGCCGGTGCCTGAGCCACCCGCCGAATCGGACGAGCTGCTCGAGCCGGTGCTCCCGCCCGACGTGCTGCCGGAGCCGCCCGAGGCGCTGCCACCGCCCGAAGGCGCCGAGCTCGAAGCGCTCGAGGACGTGCCGCCGCCCTGCCCTGCTCCGGTGCTGGGCTGCATACCACCTGTCGCGACCTCGTCATCGTCGTCGAACAGCAGCACCTTCGAGGTGTCGACGCTCGGGCTGTACACGTCAGCCGCGCTCATCGTGGACACGATCTCGCTCGGGTCGCCGCCCTCTTCGACGATCTCCATCATCTCCTTGGTCTTCTCGGTGTCGTTGATGACGAACGAGATGCCGTTGATGTTCTGCGTATACGACGGCAGCATGGCCGAGTAGATGGTGATGCCGCCCTCGTCAGCGAACATCTGGGCCAAGCCGATCACATCCAGCACGTTCAGGTCGGTGGTCACGCACTGCGAGGCCGCTTCGATGACGCCCGGGATGCTGGTGATGGGCATGTGCACCACCTTCTCGACGATGGCCTCGATCAGCTGGCGCTGATGCGACTGGCGCGTGAAGTCGCCATCGACGTACTGGCGGGTGCGCGCGAAGGTCAGGGCCTCGCCGCCGCTGAGCGTCTGCGTGCCCTCCTCGATGACATAGTGGTTCCCGTCGCCATCGTCGCAGTGGTAGTCGTCGATCGTCTCCTCGACCTCCACCGTCACACCGCCCACGGCATCGACCAAGCCCGACAGGTCCTTGAAGTTCACTTCCGCGTAATGGCTGATCTCTATGTCGAGCAGCTCCTCGGCCGCCTCGATGGCGCCCGCTGCGTCGCCGAAGCTGTAGGCCGCGTTGAACTTCTGGGTGCCGTAGCCGTCGATGTCGATCTTGGTGTCGCGCGGGATGGACACCATCGTGAGCTGGTCTTCCGTCGGGTCGACCCGCACCACGATGTTCGTGTCGCTGCGAGCGCCCATGCTGCTGTTGCCCTCGCGCTTGTCGGAACCGATCAGCATCATGTAGAACGGCTCGTCGAACGAGGTGTGGTACCCCAGCGCATCGTCGAGCGCCAGCAGCTCCTCGTCGGTCTTGTCGCCGCGGGTGAGCTGGTTGTTGATGTGGTTCATGTACAGCGCGAACGCGGTGCCAGCCCCGAGCAGCACCACCAGCACGGCAGCCACGACGGCGATGGCTGCCTTCTTGCCCCTGTTGGCCGACCTCGATGCTTGGCGATACGCCTGTGAATCCCTCGAATACGGGGCGGCGGCGTGGGCCCCGCCATGCGCAGCACCCCTATACGGCTGCGCGGGCCTGAAATTGCGATTATCCGGCATGCAAGCTTCGCTTCCTCGTGTTTTTCAGCAAGCCGCCATTATAGATGATTCAAAAGCGCCATGCCGCCCGCCCGCTGCGCTTTTAAGGAGCTTTTCAGGGTTTCGCCATAACATCACCGCATCGGGCTTCGCCTCATATTCGTATACAATTGCTCATGAGCGCAGAGAGGAGCGATGTGGGCGACCACGCACCCGACATAGCCATCGTCATAACCACCTACCGGCGGCCAGAGCTGCTGCGCGAGCTGTTGCAGAGCATCCGGGCGCTCGAGGTCGGCCCGGCAGCCGTGGTGCTCGTGGACAACGACGCCTCGCCCGAGATCGAGGAGATGGCGCGCGAATTCGCGGTGGAGCGCTACATCCCCATGCCGGAGAACACCGGCGGCGCCGGCGGGTTCTCGCGCGGCGTGGAGGAAGCTTACGCGATGGGGCATGCGTGGCTGTGGCTCATGGACGACGACGTGCGCGTGCTGCCCGGCGCCATAGATGCGCTCGCCGAGCGTATCAGGCCCACCGATGCGGCGCTCGCAGAAGGCGCGCCCATCAGCGATGTGGTCTGCGCATTCCAGCCCTTCCGGCGCAACTACGATGGTTCGTTCTTCTACTGGCAGTACCGCTTCCTGACCGGATTCGGCATGCAAGACCCGCTGGCCAGCGCCAAGCGCGCGCTCTCGCAGCCGAGCACGCCCATGAACTGCCTGTGCTTCGAGGGCGGCCTCGTGCACCGGCGCGCGGTGGAGGCCGTGGGGCTGCCTGATGCGCGCTTCTTCATCTACGCCGACGACGCCATCTACGGCTATGTGCTCTCGAAGTTCACGCAGATGCGCTTCGTGGCTGATTACGCGCTGGCGCGCACCCGCACGCTGGAGAACCTGCGCGTGGGCCGCACCCGCAAGCTGAACACCGCTTCGGACATGTCGCGCTACCACATCATGCGCAACCGCGGGCACATGGCGCGTTATCTCGCGCATTACGGCGACTACAACCCGGTGCTGTTCAAGCTGGGCACCGCCTACACGCTCGCCAAGGAGCTGATACGCCTGTTCGTGGGCGAAAGCGATAAGCGCACCGGCCTGGCTGCGCTGCGCCGCGGCATGCGCGATGCGCGCACCATCAAGCGCGATAGCGCCTGGCAGCCTTACAGCGAAGCGCATCCGCTCCCCTCGCCCGCTGGGCATCCATAGGGGTATAATCGTCCCCACTGCACACGCGTGCGCATCATTGCGCCTGAAGGGGGTCCTGCTCGCTGATGAACTGGCTGGAATGCGGCATCCTGCTCGTCGTCGCCATCGCGGCTACGATCGCATTCACGCCTCTGGCGCGGCGCTTGGCATTCGCGACCGGCGCCATCGACTACCCCGATAAGCGGCGCATCAACACGAAGCCCATCCCGCGCATGGGCGGCGTGGCCATCTTCGCGGGCATGGTGGTGAGCATCATCGTGCTGAAGGTGGGCGTGACATCCTGGGGCTGGATAGACCCGTTCTACTCGTATCTGGGATTCCGCATCAACTACTGGCTGCTCAGCGCGGGCGTCGCCTTCATGTTCGCCGTGGGCTTCATCGACGATGTGCACAACCTGTCGGCGAAGGTGAAGCTGCTGGGGCAGATCGTATCGGCGTGCCTCGTCAGCGCCTCGGGGCTCTTGCTCTCGAACATCCAGAATCCGCTGGTAGAGGGCGCCTTCATCGACCTCGGCTGGCTCTCCTATCCCATCACGGTGTTCTACCTGGTGGCTTTCGCGAACATCATCAACCTGATCGACGGGCTCGACGGGCTCGCATCGGGCCTCAGCGCCATATCGGCCGCCACCATCTTCACGTTCGCCGTGCTGGCGCACCGCTTCGATGCGGCCATACTCTCGGTCATCATCATCGGCGTGTGCGCGGGCTTCCTGCGGTCGAATTTCAACCCCGCCTCCATCTTCATGGGCGATTCGGGGGCGCTCTTACTGGGGCTCGCGCTCGGCATCGTGTCGCTTCTGGCGGTGGCGCGCTCCACGCTGTTCATCTCGCTCATGGTGCCCATCATGGCGGCTGGCGTGCCCGTCATAGACACGGCGATGGCCATCATCCGCCGGGCGCGCGCCCATCAGCCCATCGACGCGCCCGACCGCGGGCATATCCACCATCGGCTGCTGTCCGCCGGGTTCAGCCAGCGCAAGACCGCGCTCATCATGTGGGGCTGGACGGCGCTGCTCGCGGTGTGCAGCATCGTCATAGCCGAATCAGACGGTCTTTTCAGGGTGGCGGTCATCATCGTAGCCGCAGCGGTCACCATCTTCTTCATCATGAAGCTGCATCTGCTCGACCCGGTGCTGCTGCACCACTACAACCCGCGCACCACCCATCCCCTCGAAGGCGATGGCGGCGAGGACGCACCCAGCAGCAGCGACAGCGCCGAGCGGCAGTAGACGAAGCACGTAGTTTCCCCGCCAGCAGCCCCGCACAGGGCCGGCCGTCAGCTCATAGGATAGTCGGAGAGCTCCCTGCCCCGCACCAGCACGCCGCGCTGCGCCATCGTCACGCAGGGCTCATCAGCGCTCGAATCGGTATAGAACACCTCGATGCGGCCTTCCAGGCCCGCCTCGCGCAGGCGCGCGGCCTTCTGATGATCGCGACAATTCGGGCCCAGCAGCGCCCCGGTGCGCGCATCCACCTGCGAGGCGATGAGCTCGGCCCCTAAGCGCCGGCACGGCTCGCGCAGCAGGAACTCAGGAGAAGCGGAGGCCACCACATCCCCCGGCTGCACCAGACCCGCCACCTCCGGCTTCACCTTGCGCCAATGAGAGTTCCAGAAGCCCTCTACCAGCCCGTCTATATCGCGCACGCGCCGCAGGAACCCATAGAAGGCGCCCTTGAACTGCTCGAGCGACCGGCGGCGCAGCGCATAGGACGCCGCAGCCGCTGCGATGCCCGGCAGAGCCGCCCAGCACGCCGGCTCGCGGCGCAGCGCATAGCGGAAGAAGTCGACCGTGGAATCGCCGTCGTAGATGGTGCCGTCGAAATCGAATGCCTGCATGCGCGCCTCAGCCCGCGTACACGCCGACGACCATCACCACGGCCCACACGGCCATGAGCGAGAGCAGGGGCTTGTCGGAGAGCACCACGCCCACCGGGTCGCCGTCAGAGCTGTCGCGCTCGATGCAGGCGCTGTAGCGCATGCACGCGAACATGGCCACCGGGATGCCCGCCACGAGCGCCCATTGCCCGACGCTCTCCCCCAGGTAGATGCCACCCAGGCCCTGAAAGGTCCACAGCGAGTAGAACACCAGGCCGAGCCCCATGTAGACGTACATGTTCTTGTCGAGGAACGACCGATCGTAGCGCTTGAGCGAAGCGCGCGCATCGGTGCCGTAGCGCGCTATCTCCCCGCGGCGCTTGCCGAGCGACAAGAACACCGACAGCGAGAGCACCGTCAAGAACAGCCATGAGGACACCTCGATGCCGCAGAATGCGCCGCCGAACAAGATGCGCAGCACGAAGCCAGCCGTGAGCATAGCCACATCGAGCAGCGGGATATCCTTGCAGCCGAAGCTGTACGCGGCGTTGATGGCCGCATACACCGCCAAGAGGACGAGCGCGAGCCAGCCGATCTGGGCGAAGGGCACGCAGAGCGCCACCGCGCCTGCCGCACAGGCTACCGCTCCCGCCACCGCAGCGCCGGGGCCGATAGCACCGCTCGCTATCGGACGCGCCGCCTTCACCGGATGCGCCCGGTCGCTCTCCGCATCGCGGATGTCATTGACGATGTAGACCGCCGATGCCACCAAACAGAACGCCAGGAACGCCACCGCGCCCTGCCCGAGCGCTTCAGGCTGCACCGCCCGCCCGGAGAACACCAGCGGGAACAGCACCAGCAGGTTCTTCAGCCAGTGCTTGACCCGTAAGAGCTTGACCCAGGCGACCATGCGCTCGCGCGGCCTAGCGGTACTCGGTCAGCAGCGGCGTGCCCGTCACCCGCAGCGGCCCCTGCGCACCCGCAGCCACCGTCACGTTGTAGGTGAACGTAGCCTTCTCGCCAACATTTAATGCCGTGATGGCCCGATAGACCTCCACGTCATCGTAGATATCCGATATCACCGTCGCCTGCGCATCGTCTTGCAGGTCGGTTATCGTGCCGCCCGCAGGGGCCACGAAGTAGACCCAAGGGTGGATATCGCCCTCGGGGTAGCCGTAGTACGAGGTGCGCCCGATGATGTAGTTGCTGCCCTGCGAGCTCTCCTGCTGCGTGAGCGCATTCGACACCGTGGTGGTCACCGGATACGTGACGCTGCCGTCGGCGTTCTCCACCGGCGTGCCCAGCTGGGTATCGGCATCCAGATACCATCCCAGCTTCGATGGCGTCATGATGGACACGTAGATACCCAGCTCAGGGTCGGCGATGCTGCCGCCCAGGCCGCCCGAGCAGTTCAGCGCCTCGAGCTTCGCCTGCTCCTGCTCATCGGTCAACCAGACCATGAACTCGCGCGTCTCCATGTCCGCGAAGATCGTCTTGACCAGCTCTGTCATGCCGCCCGAGCCCATGTTGTCGAAGAGCTTCTCCATCGCCTTCGCAGCAGCCTCTGCGAACAGCGCATCGATCAGGTCGGAGTTCTTGACCGCCTCTTCATCGGTGCCCATGTACTTCCAGTACAGGTCGTGCTCGAGCACCTTCGTGGCGTTCGTGCCGTCCATGGTCGTCCCGTCGCTCAGCGTGATAGGACCGGCCAACTTCAATATATCCTGCACGACGCTGGGCGTGATGGACACCACGCCGTCGAGAGGCTCCCCGCGCTCGGCGTACACGCTCGCCCACAGCGACGCCACGCGCTCGAAATCGGGGATGGCGCCCAGATCGTTCGTGCGGTTCAGGTGGCCCTTCGAGTCGTCGAAGAGCTTGCGCTCGACATCGGTTATGTTCGCGTCGGCGGGCATAGCCGCCTCGGGCAGCGCGTCGTAGACCTTCCGGAAGTCCCCCATCGAGATCTTGCCGTCCTTTATCTCCATCGTGCCGATGGAGCCAGGGAAGCCGCCTGCAGCGCGCAGCTCGGCGGAGTTCTGCGCGGCGAGCATGTACGTGCGGTCGCCGTCGGAGCCGAGCAGCATCCCGATGATGGGAGCGAGCGCGGCGAGCTGCTGGAACTTCTCGTTCAGCGGGGCGATCTTGTCCTTGGCGCCGCCGAAGCTGCTCTGTATCTGCGACAGATTGAAATCGGGCAGGCCCTCGATCATCTCGGTGCACTCCTGCATGGAAGGCGCCGCCTTCTGCACGGCGGCGAGCAGCGTGTTCATAGCGTCGATGTCGATGGAGCCGTCGGAGCCTATCAGGTCGCTCAGCGGTGTGGCCTGCAATGCCACGGTCAGCGGCACGAGGGCATCGGCTGTAGCCAGCTGGAGCGCCTCCACAGCGGTGCGCACGTTGCGGATATCGTCGCCCACCACGGGCACCACCGACATCACGGTCCAGATCGGGCCGCTCAGCTGCTCTTGGATGTCGTCAGCGGCGTTCTTCGCGCCGATGGCCGCATTGGCGGCGGCGGTGTAGTCTTTGTCCTGCACGCTGCTCATGACGGCATTGATGTCGCTCATGGCCTCGCCGGCCTTCGCCTTCAATTCGCCGGCTTGCCCCACCGCGGCGAACGCCACGCCGCCGAAGCACAGTCCCAGCGTGAGCACCACCGCGGCGACGATGATGGCTATCTTCTTGCCGTTGACCTTGCGCCGCGCCGACGGCATGGTAGGCATGCGGCTCGACGAGGGAGCGCTCACCCGCGGCACGAACTCCCGATCGAAGCTGACCGCATGCTCATGCGGGTCGTCGAACCTCGGAGCGTGCGCCTTCTGCGGAGCCTGGCGCTGCTTCTGCGCCGCGCCCTTCTGCGCTGGCCGCCGCTGACCGGTGCGGTCCTTGCTGCTCGCGCGCTGTTGGGAGGCCGGCTTATGCTCGCTCCTGCCATGCTCGCTGCGCTCCCGGGACGGCCGCCGCTCAGAGCTGCTACCCGATGCGCCCTTCGCGTCCTTATGCGCAGAAGCGCCCTTGTCTGCCTTACCCTGCCCCGAGGATGGTCTCTTCACGGAGGGCCGGCTCGCCGATCCGCGATCCGCCCTCTCGCGCTTCGCACGAGGATTGTTCGTCATGCATGCTCCTAGTTATCAAAAAGGCCAGAGAAGCATGTCCGGCCTCTTCTTCCTTCACAGCTGAACGCAGCATGCTACGATGCACGACCGCGTCTGATGCGCTTGGAATGATACCATAGGCGCCCCGCACCACCCTCGACAGAGCACACGCACGCCACATGAAAAGCAAGGTCAGCACTGCTCTCCATGTGGTGATTGATTTCTATTGTCAGCCGAACAGACGGGGATCTCCCGGATATTCCTCCATA
>CAJTXX010000044.1 GCA_910584145.1 uncultured Eggerthellaceae bacterium | reverse complement strand
GAAGGAAATGTTTCACGTGAAACATTTCCTATGCGAGTGGCTTCTTCTGTGCTAAGCCGATACGGCGAGGTAGTTTCGTTGTAGGTGTAGAACTCTTCTCGAATACTATGATCTCTCGGTAGGATTTATTATCACTGAGATAGAAGCTCCGTTTAGCTATGAATCTCATTCCTGTTTGAGCCTCTATCGTTCTAGCGCGTTCCAGCTCCTCGTCAGTATGAGCTTTCAAGCAGATTAATTGGCCATCTTGCTTTAGAAGAGGAGAAGCAAGTTCCAGGAGTGATGGAAGAGAAGACAAAGCGCGAGCAGTGAGCACCGAAAATGCAGCAGGTTTTTCCTGTGCCAGCTCTTCGATTCTCTTATCATAAAGAGATATCTGCTGGTCAAGTCCTATTTCCTGGACGATAGAACCAACAACAGCCATCTTCTTCTTTACGGAGTCTATCAACATAGTTGTACGCCCTGAAGCTATCGCCAAGGGTACCCCAGGGAAGCCTCCGCCAGAGCCTAAATCTCCATACAGACCTTCAGGCGCTCGGTTCAATTCGTCAAGCGCAGCGAGTGAATCTTCTAGATGGAGTATTCGAGCTACTGAGTGATCTCTGATGTTCGTCAGATTAATCTTCTCGTTTTCCCTCAAAACCGCTGAAAGATAAGATTCTAGTAAGTCGTTCATAAATCTCTCCCAAATGTTTCACGTGAAACAATCGAATACCCATACATCTATTGTTTTCTCTCTATTCTACCTATGATCTCTCCCAAATGTTTCACGTGAAACATTTGGGAGAGATACCGGTATGCATCTAAGAATGTTTCACGTGAAACATTCTTAGATGCATGAAAGCTTTCTGTATAACTTGATATCGCTTCCGGGAGAGAAACCTATATAAGTAGGAATCGCATTCATATAAGAAATATGTCAGCTCGCATAGCGACCAGATACGCAGTTAGGTCATTTAGGTGTCAGACGGGATGGTTACACTTCCTATAGAGATAGAAGGAGGAGATGCCATGTGCAAGACTAGGCGCAGTATCATGGCCGAGCGAGCTCAGAACTTACGAAGGAATATGACATGGTGTGAGAGGAAGCTCTGGTTCGGTTTTCTCTGCGAATATAAACCACCATTTCGCGCGCAGAAAGTTGTGGGCAACTACATACTTGATTTCTACTGTAACCAGGTGAGGTTATGTATCGAGTTGGATGGCGATACCCACTATGTAGGCAACGCACAAAAGTATGACGAGATAAGGACCCAATTCCTTGAGATGGAAGAGATCGAGGTACTACGATTTTCCAACGTTGATGTTGTAGAATCATTTGAAGGTGTTTGTATCGCTATTGATGAGGCTGTTCAGAAGCGCCGTAATGATACTCGCTCAGCTTCCTTCTCTAAGCTATTAGCAAAACACTGAGAATGTTTCACGTGAAACATTCTCAGTTACCCCTCCGCACGCGCAAGCCAGCGATTCCAAATGTTTCACGTGAAACATTTCTTTCGAATCGTTTGTTATACTCGTCGAAAGCAACCTTGAAAGGGGTATATATGGGCTTGCTAGATAGCCGGAATCAACGAAACACCAAGGTAGCTCCAGTCGAAGATCTTCCTGAAGATATAGAAGAAGCTGAAGTTATCATCCGAGACATCGTACCTTCGCAGGAGGATGTATCGTCTCACAGGCAGATCAAATCTTATAAGGATAAGAAACCTGCTGGTCGTGTTATCGGGCAAACGAAGATAATCGCGATAATCAACCAGAAAGGCGGAGTTGGCAAGTCGACAACTGCTGTGAATCTCGCTGCTGCGTTGGGAGAGATGGGTAAGCAGGTGCTTCTGGTCGATCTCGACCCTCAGGGGAATTCTTCGAGCGGTCTAGGTATCGAGAAATCGCTGGTAAATCAGTGTATCTATGATGTCATCCTTGCAGATTGCCCGATAGAAGACGTGATAATCCCTGATGTCTGCCCGGGGCTCGATGTTGTGCCGGCAATGATCAATCTTGCAGGTGCAGAGGTTGAGCTTGTCTCGGAGATGGCGCGTGAGAATCGTCTAAAAGACGCCGTGGGGCAGATGCGAGGGAAATACGATTTCATCTTGATAGATTGCCCTCCCTCTTTGGGTCTTCTTACTGTTAATGCTCTTGTTGCAGCGGATAAGTTGCTCATACCTATCCAGTGCGAGTTCTATGCATTGGAAGGTGTGACAAAACTCCTTGAATCAATGAAACGTGTCAAATCTCGGTTGAATCCGACGCTCGACATCTACGGTGTGCTCCTGACTATGTATGACGGGCGCACAACACTCTCGAACCAGGTAGTCGATGAGGTGAAAGGGTATTTTGGCCGTATCGTGTTCAATACCATCATCCCTCGTACGGTGAAATTGTCTGAGGCCCCCTCGTTTGGGCAGCCGATCACGGAATATGAACCCCGCGGAAAAGGCGCGGTCGCATATATGGAACTCGCTAAGGAAGTGATAGAACGTGGCTAAAACGGTAAGGAGCGGTCTTGGTCGTGGGTTGAGCTCTTTGATGGGCGGCCCTGTTGAGCCTCCTCAAGGGCGAACGACGAATCGCGAGCATGTTGAATATGAGGAAGACCTCGATTATTCGAATGTTTCACGTGAAACATTTTCTCAGCCGCAAAGTTCGGAATCTCTGAATGAGACAGTGAAGGAAGCAGCTCGACAGGTAGTTGAGACAGTTCCTCCTGCTCAGGAACCATCAAAGGAGACGGGTTCTCTTACTGAAGCTGATCTTATCGCGGCAGCTAAGCGAGGGCTTGATGAGGTGTCTCTTGATGATATCTCTCCTAACCCCGATCAGCCGCGCACTAATTTCAAGGAAGATGAGCTTGAAGAATTGGCGAAGTCCATCGAGCGCGACGGGTTGCTCCAGCCGATCCTTGTGCGTCCGTTCGGTGCCGGTAAATATCAGATAATCGCGGGCGAGCGTCGTTGGCAGGCTTGTAAGCTGGCTGGTATCGAGAAGGTGCCTATCCGTATCAGAGAGGTTGATGATGATCGTGCTCTAGAGCTTGCGCTCGTTGAGAATGTTCAGCGTTCTGATCTGAACCCGATCGAAGAGGCGTATGGCTATAAGCGTCTCATGGATCGGAAGAAGATGACACAGGCCGATATAGCTCAGTCTATGTCGAAAGGTCGTTCTACCGTCGCGAATGCTCTGCGTCTTCTCGATTTGCCGGAAGATGCCCAGCAGCTTCTGTTCGAGGATAAGATAACCGCAGGTCATGCTCGCGCTATCCTGTCTCTCCAGTCAAAGGAAGCACGCGAAAAACTGACAGAGAAGCTCAAAGAGAAGAAACTGACGGTTCGGGAGACGGAATCACTCGCACGGTTGATGTCGATAAAACCCGGTGAGAGGAGCAGAGCGAAGGAGCCGCTGCCGCCTACCTATAAGACAGTAGCGAAGGCTTTGAAGGACGTTCTGAAAACTCCCGTTAAAGTTAAATCCACGAATGGGAAGAATAAGATCGAGATAGAGTTTAAAGATGAAGGCGATTTGAGGCGTCTCTTTGAGGAACTTATAGCGACAGTCTCGTAGCGCTTTCTCGTATTAGATGGATCAAGGCCACCTTTTAGGTGGCCTTTTTTGTTTCACGTGAAACATCCTCCTTGGCATGTTGGGTACACAAAGAAACTCATGCAAGTAGCTCGGGTAGACAGTGTATATAGTATGAGTTGATGACTTTGCTCAGAAATGTTTCACGTGAAACATTTCTGAGTGGGATATGTTATTCACCCTGTAATACATCAAGAATGTTTCACGTGAAACATTCTTGATGAAAGGGAATGACTTGTAGATACTAGGATGTAAGAGAGAAAAAGCTCTAAATGTTTCACGTGAAATATTTAGAGCTTTGATTGTTTGAGCTGTCCGCATGCTCCAGCTATATCGGACCCTTTTGAATTTCTGATCGTAGCTGAGATATGCTCAGATTCCAGTTCCTTAACCCATTGCTGGATAGTTTTCAAAGAAGAGCTCTTTAGAGACGACCCAGTCTCATTCATCGGGATCAAGTTGACATGACATAAAAGACCGTTGCAGAAGTTGATGAGGTTCAGAAGGTCTTCCTCTGCATCGTTCACTCCATCTATCATGAGATACTCGAACGTTACTCGTCGATTCTTCTCCGCAATGTAATCAGCTATTGCTGCTCTCAGCTTCGTGAGCGGCTGTTTTTTCATGCCTGGCATAAGCTGATCTCGTTTGGATTGGATAGCGGAATGCAGAGATACTGCCAAGGTGAATTGTTCTGGTTCGTTAGTGAACTTGCGTATACCCTCAACAATGCCGCATGTTGATACCGTGATATGCCGCGCACCGATCTTGAAGCCTTCATCGGTATTTAGGCGCCGAAGAGCTTTGATGAGCTCTTCGTAGTTGAGGAAGGGCTCTCCCTGACCCATTGCAACAACATTGCTGACTCGTTGCCCGAAATCTTTCTGCACGAATGCTATCTGGTCGATCATCTCCTGTGCAGAGAGATTCCGCGTGAAGCCTTCTTTCCCAGTCGCGCAGAATTCACATCCTATCCCGCAGCCAACCTGAGTAGAGAAGCATACAGTTAGTCGTCCCGGCTTATGTTCAGTAGATGCTCCTGTTTGAGAGAAGTCATCGGGTTCCTGCTCATCAGGTTCATCTTGGAGGTTGGCCGTGGTTTCTTGCTCTTCCGTTTGCGTGGAAGAAGGAATGCCGACAGTTTCCACCGCAGCTCCATCGGAGAGCCTCATCAGATACTTCCGGCTCCCATCGCTCGAAACGAGCCGTTCGGCTACTTCGGTCGAGGAGAGGGGGAATGCCTGGGAGAGCTGTTGCCGCAGTGCCTTCGGTAGATTGCTCATCTCATCATAAGATGAGGCGTTGTGAACATGGAGCCACTCGTAAAGCTGCTTCGCCCGGTACTTGGGCAATTTCAATTCAGTGAAAGTGGATTCAAGTTCTTCCAGAGTGTAAGAGTAAATATCCATGAGCTGATTATACAGAAGGTTACTATTGGTAGCCTTGGAATGTTTCACGTGAAACATTTTTTGCGTGAACTGCTCAGAAGATAAGGAAGAAGTTTAAATAGGTACGTGAGATCGAGCCCTTGTTAGCTTGATCTGGAAGTTATGGCTCTTGCTGATCTATCACGAATGCACCATAAGAATGTTTCACGTGAAACATTCTTTCTCGGCGAAGCGGGAGAGTGCGAAGTGGGAAAGTGAATTGCGCAAACAGCTTAGTGATGATGAGCGGATACCGGGCTCTTTGTTATACTTCTCAGTGTTTGAGCTGGTATTTCTTGGAAACTACGGCGAAAGTAGAACAAATGTATGATATAATGAATCCAGCAGAGATCAAAGTGGCATTGCTCGCGGGTGGTATCAGTAGCGAGCGGAAGATATCGCTCGCGTCAGGTGATGGAGCTCAGGAAGCGCTTCTTGAAGCTGGGTTCAACGTTGAGCGGCTCGATCCCGCGCAGCAGGACGATCTGAAACGCTTGATAGATGGTGGATTTGATGTTGCGTTCCTCTGCATGCACGGTAGAGGTGGAGAGGATGGGGCGCTTCAAGGTTTCTTGGAGACGATAGGGCTTCCTTATACGGGCTCAGGCGTGTTCGCCAGCGCGGTTTGCATGGATAAGACCGCGGCGAAGCTTGTATATGAGGCTGTTGGGATCCCTACTCCCCCGTCTGCGGTGGTTAAGAAGGCTGATGGCTTTGATATAGTGGACGTCCTTGCGGCAGTGGGCTTTGCTAGTGAGGGTGTCGTCGGGGATAGTGCTTCTTCTGCGTCGTCTGCTTCTGTTGGTAATGCTACTGCATCTGCTAGGGCCGTTGATGTTGCTGATGCTGATGGTACCGAGGGTGATGCTGCCGATAGTGGAGTTGTTCGTGCATGCAAGTGCGCGGTGAAGGCGGCTTCGGAGGGCAGCTCGGTCGGGGTGTATATCGAAGAAGGAGTTGATGCTATCGCTGGGGCGATCGAGAAGGCTTTTGAATTCGATGATACGGTTCTGATAGAGCGGTATGTGAGCGGGACAGAGCTCACGGTGGTCGTGTTGGGGAACGACGATGTTAAGGCACTGCCGATCATAGAGATCGTCCCGAAGAACGCTTCGTATGATTTTGAGGCGAAATACGCTCCGGGCGGGTCGGAGCATATCTGCCCTGCGCGGATAGGCGAGAAGGAGACGGCCGAGATACAGCAGTATGCCATGCGCGCGCATAAGGCGCTGGGATGCAGCGGCGTGTCGCGCACCGACTTCTTGCTGGACAGTGAAGGTCATCCGTGGGCCTTGGAGACGAATACGCTTCCGGGCATGACGAAGACATCGCTCCTTCCGGATGCGGCACGTGTGGCAGGCATCTCCTTCCCCGAGCTATGCACTGGCTTCATACAGAATGCGCTCGAGCGTGCGGAGGAGCGCTGATCTGGGAGGACTCGATAGTAAGTCGAGGGAATCCGACAGGAGCGCGGATATTCAGCCGTACCGCTGGTTGGTAGGCTTTGGGAACTAGGGATAGCGGATTTATTGCTCGCTAGTTTCGGAGTGAAATGTTCGGGCTGGTCAGCTCATGATGCTGATCGGACGCGCTGATCGTGTGCGGCGAAGCGCGGGCTAGAAGAAGCAGGACTTCAGCGTGAATACGAGGATGGTCACGAGGGCTAGGAGGAATATCCAGCTTGCTATGAAGCAGCCTTTGTTGCCTGATCGGCCGGTTTCTATCAGCTTGTCGGTGACAGAGCGGCGGCATTTGATGATGGCAGTGTCCTTCTCCTTCTTCGACATGGGCACGGTCTTGTCGGGCAGGTCCTCGCCTTCGCTCTCCACGATGCGCGCCACCGTGTCGGGTCCGAGGTCAACCGCGGTGCGCACGTTGTCGCCCATGCGCCGCGACACTTTCTCGATGAAGCGCCCGAACGCCTCCTCGTGCGCCTTCCCGAAGCAGATGAGGGCCACCTGCCCCCAATAGAACCCCTCGCCGGGATGGTCGGTGAAGGCGATGAACGAGAGGACCGCGCGCATGCGCAGCCCGCGCGCGGAAACGAGGCTGAGCTCGCGCGAATCGTCAGCGTTGAGCATACCGATACGCTGGCCGAACCGGTTCACAAGCCACGCGCGGTGCGCGCCATCCTCCATCCCGCACTCGATATCGAGCACATCGCCGATCATGTTGTCGGCGCCGAGCAGCTGCCCGGCCTCCTTCTTGGATGCAGTATGGAAATCGACGTATCTGCCGAAATAGTCGCTCACCGGGGCTCCGATCTATCGCGGATTCTGCCGCTACAAGGCGGTTCATATTAGAATAGCATGGCGCTGCGCCGCGCAGCAGAAGCACTATCGAGAAGCGGCGCGGCAACGGATAAGCACGCAACCGGGAAGAATCGGATGGCTCTGGACATAGCAAAGCACACACTGGACGGCACGCCGGAAGCGGTGATAGCCCGCTACGCCTCACTGCCCGAGCGCGCCGCGACCAGCGACTTCGGCGCATTCGACCGGAATATCGTGGTGATAGACACCGAGACGACCGGTGTCTCCGTGCGGAAAGACGAGCTGACCCAGATCGCCGCCGCGCGTCTGGAATGCGGCGAGATAGTCGATTGGTACGTCACGTTCGTGAACCCGGGGATGCCCATCCCTGAGGACGTGGCGCATCTGACCGACATCCACGATGCTGACGTGGCCGACGCCCCCGACCCGCAGACGGCGCTCGCTGGCCTGGTGGAATTCGTGGGCGATGCGAAGCTGGTAGCGCATAACGCTGGCTTCGACCGCAGCTTCACGACCAAGCACCCGGCGGGTTATCCGCTTTTGGAGAATACGTGGCTCGATTCGCTGGAACTGGCGCGCATCGCGCTCCCGCGCATGCGGTCGCATCGGCTGATCGACCTGGTGCGCGCATTCGATGCACCGCTCTCGACGCATCGCGCCGACGAGGATGTAGCGGCTACCTGCGCGCTCTACCGCCTGCTGCTGGCCGGCGTGCAGGCCATGCCCGCGCCGCTCGTGCGCGAGATATCCCAGTTAGCGCCGCCGACGGAATGGCCGACCGGCACGGTGTTCGCGCATTTCGCCAACGAGGAGCTCAGGGCAGCGGCGAGGAAGGAGGGGCCGGCAGAGGGAGAAGAAAGCTCAACTGCTGAGCGCCCCGCTTTCGAGCCATTCTCGCTGAAAGAGGAGCGCCGGGCGGTGGCGAAGACCGCGGGCAAGCCCAAGCGCGACGCAGCGACGATGATATCGGCCGAGCTGGCCGACCGTGCGGGCATCAGCGTGCGCGAGATGGCCCATGCAGGGAACGTGACGTTCGCCGGCGATGTTCCGCGCGAAACATCGGCTTGCGCGATGCCGCAAGCTGAGGTGGTCATCGGCAGCGGCCGCGGCTGCGGCCCAGAGGCAACCGAGGAGGCTGCGGCGGAAAGCGTGGCAGACGTCCCGCATGCCAGCATGGACCCCGCTGAGGGGATCGAAGCGCGCAACGCTGCCGCTTCGGAACTCGCATGCGGCCATGGTGGCGATGCTGAGCACGCTCCTGCTACCGGCACCCCCTCTAGCGACACCCCATCTGAAACGAATGCCCGCGCAGCCGTTATCCCCGCCTCGGCTTCACTGGCTCAGAATGACAACCCGCACGCAGCCAACCTTTCCGCTGAAGGCACGTTCGCGGTGCTGGAATTCCCCACGCCTGCCGACATAGACGCGGCGTTCAGCGCTGCCGGGCTGATCGGCGACGCGTACCCCGACTACCAGCAGCGCGACGAGCAGCTGGCGATGGCTCAGGCGGTGCGCACGGCCTTCGCCACCTCGGACAACCTGGTGGTGGAAGCCGGCACCGGCGTGGGCAAGTCGATGGCGTACCTGGTGCCCGCCGCCCTGACCGCCCTGCGCAACGACATAAACGTGGGCGTGGCAACGAAGAGCAATGCCCTGCTCGACCAGCTGATCTACCACGAGCTACCGACGCTGGCTGACGTGCTGGAGCGCCGCTTCGGCCGCCGTCTGACCTACGCGCCGCTGAAGGGTTTCACCCACTACCCGTGCCTGCGGAAGGTGCAGCGCATCGCCCGCGACGGCGCGCGCATGGTGACGGTGCAGAACGAAGAGCACACCCAGGCGCCCGCCATCGCCGCGCTGCTCTCGTTCATCCAGCAAACGGAATACGACGACATCGACTCGCTGAAGATCGACTACCGCCTGCTGCCGCGGCGTGCCATAACCACCACCAGCCACGACTGCATGCGCCGGAAATGCCCGTTCTACGGCGCGCCGTGCTTCGTGCACGGGCAACGCCGCCGCGCCGAAACGGCCGACATCGTGGTGACGAATCACAGCCTGTTCTTCTGCGATGTGGCCGCCGACGGTGGCTTGCTGCCGCCCATCCGCTACTGGGTGGTGGACGAGGCCCACGGCGCCGAAGCCGAAGCGCGCCGCGCGCTGTCGCTTGAGATAGCGGTGGACGCGCTGAACAGCCTGGCCTCTCGCGTGTCGGACGGCGAGAGCGCCCGCAGCATGTTCGCCCGCGCCGAGCGCACGGTGGTCGGCCCCGCAGCCGACACGGGCGACCCCGCCAACGCCGCCTCCAACGAGGCCGATTTCGGCACGCTCTTCTACGCCCTTACCGCCAAGGCGAAGGCCGCCGGCACCGCATTCGCGCAGGCCGAGGCCGACTTCGCCACGCACGTGCGCGACCTGCTGTACTTCGACACGCAGAAGCGTTCGAGCTACGAGTACACCGATCTGTGGATCAACGCCGAGATGCGCCGCAGCGGAGTGTTCCAAGCCCTCACCGGCCTGGCCCGCACGCTGATCGAAACCGCCGAGAAGCTGGTGGCCGCCTGCCAAGAGCTGGTGGGCTACCTAGAAGACGCGCAAGGCGCCGCCGCCATCCAGCGCGAGATAGCCGCCACCGCCTACGAGCTGAAGGACCTGATCGCAGCGGCCGACACTATCTTCGTGAACCCGTCGGATGCCTACGTGTACGCTGCCACGCTGGCCCGCAAGCCCGACCGCGGCGGCAACGTGCTCACGGCGCAGCTGTACAACGTGGGCGCCAAGCTAGACGAAACGCTCTACGTGAACACGCACGCGGTGGTGTACGCCTCGGCCACGCTGACCGTAGCCGGCTCGTTCGACCCGTTCCTGAACGCGATGGGCCTGAACACCTCGTCGCAATCGCACGCCAGCACGCTGGCCTTGGGCTCGCCGTTCGACTTCGACCAGAACATGACCATCTACGTGCCGAATGACTTGCCCGACCCCACCTCGCCGTCGTACATCCCCCAGCTCGTGGAGCTGCTGAAACAGCTGCACGTGGCCCAAGGCGGCTCCATGCTGACGCTGTTCACCAACCGCAAAGAGATGGACGCCTGCTACCAAGATGTGCAGCCGCACTTGAAAACCGCCGACCTGCGCCTGGTGTGCCAGCGCTGGGGCGTGTCGGTGAAGGGCCTGCGCGACGATTTCCTCGCCGACGAGACGCTGTCGCTGTTCGCGTTGAAGAGCTTCTGGGAAGGCTTCGACGCGCCCGGCTCCACGCTGCGCGGCGTGGTGCTGCCGAAACTGCCGTTCAGCAAGCCGACCGACCCGCTGTCGTGCGAGCGCAACGCCCGCGACGACGCGGCATGGCGTACCTGGGTGTTGCCGCAAGCGGTGCTGGAAGTGAAGCAAGCCGTAGGCCGCCTGCTGCGCAAAGCCGACGACCAGGGCATCGTGGTGCTGGCCGATGCGCGTCTGCTGTCGAAGAGCTACGGGAAGGTGTTCATGCGCTCCATGCCGAGCAACGACATACGCGTGCTGCCCTGCGCGCAGATCGTCGCCGAGATAGAGGCGCGCAGCCGCTGACGCAGGCGGCTGGGGCGAAGGCGCAGGCAGAGCATGCTGGGGAAGAAGAAGCAACCGGGCGACGTCGGCCACATACGGCCGAGCACGCAGGGCACCTCGAACGAGATATCGTTCAGCGTGCTCCACGCGAAGAGCAACGCCGCCGCCCAAGACCAAGGCTCCCCGCTGCGCCCCGCATGGGAGCTCCCCCAAGAAGAGCTGCATGCGCGCCGCACGCGCCGCCGCCGCGGGCGCAGGCTGATCGTGGCAGCGATGGTGCTCGCCGCAGTGGGCGTGGTAGCGGTGGTGACCTCGCTCGTAGTGGTGAATGTGCAGCGGCAGCTCGACCACGTGGCGAACATGAAATGGACCCTTCAGCAGGTGATCGACGAATGCGACCAGCTGCGCGGGTTCAACGACGCGGTCAGCCAAGCGCTCGTGCAGACGATGGGTTCCACTCCCGCAGCGGACATGGAGAAGACCTACAACGCCTACAGCGGGCAACTGCCGGGGCGCATCGAGCATCTGCGCGAGCTGAAAGGGCAGATAGAGAGCCTCCAGCAACAGCTCCAACTGCCGGCCGACAAAGAGGCGGCGAACCAGGGCATCTCGGCGGTGAACGCGCAGCTGAACCTGATAGACATGAGCCGCGCCGACATGGAATTCGCCCTGCCCGCGCAGCAAGCATACGCCGACGCGCAGCAGGCGATGGAGGATATCCTGCGCGCAGACGGGCTGGCCCGCGAGGCTACCGACATAATGGCGGATATGAACGCGGAAACGGCCGCCCAGTCGAAGGCGAAGTCGGAGGAATGCTTGGCCGCTCTGCGCGAGGCCCGTACCGCGCTGCTATCGGCGCAGGAAGAGGTGCAGAAGCTGGTCGGCGGTTCGGACGGCTCGAACGCCGAGAGCGCAGACGAGCAGAGTGCAGCCGAACAGGGCGCGGAAGACGACGCCGTAGAAGAGCCCACCGCAGAAGGCGAGCAGCCCACCGAGCAATCAGCAGCAGACGACCAGCCCGAGAAGCGCCCCGAGGCAGGCGCTCCCGCCACCGAGGGTTCGCCCGCAGGCACCACCGCAGAGAACGCCTCCTCCGCAGGCGAAGCCGCAACCGCCGACCCGCAGCAAGCCGACACCAGCAACGCTACCGACCCCACCCCGCACGACTCAGCCGCCCCTGACGCCACCATCGCCCTGTACCTCGAATACACCGACCTGCGCATCCGCGCCCAGGAAGCCGCCATAACCTCCATGCAGGCATACATCGACCGCGACAAGGCCACGCTGCAACAGGCGAACGACACCTACAACCAGCTCGAAGCGCAAGCCGTCCAGCTCATAGCGGGCCAGACGCTCGTCCCCTCGGCCGACGTAGCCGCCGCCTTCAACGCAGCGCGCCCCCCGTATTCCGACCAATGGAGCGCCGAGGCCGCCCGCGCCTCGGTAGCCCTTACCGCCGTGCGCGACTACCTCTCCTGATTTTGGCCCCGGGCCGCTAATGGCGTATACTTCATAGCGATTGTGTCCAATTGTGAGACATGACGCTATGAAAGGCGCACTAGATGGCAGATGTCCAAGAATATGCCGCCCGTTTGGCGCAGACGATAGGCCCGCGGCCCGCGGGTACCGAAGAGGAGCAGCAGGCCTCGTTCGTCATAGAAGAAGTGCTTCAAAAAGAAGCCTCGCTGAAGGTGCAATCCGAGGAATTCAACTGCAATCCCAACTATGAGCTGCCACGCATCATCTGCTGCATCGTGTCGCTGGTGCTCGTCATCCTCTCTATGTTCTTGCCGCTGGTGCTCATACCGGCGCTCATCATCTGCCTCATCACCGCGGCGCTGTTCGTCTTGGAATCGCTCGGGCTCTCTCCGCTCGCGCGCACGTCGAAGCGCGGCGTCAGCCAGAACGTCATCGGCAAGTACATACCCCTGAACACCGGCGACCAAGGTCCGGTGGCCCGCCGCCGCAAGGTGGTCCTCGTTGCGCGCTACGACACCGGCAAGGTCAGCCGCGAGCTCTCTGGCCCGCTGTTCGGCGCGCTGAACATCATCCATTGGATAGAGCTGGTTGCCATGGTGCTGATACCGGTGGCGCTGCTCATCCGTATATTGGCCGACGCCGAGGGCGGCGTGCTCATCTTCGTGAATGTGCTGGCCGGCATCGGCGCTGTGGGCGCGGCCCTGCCCGTGCTGGCGTTCATCTTGCACCAGACCGCGCCGTTCAACGACGGTGCGAACTGCAATGCCGCCGGCGTGGCGGTGATGCTCGACGTGGCGAAGCGCGTGGGCCTGGGCCTGTATGACCAGGATGGTGGCGAAGAGGCGACCATCCACGGTGAAGCGGCAGCCCGCGAGAAGGGCTTGCTCCCCGAAGGCGCCGACGTGGAATACGCCGTGCCCACCATCGATGAGGTGTCTGCTCCGACCGTTGCCGGTGCGGGCGCTGAGCCGTCGGCCACGAGCGCGATGGAGCCGATGGACCTGTCGGCCGAGATAGCAGCCGCGAAGGCCGCGCGCGCCGCGCGTGCCGAAGGTGCCGTCGAGCAGCCTGCCGCTGCTACGCCCGCACCCGTTGCGGCTGACGCCGCACAGGCCGCTGCCGCGGTCCACCCCGACGCGATGACGCAGATGGTGCCCGAGGCGCCCGCCGTTGCCACCGCAGCCCCTGCTGTTGCAGCATCCGCGCCGATGCCGGCAGCCGCCGCTCCGCAGAGCGACGTGCCCGACTGGTATAAGCGCGCCCGCGAGAAGGCCAACCGTTCCGCAACTGATTCTGTGCCGGTGCAGCGCTCGCGCTTCGCCGAGGCCATGGACGCCGCGAACGCCGCCCGCGAGGCCGAGGCTGCGCGCCTGGCCGAGGAGCAGAAGGGCCAAGTGTCCGAGGTGGAGAAGCGCCTGGCAGCCATGCGCGCTTCCATCATGGGAGAGGCGGTTCCGCAGCAAGAGACGCATGCGCCTTCCGGTATCGGCGGGTTTCTGGCATCCACGACCGAGGCGCCCGACTACGCTACCGCGAGCGCATCGCTCGACGATCTGAACACAGCGGCCACCACCGAGACGAAACAGGCAGGCGATGTGGCCGATCGCATCATGTCGCATTCGGCGCCGGCTGCACAGGCCAAGGCGCCCGCACCGGCGGAAGAGGCAGCGAAGGAAGACGCCGCTCCCGCCGCGAAGCAAGAGCATCGTCCGCGCCGCTCTATCGCGCTGCCGAGCCTGACGGGGGCCATCCAGGCGGTGAGCGAGAAGCAGCTTGCCGAGGCCGACGATGCCGATCAGGAGCAGAGCGAGCCGGTGCTCAACGAGGTGGAGCGCCGCCACGAACGGCAGGCGGCTCTTTCCGCATCCATCCCCTCGCTCGATTCGAGCCCGGCCCCGCGCCGATCGGCTTCGCGCGCAGCCGTCGAAGAAGATGAATCCATCAGCGTGAGCCAGGCGGGCTCGTTCACGGTGGGCGGCGCAACAGGCGCGTTCGACCCGGTGGGCGACGAGCTGCTGGCCGACGTCGACCCCGATGACGTGTACATCGACGACGCCGACGATTCCGACTACGACGACGGCTTCACCGAGGCCGGCGCGATGGCGGGTGCCGCTGGGTATGTGAACATGCCTTCGTCGCGTAAGTCGCGCGTGCTCGACAAGTTCCGTCGCCGCAAGAAGGAAGAGGAACCGTCATTCTCCGAGGCGTTCGGCCTTGAAAAGGATTTCGACGCGCGGCGCGTGGGGAAGAAGCGCGGCGGTTGGGAGAGCTTCCAGAACCAGAGCGCCGATTTCGACGACGACTGGGGCGAGGACGACGATTGGAATGGCGGCGCGTTCTCGAAGGAGCGCCTGGGGGCTGCGTTGTCGCGTGTGAAGCCCGGCAGCTCCGAGGGCGGCGAGCGCCGTTCGCGCAACCGCGACGCCGAGAGCGAGGATGTCCCGCGTACCCGCTTCGCTGGCACTTCGATGGACGAATCGGGCCAGGGCGCGGGCGGTGCGCACCGCAACCTGCATCCGTTCGCTGATATCCCGCTGCATGGTTTGGCGGAAGAGCGCGAGGCGGTGCAGGAATTCCACAGCGGGCCCATCAACATGGAGATATGGTTCGTGGCGCTCGGCGCTGACCTGGCTGACAATGCCGGTATGAAGGCGCTGATCGCCGATCATGGGGCTGAGCTCAAGGGCGCTATGGTCATCGACCTGGACGGCCTGGGCGCCGGCGAGCTGTCGCTCATCGAGCAAGAGGGCATGTTCCGCCCGGTGAAGATGTCGTCGCGCATGAAGCGCTATGTGCGCAAGGCGTCGGTATCGCTCGGTCTCAGCGTAGGCAAGGGCACGATGCTCTGGCGCAACTCGGCGGCTTCGGTGGCGGCACGGCAAGGATATCAGACGCTGCACCTGGCTGGCCTCGCCGGAGGCAAGCCCGCCTACATGGGCCAAGCCGACGATGTGATGGACAACATCTCGGAAGACATCATGCAGGACAACGCCGATTTCGTGATGGAGCTCATTCGCGCCATCTAGGGATGCACCGCACCATCGCGCTCGCTCGCAGCGATGCTGCGCCGGTTATGCGCGGTCGCTCGCGGCGGCTTGGCGATTGCAATCTAGCGGCCGAGCAGCGGGCTCAGCCCCTCGTGCGCAGGTGCGCTCCTTCGCTGTACCGGCGCGCCCGCAGCGTCGCGCGCTCTGTTCCGTCCTCAGCCGAGATAGCGCCTGAGCTGCTTGCCGAGCTCGGTCATGCTGATGGGTTTCGACATGAAGCTGTCCATGCCGGCTCGCAGCGCCTTCTTGCGGTCCTCGTTGAAGGCGTTCGCCGTCATGGCGACGATGGGCGTGTGCACGTGCCCCATCTCCTGCTCCATCTCGCGTATCTTCTCGGTGGCTTCCAAGCCGCCCATGCGCGGCATCTGGCAATCCATGAAGATCATCCCGTAGCGGCCGGGCTCGGCGGCCCTCAACTCGTCGAGCGCTTCGACGCCATCGCACGCCGTTTCCACCTCGACGCCGAACGATTGTATCAGCTCTATGGCTATCTCGCGGTTCAGCGCATCGTCCTCTACCAGCAGCACGCGGCCGTGCAGGTTGCCTTGGTCGGCCGCGCTCTCGGGTTCGCAAGGCCCCGTCGCGGCGGTTACGCGCAGCGGCACAGCCACGGTGAACCGCGACCCCACACCGCGCTGGCTCTCCACGCTGATAGTGCCGCCCATCAGGTCGACGAGGTTCTTCGTTATGGACATGCCCAGCCCCGCGCCCTCGGTGAACGACGACGTCTCTTTCCTCTCGCGTTCGAACGGCTCGAAGATGCATTCGAGGAAGTCTTGGTCCATGCCGATGCCGTTGTCTTCAACGGTTATCAGGTAGCTGTTCACCTCGGGGCTCGCCGTGGGCGATTCCTGAACCGATATGCGCACCCAGCCGTCAGGCTTCGAATATTTCACCGCATTGCTGGCGAGGTTCAGCACCACCTGATGCAGGCGCAGCGTGTCGCCTATCACCATATCGTGTGCCAGCGGCCCCACGCTCACGTCGAGGTCGAGGCCCCTGCCGCGCGCTTGCGGCTGCACGATGGCCACCAAGTCGTCCATCAGGCCGGAGATGGAGAACGGCTCGGCGTTCAGCGATATCTTCCCGCTCTCTATCTCGTTCATATCCAAGATGTCGTTTATCAGGCTGAGCAGGTGCCGTGACGATGTGTCGATGCGCTCAAGGCAGCTCTGCACGCGCTCGGTATCGCCGATGTTGTTCTCGGCGATGGTGGTCAGCCCCACGATGGCGTTCATGGGCGTTCGTATGTCGTGCGACATGCTCGACAGGAAGGTCGATTTCGCGCGGCTTGCGCTCTGCGCCACTTCGAGCGTTCTTTGGAGCTCGGCGGTCAGGCGCTCCTCGCGCTTCGTCTTGCGGTGCAAGATGGCTGTGTACACGAACAGCGAGACGACCACCGCCACGATCAGCGTGCACGATATGAAGATGGTCCGGCGGCAAGCGTCGTTCACAGCTTGGTAGACGTTCTCCACCGCGCGCGTCGACTCGTCGAGGATGCTCAGGTCGGTGTTGAGCAGCGTCGTCACCACCGGCACGAGGTTCTCGTTCACGAATTCGTGCACTTCCGCGGCGCCGACGGCAGGGTCGCGGCAGAGCTCCACGAGCGTTTGCTGGTGCGTTTTCAGCTCTTCGTAACCGTCTTTCAGCACCTTCACCTGGTCGGCGCGCACCGAATCGCAGTGCTCTATGACGCTGATGCACTCGGTTATGTCGGGGTCGGCGTCGTGGTATATCTGGAGCATGTTCTCTATGGCGTCGGGGGTGGTTATGTACACCGAGCGCACCGCCATCGTGCGCAGCTGCACGAGCCGCGTCTCAAGGTGTCCCGCCGCAACCGATGCCGGGTACGGGTCGTTCTTCACCATTTCCACGGTGCTGAGGATGGTGGCGGTGTTGCCCACCGTGGTGAGGAAGAACACCACGAGGAGCACGCTGACGATGACCGCGGTTACGCGAGAGAGCAGCGTCGACTGCGTTATCTGGTGCCGCGTTTCGTCCGATGATGGCTCGGCCATGATGCTCCTTCTCGCAGATGATAGGAAAAGTATATAGGTTTTGGTATACTTCACCATGCCTTATGGCAAAAGGCCAACGTGGCTCAGTTGGTAGAGCAACGCACTCGTAATGCGTAGGTCAGCGGTTCGAGTCCGCTCGTTGGCTCCAGAATGCATGCAGGCCGGCACCGTTCACGTGCCGGCCTGTTCTTTTCTTGCCGGTTTGTGCGAGTTCCAGGGGTTCATGTGCCGCTCGTGCTCGTGTGCGGTTTGCGGCTTGTAGGGTGCGGTGCAGGGATGCTCGCCCGCTAGCAAAAAACGCGCGATGTGCGACAAATTCAAGTAGAAAACGCGCGATGTGCGACATATTCGCTCGGATTAGGTCGCGAATGCGGCTGCGGACCCTGTATCTGCGCTGTTTTTGTCGCACATCGCGCGTTTTCTACTTGAGCGGGAAGGCCCTGCAAGAAAACAGGCCGCGCGTGATGCGGCGGCCTGCTCCGGGTTGCTGTCGTGCGGAATGCTGGCGAAAAAGCTAGTCGACCAAGGTTATGGACGTAATGACAGGCTGCTTGGCCTCGTCGCTGATGGCGCCCATCTGCGGCTCGTCCACGTTGGCGGCGAAGTCAGCCACGATGGCGTCGATGATCGCCATGTCGGCCTCGCTGATAGTGCCGAACGCCGCGTACTTGCCGTCAAGGCTGGGGCCCACCTGCGCGTTGTCGCCCAGCGTGACGAAGAAGGTGCTGGTGGCGCTGTTCGGCATGTTGGTGCGCGCCATGGCCACGGTGCCGCGGCCGAACTCGTCGGCCAGCGCGTTGTCTATGCCGTTGCTGCTGAACTCGCCTTGGATGTTCTCCAGCGAGCTGTCGTTGCCGGAGGCGTTGTTGCCCAGCGTGCCACCCTGGAGGCAGAAGTCCTCCACGATGCGGTAGAACGTCTTGCCGTCGTAGTAGCCGCTCTTCACCAGGTCGACGAAGTTGGTCACGGTCTGCGGTGCTGCATCGGCATCGAGCTCGATGGTGATGGGATCGTAGCCCTCAACCTGCATGACCACGTTGTGCTTGCCGCTGAGCAGCTCGTCGTCGGAGAACTGGCGCGTGCCCGCCGCAGCCGCCTGCGATGCCGTGCTGGATGCGTTGCTGGAAGCGCTCGAAGCCGCCGAGCTCGAGCTGCCGCTACCGCCCGAGCACCCGCTCAGCGCCACAAGCCCCAAGCACAGCGAAGCCGCCACCGCCCCCGCGAGAACCTTCTGAGAAACCTTCATGGAACATCTCCTATCGCATATAAACCATTGCATCAGCAGATTCTACCAGCAAGCCCTACCCGGATGCCCCATCCCACCCAATACGCAGAATGCGCGGCTGTCCCCTGCAAGATGTTTCACGTGAAACATCTTGCGTTCAGAGGGTGCCAAAGGGACGGAGCTAATGGGCTAGGGATGCTGCGATGGGCTGGTGGGCGGGAAGGAACCTCTGGCCATCAGCTGCATATCCGCATCGGGGCGCTCAAGACACTCCGGACATCCTCGATGAAGCATCTTCTCGGCGATCTTGGGAATTTTTCACCCTGATGTGAACGAAACAGGGCTTTTGGGGTCCCTTTTGGTAAGGGGTGGATTCAGCAAAACCTCTTGACCAGGGGTTTCTCGAAATGCTCTTCGAGCCACGAGCCCATCTCGCTCACATCAGGGTCAAAAACTCCCAAGATCGTCCGAAAAAGCCATGAAGCGCCCGCAACACGCGGGTTTCCGCGCAGCGAATGAGCATCTGCGGCGCTGGTTGATTCGCAAAGCCAGCCGTACACCATAGCTGCTCAGGGATGATCCATGCTC
>CAJTXX010000043.1 GCA_910584145.1 uncultured Eggerthellaceae bacterium | reverse complement strand
ACTTCGACGTCGTGCTCGAGGGCTTCGGCGACAACAAGATCGCCGTCATCAAGGTCGTCCGCGAGATCACCGGCCTGGGCCTGAAGGAGGCCAAGGAGGCTGTCGAGGGCGTGCCGACTCCGGTCGCCGAGGGCGTGCCGCAAGACAAGGCTGACGAGCTGAAGGCCAAGCTGGAAGAGGCTGGTGCTGCTGTCACCATCAAGTAGCTCTCATTCGCTGCTTTTTGTTCTTCGAGCCCCGGAGGTTTTCCTTCGGGGCTTTTCGTTATGGCGCTCTGCGCGTGGGTTGCGGTGGTGCTCGGTCGCGAGAGCGGTTTCGGCGTCGGTTGCGGGGCTCGGCCGGTAGGGTATCGGGAGCCTTGGAGGTGGGAGCGGTATGGAAAAGGAAGATGCTCGGTCGCGGTCGCGGCGGCTTTTGGGCGATGAGGGGCTGGCGCGGCTCGCCGGTGCGCATGTGGCCGTCATCGGGCTGGGCGGCGTGGGCGCTTCATGCGCCGAGGCGCTGGTGCGCGGCGGTGTCGGGCGGTTCCTGTTCGTGGACAAGGATGCGGTGGAGCTGAGCAACATCAACCGGCAGGCCATCGCGTTCCTGAGCACGGTGGGGCGGCGCAAGGTGGATGTGATGCGCGCGATGGCGGCTGACATCAACCCTGATGCGCAGGTGCAGGTGCTCGATGCGATGCTGCTGGAAGAGAGCATCGAAGAGCTGCTGGCGCCGTTCGGCGCGTTCGACTTCATGGTGGATGCGGTGGATACGCTGACGGCGAAGGCGGCTATCGCCCGGTACGCGGAGGCGCGCGGCATCCCGCTCGTCTCGTCGATGGGCATGGCGAACCGCTCCGACCCGACGAAGCTGGCATTCGCCGACCTGTTCGAGACGCAGGGGTGCCCGTTCTGCCGCGAGATGCGCAAGATCGCTCGCAGCCGCGGCATCGGGCGCATGCAGGTGCTCTATTCCATCGAGCGGCCGGCGAAGGTGCAGCCCGAGCCGGGGGCGCATCGCCGCGAGCGCACCGAGCTGGGAACGCATTCCTACATGCCGCCCATAGCCGGGCAGATGATGGCTGGCTATGCGATGCAGCAGCTGCTGGCACAAGGGAGAGCTCGGGCAGCTGAGGGGTGAGCGCCGGGCTGCGCCTTGAGCCGCCGAGCGGCAGCGACCCTGTCGCGTTGGTGCCGAGCGCGCAGCGCGGCCCGCTTCTGGTGAAGCAATAGGAAAGGCCCCCAGTGATGGGGGCCTTTCGCGTATCGGGAAGAGCGCCGTTGAGCGCTGCTAGTAGCGGTAGGTCGCTGCGATGCCGTTCCCGGTGGGCATCTGGTCGGGCGGCAGCACGAAGAGCATCGCGCCTTGGGAGATGGCGGCCATCGCGAACGCGTTGGCGATATCGGGCGCAGCGGGGTCGGCGAACGCGGCATCTTCCGGGTTGCGTGCCATGTCCATCTTCACCTTGCCCGTCGTCTCGTCGAACGTGCCCGGCCAGCCCTTGCCCGCCTCCACGAACAGCACCGCCACCTTGCGCTCGGCGAGCGCGAAGCCGATCTGCGCTATGTCGTCGGAGGCCTCGCCCTTCGAGAGGCGGTAGCCGAACTCTTCCTTCACCTTCGCGAGCTTCTCGGCGGCGTCGGCTTCCATGATGCGCACGGCCTCGTCGCGCAGTTGCGCGCCAGAGAGCGTGCGCGCGTCTTTGCCGATGCCCTGCGGCAGCAGCGTCTTGAAGGTGGCCAGCTTGCGGAACATATCCTCGTGCTCGGGCGCGGTCACCAAGATGACGGGCGTGGGGTCGTCGTGCACCAGCGTGTCTGCCATGGCTTTATCGACATAGCGGAAGAACTTCTCGGCCTCTTCCTGCGTCACCTCGTTGCGCGACCGGTTGTCGTCGAAGGGGGTGTCGTGATCTTCGAGGCTGTAGTAGTCGAGCGCGGTGGTCTCTCCGTCGAATTCTGCGAACGTCTCCGCGAAGTAGTGCTTTATGTCGTCGGGCAGCGGCACGTAGCGGACGGTGCTGTAGTCGCCGTCGAGCAGGGCGAAGAAGTCGGTGTTCAGCAGGAGCAGCTTGTAGGTCATGCCGTATTGCGCGTTGCGCAGCAGCGGTTTCACGTAGTAGCGGTCGGAGGCGGTCACCACTGGTTCCACTGGTATGCCGATGTTGAACACGAAGGCCTCATCGTTGCCGATGAGGAAGCCAAGCGATGCACCCGCTTCCCGCCAGATGGGCAGGTCGTCGCTCTCGAGCAGGTAGTCGAGCTTCTCGGAGATGCCGGCGTAGTCGCGCGGGTTGGCGCATATGCTGGCCAATGCCGTTTGCGCTTCTTTCGTCAGGTTCTTGAATTCGATGCGACTCTTCTCGTCGCGGCGCTGCTCGCGCTCGGTGTGGGTGATGGGCAGGTAGAGGGATACCACGGGCGGTTGCGGGTCTTTGAACTGCTTCGGATCGAAGCGGTCGATCAGGTGGATGTTCCCCGCAAGCTCGCGGATGGCTTCTTTTCTCATGGTGGGCCTCCTATCCATGGGCAGAGGGTTCTGGCGAGCGGCCTGCCGGGCTTGCTGGGGCTGCCGGGCTCGCCGCTCGCTTCGTCTGCTCTCAGGATAGGTTCGGTGCTCTGGTGCGCGTCGATGCCGCGCGACTTGTTGCCTAAAGGTTGCGCGTTCGCATCGCTCGCATTGCATTCAGGATGGCGATGACGGCTACGCCCACGTCGGCGAACACGGCCATCCACATGTTGGCGATGCCGAGCGCCGCTAAGATGAGCACTGCGAATTTGATGCCCAGCGCGAACACGATGTTCTGCCAGACGATGCGCATGGTTTTCTTCGCTATCTTCAGCGCGAGGGCTATCTTGGAGGGCTGGTCGTCCATGAGCACCACGTCGGCTGCTTCGATGGCGGCGTCAGAGCCCAGGGCGCCCATCGCGATGCCGATGTCAGCGCGCATCAGCACGGGGGCGTCGTTGATGCCGTCGCCGACGAAGGCGACCTTGCCGGCGTGGTTGGCTTCCAGTATGCGCTCCACCTCGGTCACCTTGTCTTGCGGCAACAGCTCGGCGTGCACCTCGTCGATGCCGAGGTCGGCGGCAGTGGTTCGGGCTACCGCTGTGCGGTCGCCGGTCAGCATGACGGTGCGCCGGACGCCTTCCGCATGCAGGGCGGCGATGGCCTGTGCCGCGTCGGGCTTCACCGCGTCGCCGATGGTGATGGTGCCAGCGTAGACGCCATCGACGGCCACATGCACCTGCGTGCCCGCCATGTCGGATGCGGGAGGGGCGATGCCGTTCAGCTCCATCAGCTTGCTGTTGCCGGCTAAGATGGTGCGGCCGCCGGCGACCACCTTCGTACCATGCCCGCTGATCTCCTCGTTCTCTGTGATGCGCTGCATATCCACTGCGGTGCTGTGGGCCTTCTGGATGGAGAGCGCGATGGGGTGGTTCGACAGCGCCTCGGCTTGCGCTGCGAGGCTGAGCAGCTGCTCATCGGTGAAGCCGGGGGCTGCCGCCATGCCGGTGACGGCGAACGTGCCGGAGGTGAGGGTGCCGGTCTTGTCGAACACGACGGTGTCGACCTGCGCGAGCGCTTCGAGGTAGTTCGACCCCTTGATGAGGATGCCGCGGCGGGAGGCGCCGCCGATGCCTCCGAAGAACGACAGCGGCACCGAGATGACGAGCGCGCAGGGGCACGACACCACGAGGAAGGTCAGGCCGCGCAGCACCCAATCGGCCCATGGGCCACCCATCACGAGCGGGGGCAGCACCGCTATCAGCACTGCCAGGCCCACCACGATGGGCGTGTAATAGCGGGCGAAGCGGGTGATGAAGTTCTCGGTCTGCGCCTTCTTGTCGGCGGCGTTCTCCACCAGCTCGAGGATGCGGCTGACGGTGGAGTCGGCGTATGGCTTGGTGACCCGCACGGTGAGGGTGCCGGAGAGGTTCACGCATCCGGAGATGACCTCGCTGCCCGGGGCGGCTTCGCGCGGGGCTGCTTCGCCGGTGAGGGCTGAGGTGTCGAGCTGCGAGGCGCCGTTCTGCACGATGCCGTCGAGCGGGATGCGCTCGCCCGGCTTCACCACGATCTCGTCGCCGATGGCGACGGCGGAGGGGTCGGTGCGGTGCAGCGTGCCGTCGCGCAGGACGTTCGCATAGGTGGGGGCGATGTCCATCATCTCGGCGATGGAGCGGCGCGACCTGCCAACTGCGTAGCTCTGGAACAGCTCGCCCACCTGGTAGAACAGCATGACGGCGGCGCCTTCGGCCATATGCGGCTGAGAGTCGGGGAAGAATACCAGCGCGAAGGCGCCGAGCGTGGCTATGGCCATGAGGAAGTTCTCGTCGAGCCCGTGGCCACGCGCTAGGTTGCGTGCGGCGCGGATGAGCACGTCGTAACCCGCGATGAGGTAGGGGACGAGGAACAGCGCGAACTCGACGTAGAGGGCGTTCGGGCCGAAGGTGCGCTCGAACAGCCCCGTGCCTTCTCCGACGAGGATAGCGAAGAACAGGAGCACGGCGAAGATGATGCGGTTGCGGGTGCGCACGAGGGCGCGCGGGTCGTCAGCGTTGTGGTCGTGGCCGCAGGAACTGCAGCCGCAGCGGGGGCCTTCGGAGGCAGTGCTCGGGTCGTGGTCGTGCTGGTGGGCGGAAGGTCGGGGAGTGCAGGCATCGCACATGGCTGGTTCCTTTCGGGTCATTCGCAGATGTGCTCCATGCCCTGCGCGAGCATGGTATGCACGTGGTCGTCGGAGAGGGAGTAGATGATGCTCTTGCCATCGCGCTGGAACTTCACCAGGTGCGCTTGCTTCAGGATGCGCAGCTGATGGCTGACGGCGCTCTGCGTGGCTCCGACCGTCTCGGCGATGTCGGCGACGCATAGCGGGCTGTCGAGCAGCGCATAGAGCATCTTGATGCGCGTGGTGTCGGCGAACACCTTGAACAGGTCGGCTAGGTCGTAGAGCAGCTCTTCGTCGGGCATGCGGGCTCCTTTTGCGTATACATAAACATATGAACAAGTATTCATAAGTATACGGATGAGGAGCATGGTGTCAAGTGGGGCGATGGATTGCCGAATGGGCCGGGGTAGGCCGGTTCCTGGGAGGAGAGAGGGGGTTTCGGCGGTGCGGAATCAACCTTTGGGTATCGGCGCGGTGCGGCGGGGCGGTAGCGTGCGGTGGCGGGGTATCATCGTCTGCATCGCTCCACGGCAGAGACGAGGAAGTGAGCATATGACGGATAGGCTAGAGACGTTCTGCGCCCCTTCGGAGCCCCACGATATCCCGGGGTTCCGCAATTTCGGGCACATCGGCCTGCATGGCGTGTCGAATGCGCGCGATCTGGGCGGCATGCCGGCGGCGGATGGGAGGCGCATCGCGCGGCGGCGGCTGGTGCGCTCGAGCGCGCTGCACGATGCTACGCCTGAGGATATGAAGCAGCTGATGCATATGCACGGAGTCGATTGCGTGATCGACTTGCGCACCGATGCCGAGATAGAGAAGGATCCCGACCCGAAGCCGCTCATGCAGGGCGTGAAGTATCTGCATCTGCCGGTGTTCACGGTTGAGGCCATCGGGATCACCAGCGGCGGGAATCCGGTGCGCGACCTGCGCGCGGCGATGGATTATGCGGGCAAGCCATACGAGATGATCGAGGAGCTGTACGCGAAGAGCATGCTGGGCGAGCAGGGCATAGCGGCGTACAAGGAGTTCATGCACGACCTGCTCGGCGAGGCGAAGGGTGCGACGCTGTGGCATTGCACGCAGGGGAAAGACCGCACTGGCATGGCGGCGGTGCTGGTGGAGTACGTGCTGGGCGTGCCGATGGAATATATTCTGGATGATTACCTGGCTACGAACCTGTTCGTGCGCGGCTGGGTGGAGGCGCTGCGGTCGTTTCTGGCTGACAAGGGGTTCGCGCGGGGCATCGACGATGATGTGAATGCGTATGCGTTCGCTAATACGCGCTATTTCGAGGCGATGTTCGCGGCTATCGCGAACTCGTATGGCTCGATGGATAATTACCTAGTGCGGGCGCTCGATTTCGGGCCGGACAAGCAGGAGGCGCTGCGGGAGCTGTATCTGGTGTAGCGCGGCGGCGTTCGAGGTGCGTGCGGTGGCGCTCGGACGGCCGGGCGCGCGAGCTGTTGCGTGCGCGGCTGATGCGGCGAGTACGCGGGTAGATCAACCGTTATAATGTGCGGTATCGTTCCCGTTGTCGAAAGGTGCTCTCGTGGCTAGTTCCGCAACTCCGCAGCAGAAGGTGATCGTGGTCGATTTCGGCGCGCAGTATGGGCAGCTCATCGCTCGCCGCGTGCGCGATCTGAACGTGTATTCCGAGATCGTGCCGTGCGATGTGACAGCTGACGAGGTGCGGGCGATGGCGCCGGCGGCGATCATATTGTCGGGCGGGCCGGCTAGCGTGTACGCGGAGGATGCGCCGACGCTCGACCCGGGCGTGCTGGAGCTCGGCATTCCCGTGCTCGGGTTCTGCTATGGGCAGCAGGCGATGGCGGTGGCACTCGGCGGCGAGGTGGGGAACACCGAGAAGGGCGAGTATGGGCCGGCGGAACTGGTGCGTTGCGACGATGGCGCTTCGGCGCTCTTCGGCGATACGCCGGAGGAGCAGACCGTATGGATGAGCCACCGCGATGCGGTGAGCCGCGTGCCCGAGGGGTTCGTGGTGACATCGCGCACCGACGTATGCCCGGTGGCGTCGATGGAGTGCGCTGAGCGGCGGCTGTACGCCACGCAGTTCCACCCCGAGGTGCGGCATACGCCCTTCGGGCAGCAGATGCTGGCGAGCTTTCTGTTCGATGTATGCGGGTTGGAGCGCTCGTGGACGATGGATTCCATCATCGAGGACTCGGTGACGGCCATTCGCGCCCAGGTGGGCGAGGGGCGCGTGATCCTGGGGCTGTCTGGCGGGGTTGACTCGTCGGTGGTGGCGGCGCTCGTCGCGCAGGCTATCGGCAAGCAGCTTGTGTGCGTGTTCGTGAATCATGGCCTGCTGCGCAAGGGTGAGCCTGAAGAGGTCGAAGAGGTGTTCACGAAGCAATTCGACGTCGATTTCGTGCATGTGCATGCCGAGGAGCGCTACGCCGAGCTGCTGGCCGGCGTGACCGACCCGGAGCAGAAGCGGCATATCATCGGCACGCAGTTCTGGAAGGAGTTCTTCGCCGTGGCGCAGGAGCTGGCGGCCGACGGGCGGCCGGTGGAGTTCCTGGCGCAGGGGACGATTTATCCTGACATCATAGAGAGCGGCGCGCGCAAGACCGGTGGGAAGGCGTCGACGATCAAGAGCCATCACAACCTGATACCGTTCCCGGACGGCGTGTCGTTCGAGCTGATCGAGCCGCTCGACCACTTCTTCAAGGATGAGGTGCGCGCGCTCGGCACGGCGCTGGGGCTGCCCGACCACATCGTGCACAGGCAGCCGTTCCCGGGGCCGGGCCTGGCGATACGCATCATCGGCGAGGTGACGCTCGAGAAGTTGGAGATACTGAAGAACGCTGACGCGATCGTGCGCGAGGAGCTGGGTGTGTACAACGAGCGCCTGTTCGAGCAGACCGGCGAGCGCGGGGCGGAGCTTGCGCGCACAGAGGCTGGCGGCCCGGAGGTGGAGCGTCCGGTGTGGCAATACTTCGCCGTGCTGCCGGACATCAAGAGCGTAGGCGTGATGGGCGACGAGCGCACCTATCAGCGCCCGATCATCTTGCGCGCAGTGGAGAGCAGCGATGCGATGACTGCCGACTGGGCGCGCTTGCCCTACGAGGTGCTAGCTCGCGTGAGCAGCCGCATCGTAGCCGAGGTCCCAGGCGTGAACCGGGTTGTGTATGACATCACGAGCAAGCCGCCTGCTACTATTGAGTGGGAGTGAACATTTGTTCGCTTTTTGGAGTGTGAAGGTAATTTACTCCAGTTCACAGAGGTTGTCAAATTTGATGGACTCAACCAAAATCTGACAGCCACCAGTGAAACCTCTCACTTTGCCAAGACCGTTGAGATTGCTCGACGGTCTTTTCTTTTCCCAGCTAGAGGCTAAGAAATGCTGTGTTTTCATCCAAAGTCCGTGCGCTTCCTTCATTCAGGTTCACGTCCAGTAATCGCTATCAACTGGGTGCGGTGCTTGCAAGCCGCCCGCAACCATTTCACTTTCGAGCTATACGGCGTTGAGAATGCGCGATAGTATCGTTTTGAACTCACCCGCTTTTGGGGGGCACACGATGGAAGAGCTCCCAGTTCAGACAATGGAGTAAAAATTCCGCCGATACTGATTTCGGATGAAGCAGATCTTGGCTTCTGACTAGAAGCTAGCAGTATCGGGGGATGCGACTTGGCACATGTATCCGGCGAGATTAAGGTCATGAGAGCCCATCAATGTCGCACTTCCGAGCTCTTCCAGGCGATACTACCTGGCAGATTCGTCTATCTTGCCAGAGGCTTGATTCTTCTTCGCAAAGAGTTCTGAGGCATGGCCGATACTGCCTGAAATGCAGGGGCACCCACAGTATCGGATGCCTCATGAATGCGGAATAAAACTCAAACAGGTGTGAGTAAATCAAGAATGTATCTTCTAGGCTCGGAACGATGCCTTCCAAAGCTCGTACTCAGCCTCGGTCATCTTGCCGGACTCCACATCGGCCAAAGCGCGGCTCCATGCCTTGAGGGCCTGCGTGAGTTTCTTCGCACCCTTGGCCTTATGATCGATGGCGATGGTGCCGTCGGGTCCGGGAGCGATGCCGAACGCATCCTCCATCCTGAAGAGCGCCTCTAGGGCAGCCCTGGCGGAATCGATCTCGTAGTCCTCCAGCGCGGTGACGGGAACGTCGAGGGCGGCAGCGATCTTCTCCAGCTGCTCCTCGCTGGGAGTGCGGACCTCTCGCTCGTAGTTGCGGATGGCTCCCTCGACTACGCCTGAGGCCTCGCCCAGCTGCGCCTGGGTCATCTTCCTCAGCTTGCGGAGCTCTTTGATCTTCTTGCCGGTGCTCACTGCTTCTCCTGTATCTTCTCGGTTCACCGAATTATAAAACAGCACAGAATCGTGCGCAAACTTGACAGCACAGAATCGTGCTGATAGGATTCTCCGACATGTAACAGCACAAAAGTGTGCTGTTAGGAAGGAGAAGCATCATGGAGCAGCAGAACCACCGCATGCTCACCGTGACGGACATCACGGAGCGGCTCGCGGTCTCGAAGTCCACCGCCTACGTGATCATGCGAGAGCTCAACGAGGAGCTCGCCGCCAAGGGGCTCAGGGTGATCCCCGGTCGCGTCAGCGAGTCGCACTTCAACGCCGTCTACTTCGGGGACGAGGAAGGGGGCGCGAGATGAGCGCCACACTGGAGAAGAACGGAACGTGGACGAGCCAGTTCCGCTACGAGGACATCTACGGCAACACCAAGCACAAGTGCAAGAGAGGCTTCGCCACCGAGGAGGAGGCGGACGAGTTCGAGGACAGCTTCCTGCGCCGCACGAGCGGCTCCCTCGACATGCGCTTCGCCGACTTCGTAGAGGTGTACGGCGAGGACATGAGGCCCTTCATCCGCGAGAACACCTGGAACACCAAGGAGTACATGATCAACGACAAGATCATCCCGTTCTTCGGGAAGAAGAGGCTTCGCGACATCACCACTCAGGACATCCTCGCCTGGCAGAACGGGATCCTTGAGGCCAGGAAGAGGAACGGCGAGCCCTACTCCGGCACGTACGTGAGAACGCTCGACGCGCAGCTCGTGGCTATCATGGCCCACGCCGAGCGTTACTACGGGCTCAGCCCCAACCCTTGCGCCAAGTCGCCCAGGATCGGCGAGCACGAGGCCCAGGAGATGGCCTTCTGGAGCAAGGAGGAGTACCTCCGCTTCAGCGAGTTCCTCTCCGACGACCCTGTCATGTTCACGTCCGTCGAGGTGCTCTACTGGACCGGCCTCAGGCTCGGGGAGCTGCTAGCGCTCACGCCCAACGACATCGACTTCAACAGGTGCGAGATCCATGTGCGCCACTCGTTCAGGCGGATCAAGGGCGGCAAGGAGACGATGACCCCGCCTAAGACCGAGAAGAGCGTGAGGAAGGTCGTCATGCCCGAGTTCCTGCGTGACGAGATCAGGGACTACATCGAGAACGTCTCCGGCGCAGCCTTCAACGAGAGGATCTTCAAGGACATCGATTCACGCAAGATCCGCGACGCTCTCGATGCCGGTATAGAGGCTACAGGGGTGCCCCGCATCCGCATCCACGATCTGCGGCACTCCCACGTATCGCTCTTGATCGACATGGGCTACAGCGCCGTCGCGATCGCGGAAAGGACCGGGCACGAGTCCACCGACATCACCTACCGCTACGCGCACATGATGCCGGACACCCAGGAGAAGATGGCCGAGGCCCTCTCAGGGTACAGGGGGTGAAGCCGATGCCATGCAAGAACGAGAACCGGCAGAGACCCATAACGATCGCGTTCAGGGTGTCGGAGGAGCTCAACGAGACCATCAACCTGCTAGTCGCCGCGAGCGGCATGACGAAGCAGGACTACATCGTCTCGAAGCTCCTCGACCAGGAGATAACCGTGAAGCCGTGCCCCTCCGTGCAAGCGGCGCTCAGAGAGGAGCTCCGGGAGGTCGCAAAGCAGCTCAACAGGCTGCGCAAGGGCGAGAGCCCGAGCGAGCACCTGCTTGAGACCTGCGACATGCTCTCCGAGATCATCCTGGGGCTCCGAAACGCCCCCGACACCTGCGAGATCGACGAGGAGGACCGCTCCTTCAGGAACCTCAGGAGGTAGGAATGCCCGCATACCAATTGGACAACGGTAGGTGGTACGCGTCCTTCTACTACCGTACCCCGTCGGGCGAGCTCAAGAAGAAGTACAAGCGCAGCTTCGATACCGAGGCAGAGGCTGAGGCCTACGAAAAGCGATTCCTTGAGAATGCCGGAGACCCGTCCCAGATGACGGTCCTAGAGCTGATCGACTCCTACCTCGCATACGTCAGGCCGCGCATCAGGTGGTCAACCTACGATACCAAGGCGCTCACCCTGCGCACCAAGGTGGTCCCCTTCTTCAAGAACAAGCTGGCCGGGACTGTGAGGCCTCTCGACATAGTGAGGTGGCAGGGATGGCTGGACGGACTGCGGCAGAAGAACGGGAAGCCCTACTCCGCCACATTCATCCGCAAGACGAACAGCGAGGTCTCGGCTCTCTTCAACTACGCCGAGAAGCAGCTGGGGCTGAAGCCCAATCCCACGAAGAAGGTGAAGAAGACCGGGTCTGCCAGAGCGGACGAGATGCTCTTCTGGACGAAGGAGGAGTACGAGCACTTCCTCGATGCGATATCCGACAAGGACATATCCTTCTACGCCTTCGAGATCCTCTATTGGACGGGCATACGCGAGGGCGAGCTCCTGGCGCTGACGCCAGAGGACTTCGATCTGGATGCGGCGACTCTCACCATCAGCAAGTCGTTCGCCAGGCGCAATGGAAAGGACGTCATAGGGCCTCCCAAGACCAAGATGTCCTACCGCACTATCGTTTTGTCCGACTTTCTCGTTGAAGAGATACGTACCTGGTTCGAGTACGCGGACTTCGCCGAGGGAGAGCGGATCTTCCCCCGCACGAAGAGCTTCCTCCACCATGAGATGGACCGTGGATGCCTCAAGTCGGGCGTGAAGAGGATCCGCATCCACGACCTGCGGCACAGCCACGTGTCCATGCTCATACACATGGGATTCAGCGCGGTGGCCATCGCCGCCAGGATGGGGCACGAGTCGCAGGAGATAACATTCCGCTACGCGCACCTGTTCCCGGACGTGCAGGACGACATGGCGAACTCGCTCCAGGGGATTTCGGACGAGCGAAAGAAGAGATAGATACGAGGGTGTCCCATGATGGGGCACCCTTTCGCTTGGAAGAGATTTAGACTCCAGGGAAACGAGAGATTGCTAGGTTGAAATGAGTAACGAAACACTGCCCTTCATCGACAACGAGTCGGAAGTCCTATTCGAAGAGCTCGACAAGGATTGCCTTGCCGACGTATTTCGTATATGGGACTGCGATGAGAAGGAGTGGCATGACGCCTATCCGATAGTTTTCCGTTTCGAGAATAACGACTTGCTTCTAAGCAGTGTTGAAGGATCGGTAGCAATAACAGCGGGAATAGTCGATACCGCGGATCCTGAAAGTGCAGCAAGAGAGATTGACGGGAATAGGTGCCTATGTTGGCAAAGGGATTGTACCTGGTCCCGTTTTATAGGCAGAACTGGCGTTTTGCGCTTAATCCTAGATAAAGTGGATGACGCGTCCATTCATAGTGTCCCATGAATGGACAAGACGATCATGTG
Organism: uncultured Eggerthellaceae bacterium; assembly: GCA_910584145.1. Taxonomy (GTDB): domain Bacteria; phylum Actinomycetota; class Coriobacteriia; order Coriobacteriales; family Eggerthellaceae; genus Adlercreutzia_A. Next base: position 6,973 of record CAJTXX010000043.1, on the reverse strand, counting down.
AACTGGTTATTGTTTTACTAATTTGTTTTTACCGAATTACTACTCCTCTTGATGTGTTGTTCTGCTTCGTTCGAAGGTGGAATCTTATGGGTTTGCTACAATACGTTTTGGGTCTCAAGACCCAAAACGACTAAAGTACAGGAATCACGATGTGGTGCGATAGCTGTAACAGGGAGACCGAGGAGGCTGTTTGTAGCATCTGCGGCGCGGAAACACGAGAGGACAATCCATCCTCTGTTTTTTGGTGCCCTGATTGTCGCATTCCGATCGTTCACGATCACTCTGTCGAGAAGGTGGATTGTCCCCTGTGTACAGGCGAAGCGTCGTACCTTTGCTCCGACCTACGACCCGTATTTCCCGAAGAAAGACTGCTGTTCGAGCTCATTGAAGGCGAGCCTTTCAAATACATTGATTCTGCTGTTTGGGCATCTGGTAGTAAGTATTACGTTGACGGAGCTCCGATTTCCGTACCGGTATCCTTCTATGAGAATGCCGACGTAACGAACTTAATTTCAGAACTCAAGAACCAATCCCCGAAGAATAACTATACGTATTTCGACAAAAGCATTGAAAAGTTCGTTTCTGCCAACAGGCCACATTTGAGGGAGATTACTAACGAAGCGGCTTCGTTCATTCGTAAAGCTGCCGAGCCTTATCCCGAAGAAAACCTAGTAGTTTCGTTTTCGGGAGGGAAAGACTCGACTGTCACAGCTGATCTTGCAGTAAGGGCGCTCAGTAATCCTTATCTCGTGCATGTTTTTGGAGATACGACTTTAGAGTTTCCGACGACTATCGAGTACGCACAACGATTCAGGCAAAACCATCCTTTGGCTATCTTCAAAACCGCCCGGAATGACGAGCAGTCCTTCTATGAGATGGCAGATATCATCGGACCGCCAGCTAGAATGATGCGCTGGTGCTGTTCTATGTTCAAAACGGGACCGATTTCCAGGGTATTCAATAGCCTGTACAGAAACCAAAGCATTCTCACCTACTATGGCATAAGAAAGCGTGAATCTGTCTCAAGAAGCAAATACAACAGAACCGAAGACGATGCTGAATCGGTGAAGATACAGCGCCAGAAAGTTGCATCTCCTGTCTTCTTCTGGAGCGATATTGAGATCTGGCTCTATATTCTGGGCGAGGGCATCGATTTTAATGAAGCATACAGATTGGGGTACGACCGCGTTGGTTGCTGGTGCTGTCCTAACAACAATGCCAGAGCTCAGTTCCTCTCGAAGATTTACATGCCTGATCAATCGAGGCGCTGGCGTGATTTCCTCGTCGACTTCGCTACCAGGATTGGCAAACCAGACCCCGAGGTGTATGTCGACGAGGGATGGTGGAAAGCGCGTCAGGGCGGGAACGGCGTTGCGGCATCTTCTTCAGTTAAGTTGAAGTCAAATCAGTGTGCAACTGAAGACTCGGCGTATGTTTTCGGTATTGACAGACCTTATTCCGAAGAGCTAGAGGGCTTATTCACACCCTTTGGAGTCTTCGCCCCCGGAGTGGGGCGCAAGCTCCTCAAAGAGAAGGTGTTCCTCGATCCGAAGAGCAAAGAGCCATCGTTCTCCATCATGCCCTTCCACGGCGCGGACTACGAGCACGCAATAAAGGTGAGAATTCTCGACGAATCTAAGACGGAGGATGTTCTCCGCATGGCGAGATATCAGGTAGTTAAATTCAACGCATGTCGACAGTGCCTGAAGTGTGAATCGCTATGCCGATTTGGAGCTATCTCTGTCTCGTTGGGCGAATATGCCATCAATGACCAGAAATGTACGCACTGCCTCCAATGCGTCACCGATAAGTACCTGGAAGGCGGATGCCTTATGAAGAAGTACTTAAGAACGAAGGAATCATGACGACTATAGATGCAACAATAAAGCCGAAGTGGAGAGCACACGAAACGTTCTTTATTCGCAAGGGTTGGCTTAGCAAAGGCTTGCAAGCCGTAGCGGAGAAAGACGATATTTTCGTCGACAAGAATGTCAACCAGATGGACGAGCTCGGCATCGGCTCCAATATGGTGAAGTCGCTAAGATACTGGCTTCAGGCTACCGGCGTGACACGTGAAGAGGCGGATAAGGATAGGCGCGGGAGGCGTGTTCAAAGGGTCACGGAACTCGGCAAACTGGTATTGGAGAACGATCCCTATCTAGAAGACATCGGAACGCTCTGGGTTCTCCATTATGAGTTAGTAAACAAGCGGGAATTCGTCCCATCTTGGTACTTCGTTTTCAACGAGCTGAAAATGAAGTCTTTCACTCAAGATGACTTTGTACGGCTAATCGACAACTACTCGGTAAATATCCTAGGCGCAGATAAGCCCCCGGCTGCCAGACTCAGCACAGATGACTTCAACTGCATTCTTGGTACCTACATCTCCAAAGGGAGTCTTCAAGCTTCGAGGGTCTCTCCAGAAAGCAACATCGACTGCCCCTTTGGAGAGCTGGAATTGCTAGGAGTCGATAGCTTGCGCGATAAAACTTACCGCAAGAAACAAGCAGCTCCTGATTTGATCCCAGATTTCATCGCCCTGTATGCGATTCTGCGCTTTCGTGAGGAGAGGGGGCTTTCCGGGAATGCCTTAAGGGTGGAAGACTTATTGAACACACCTGCTTCTCCGGGAAAAGCGTTTAATCTCGACACCTTTTCACTGCTAGAGATATTGCGACGATTGGAATCGAGGGGGTTTCTGAGGGTGATCAGGACGGCCGGTCTCGATGAGGTTCGAATAGAGTCGGATATGTCACCCATCGAATGCCTAGAAGAGCACTACGAGGAGGTGGGATAGGTAATGACATCTGTGGACATAAAAGAGTTCCTTCGGGCTAATGCAGAATTCCAGTCCTCCGTTAACATCGCCTACGACCTCGGGGATAGAGCGAAGATCAGAGCTCTGATACCAACATCTGGCGTATGCGGTTACATCGAGGCGCTTCTCGGCGATATTGTCTTCAGATCCTCGAATCGTGCGAAGATCTTCGTTGGCGCGTACGGCAAGGGCAAATCCCATATAGCCTTAGCGGCCCTTGCCGCTATGTCCTTAAAGGAACCAGAGCTCTACCAAAATCTCATCAATGCCTACAGGCAGAACGGATCTCCCTTCTCCGAGGTGATCGCTAACTTCGTTACTGATGGTCCCCTTCTCCTTCCGGTAGTTGTCTCTGGAAGCTCGTCGGATATTGCTAGGTCATTCCTTTACGCCCTTCGTTACGCACTTAAGGATGCCAATCTGGAAGATCTGATGCCAAAAACGAACTACAGCGGCGCTCTCGATGTAGTGGTTCGCTGGAGAGAAGAATATCCAGCAACCTATAAATTGATGGAGGAGATGCTCGGAGAAAGCGGCCCTTCCATCGAGGCATCTCTGAAGAACTACAGAACGGAAACCTACCTCAAATTCATCGACACTTATCCTGCACTGACGTCAGGAAGCGTTTTCGATACGCTTGCGAACGCCGATGTCGTAGCCACTTTCATTGATGTAGTAAAGAGCCTGCGCAAGCACGGCTATTCCGGAGTGTACGTTGTCTTCGATGAGTTCAGCAAATACCTAGAGTCGAGTATTGAAAACGCTACGATTGAAGATGTCAAGCTTCTGCAGGACTTTGCTGAGGCATGCAACCGAAGCGATCAGCAGGAGCAAATGCACCTCCTCCTCATTAGCCATAAGAACCTGTCGAATTACATCGACTCTAGTCTGCCGAAGGAAAAGGTGGATGGATGGAGAGGGGTATCAGGTCGCTTTCAAGAGCTTGAGGTACGGGATAATCCTAACCAATCATATGAGCTGATCACGCACGCGATAGGCAAAGATCCCAAGTTGTGGACGGCTGCCTTCGAGACGTTAGAGCGCGAGTTGATGGATATTCGCAGTCGGTATATCGCAACTGGCCTACTAGATGCGGAGAATGCCGACGATGTCATATACGGCTGCTACCCCCTGCATCCTATAACCGCCTTCCTGCTTCCGCGCGTTTCCGAGCTCGTTGCGCAAAACGAGAGGACCTTGTTCACCTTCTTGGCCGCCTCCGAGTCGGGATCGCTGCCTGCGCGCGCCGAAAGGGGCGAGGTGGACGGATATTTTGTCACGCCCGATTTAGTGTATGACTATTTCGAGCCGCTGCTCAGGAAAGAACAATTCGGATCGACGGCTCACGGTCTATACACGTTGGCTAGATCTGCGCTTTCTAGGTTAGATGCTGCCTCCATCGAGGCAAGAATCATAAAGACCATAGCTCTGATCCATCTTGTCGCTCAGTTCAACCAGTTGCCACCCACAAGAGAGGTGGTAGCGAAGGCTTTTGCCGATTCTGGCGTAGATATCAAATCACTGGATGAAGCGGTAGAGAATCTACTCGATGCAGATTCCATAGTGTACTTGCGCCGGTCCGACTCTCGATTGAAGCTGAAGGAAACATCAGGCGTACGCATCGATGAGGCGATCAGCAACGAAGTGGAGCTGTTGAAGGCAAGAACGACCGTTGAGGATATCCTCAATCGCTATCAAAATGGCCGCGCCCTCTATCCGTCCAGGCACAATCATGAGAAGAAAATCACACGATACTTCGATTGCTATTTCATGGATGCGCAGGAAATCGTCGACCGTCTCTCCTCGGGTGCAAGTTTCGATTTTACCGGCGATGGCGCTGTTGTCGCGGTTCTTCCCAGCGACGAAGCGTCTTTGCGCTCTGTAAATGAAGCACTAAAAGCCTCTAAAGCGAAATCGAGTACGATCGTCTTTTCGGTTCCCAAGGTTCTCGATGACATCGCCGAGGTAGCTTTCGGATATGAGGCTACGTTGGCCTTAAGAGATCGCGCTGGAAACGATGAGGTATTGCGGGACGAATACGGGATCGTGGCAGAGGACTACTCAGAAATACTGTCCAGGTTCGTGGCAAAGTACTACTGGCCAGAAAAGGGTGGAGCGACCTACTACTATAACGGGCATCGCAAGAACGGTATCAACCACAGAAAGAAGTTATCCAGTCTTCTCTCGGAAGTCTGCGATCAGGTGTATTCGAAGACTCCCATTATCAACAACGAGGTCATCAATAAAAATGAGCCCACGGGGATAGCGCTTACAAGCAGGGCTAAAATCCTAACGGCGATTTGCTCGAAGAGCTTGGAGCCAAGCCTTGGTTTTGTGGGGAATGGACAAGAGACGTCTATCGCCAGAAGCGTTCTCGGCGTAACGGGGATCATCGATGATTTAGACTCCAATCCCGTGGTCAATATAGATCACAAGAATCCTAAGGTCGGTGCGGCAATAGCAGTCATAGAGGACTACCTTACTAATTCCGAAGGCGCGACATTTGATGATCTCTACGCGCGACTTACATCGCCGTCTTTCGGTATCGGTGCGAAACGCGGCCCAATACCCATTTTGCTGGCAGTAGTATTGAGGGAATACCGCGATGTAGTTTGCCTTATGCGCGGCGAGGACGAAGCGCCTCTAGACAAGAAGACTTTAGAGGACATCGAAGCATCGCCGCAAAGTTATAGCATATCCCTCATTGATTGGGACGATGAGAAGGCTGCTTATGTGAGCGAAGTTGGTTCGTTGTTCGGAGGGGGGATAGGCAGCCCGAGCAAGACCCAAGTTGTTGAGCTCGCTCGCACATGGTTCTTCTCCCTTCCCCAGTTTACGCGGCTTTCAAAAATCAATAATGCTTCCTCGCCCAGAACGCCGTTTGGCGTCGAGCATAGCGCGTTTTTCAAGGCATTGAGTCAGCCATCTCTTAATGTGAACCAGTTCCTTTTTGAAACGCTCCCACAAGCTTTTGGCTGTCCTTCGGCGGGTATGCAACTCACCCAGAAGCTCAGGCGCGAGATAGCCGCTTGTGACTCCTATATTGATGATGTAGTCGATGTCTTGGGTGCAGAGATCCGGTCTATCCTCTCGCCAGAGGCATCAAGCAGAGAAACGCTCAGCTCATCCGTGTCGACCTGGCTTGACTCGCTCTCCCCTCATGCAAGGCATCATGTCTTTTCAGGATCTGGCAGCAGAATCATGAGCGCATTAGAGAACTTTACCCCCGACACAAGGACCTCGATCATGAGACTTTGCAAGGCGGCCGTCTCGTTGCGCATTGAAGACTGGGACGATGATCTGTATGCAGACTTCATTGATGTTTTCCGCGATTTCGTAGAAGAGGTCGCATCGTTTGAGAGTCAGCAAAGTGGCACAGGCAATCTGTGCCAAACAATCATGTTTCTATCTCCTGGCGGTGTCGAAGAAACGCTTTCTTTCGATAATGTGGAATGCTCGCCTCGCGCGAAGCTACTCAAGAACCAGATCGTCAGTTCTCTCGACGAAATGGGGCAATCCGTTTCTGCGGACGAAAAGCGCCAAGTGCTGTTCGATGTGCTCAAGGAGATGTGCTCATGAGCCGAACATCTTATTTCGACAACGCCGCGACAACCTTCCCAAAACCCGAAATCGTCTACAGCGAGGCGGATCGCGCATTTCGCACCTTGGGAGGAAGCATAGGACGCGGAGATGGCGAGCAGGCCAAGACGGCCACCGCCTTGGCGAGAGACAGCAAAACGATATTAAAGCGTCTTTTGCAATGCGAGGGCAAAGAGGTCGTTTACACAGCATCTGCCACCGATGCGCTCAACCGTATTCTTCTAGGCCTCAGCCTGGAGGGCGCAACGGTTTATGTTTCTCCTTTTGAGCACAATGCAGTTACTCGTGTATTGCACCATCTCGCCTCGACGATGGCTATTAATGTGCGGCAATTGCCCTTCGATAGACGGTCGTTGAGGCTTAAACAGCAAGAGACGCTCGACGAGTTCGCACGAAACAAACCTGATTTGGTAGTGCTTACTCATGCTAGCAATGTTTGCGGTGCTGTTCTACCAGTTGAAGCTATATGCGAAATAGCAAAGTCCTTTGGGGCCATGACGCTTGTTGATATGAGCCAAACTGCTGGATTGGTGCCGCTGCGCCTCAGCCTTGATA
>CAJTXX010000042.1 GCA_910584145.1 uncultured Eggerthellaceae bacterium | reverse complement strand
CAGCTGGGGCGGGCATCGCCCTCATCGTGAGGCGCCGCCGCGACGAGGAGGAGCCCGAGGCTGCCTGATGAAGCAGCTAGGCGGGATAAGGCAAGCGTTCACCGTTCGCCGCATCCCGCCAAGACGATACGAGAAGTTCCGATCGAGATATACAGAGAACGGGAGAGGGAATGTTGAAGGAAAAGACAAGGAGGTCGCTCCGGGCGGTGCTCGCGTCCGCGTGCGCGCTGTCGCTCGCTGCGAGCATGGCGTTCCCGCTAGCGGCTATAGCCCAGAGCGGGAGCACCGCGGAGGCCGACCAACTGGTTGCAGTAGACACGAGCGCCGAGGCATCAGCCGAGGTCGAGACGCCTGTGGTGTCCGATTCCGCCTCGCAACCGACCGGCGAGGATGCCACGGCACCAGCGCCGACCACCTCCGAGCCCGCACCAGACACCAGCACCGGCATGGACACAGCAACCGAGAGCACCTCAGGCAAAGCCGACGACACCGAAGCGCCGGATGACACCAACGCCGATCCCGATCAAAGCATACGCACCAGCGACGAATTCGACATCACGCTAGACGCAGCGGCTGATACAGCTTCGGCTACAGAAGCTACAGAAAACAGCACTGAGACTGACGCTTCTTCCGAGGGAGTGGATAAGGTCGCGGTCTATATGCATATAATATATCCTGCAGAGTCCGGGTCCAAATCAGATAATCATGCCGTGCCTGTATTTTTCCCGAAAGGGATGAGCTTTGCAGATGCTAGGTCTCAGGCGGTTGATGAGGATGTTGATTGTTTCTTCAATCTAGAGACCGACCATGATATCTCTATAGGTGACACTCATCCACTTGCTCCTGGGTTTACTTTCCAGGGTTGGGTAGATTCTGAGGCGCAACCAGTGGCTGCAACAGACCCCATAAACGAATCCTGCGATTTGTATATAGCATGGATGAAGGAGGGCTCGAATGTCTCATCTTCCATGCAGGCAATGACTCCGGGGATTATGGGGGTCCGTCTCTCGGTCGAAGGGGTATTGGCTGGATATAATGTCGCGCCCGGAGAACGGTTAACGACTACGACTACGTTTGAATCGGGTGGTTCTGATCTCACGGAGAAATGCTGGCAAGAATTCGGGGCTGATGCAGTTGCTGGTCTAAAGGATTACAACTTCCGAGTTTGCGACATCAGGCTTTTTGCAGGCGATGCTCAGATTCATGATGGATTTGGTTCCTTGAAGATAAACTTTCTCCCATCTCCCCTTTTTATCACTACGTCCGATAAGCCCATTAATGATCTAATGGTGAGGATTTGGCATAAGCATCAAGACGGCACGATCACTTATGAAGATATACCGTCAGCACCGGGCGAGATCGTATCAACGACAGTGACTGACCTGTCGATATTGGGTATCGGGGTCAGACCAGTAGGGGATACCTCCACGGATGGTGCTAAGCCGCCTGCTGGTGGCGATGATGACAACCAGGACGGCACCAAGCCTCCTGCTAACGGGAACGGCGACAACCAGGACAACACCAAACCGCCTGCTGGCGATAACGGCAATGGCCAGGGCAACAACAGCAGCGGCAACGGCACTCAAGGCACGAATAACAGCCAGAACTCCGGCGGCAAGGACCTCGCGAAGACGGGCGACAACATCCGCTACGCCCTCGCAGGGTCGACGGCACTGCTCGCGTGCGCGCTGTTCACCGGTGGTATGGCCCTGCTGCTCGGCAACCGTAGCCGTTCCCAAACCGGTCGCGCAAGAGGCTCAGCCTGACAGACAGCCGATCGGTGTGTCGACTTTATTCGGCGGAACCCCTTGCATCGTCAGATGCAAGCGTGTATCATAGAACATCGCCGATAAGGCGCCAGATGATGCGGGGTGGAGCAGTCTGGTAGCTCGCCGGGCTCATAACCCGGAGGTCGTAGGTTCAAATCCTGCCCCCGCGACCAACTTGAACAGCAGGTTGGATAATCTGAAAAGGTTATCTGACCTGCTTTTTCTTTCCCCTCTCATGGGGAGTCCGAACAAATGCTTCGTCACGCGACCACCAAATGACCACCTAGCTGACCACCATTTGACCACCTGATTCGGATTGTACAACACGTGGACAAACGAATTTTGGGCGAGTTTTGCACCGTTGCTGTCGTTCTGACGACACCATTCGCGAAAAGGCTTCGTCCTACCGACAGCAACACTTCGCTACAACGATACCTATGCTTTCGCTCCACCGATAGCAACACCCTTAGTTGGTATCACTCTGGCGATACCGTTAAAAAAGATATAAACATATCTATAAAAGAAAAAGCGGTTGTTGAGCTGTTGGGCAATTCCTCGCTTCATTCCAAAGCGGGGACAATCATCAGATCAACACGCTATAATACTTTCATATGTATTGCATTAGTCAATATCTCAAAGGAGTGTCATGGATTATGCAGAGCTCATAAAAAACGATGCTTGCGCTACCGACATACAAAGGTATTTGGTTGAAGGCGAAATGACGGCGATAACCATACGTATCCCTAAAAATCTCAGAGATGCCGCCAAGGAAGCTTCTTCTATGCGCGGGATGGGCTTTTCCGCCTTTCTTCGCATGTGCATGATTGAAGAGCTCAAGAAGGGAATGCAGTAATGGCTTCAGATGACAGAGATAGCGAAAAGCTGAACCATATGAATAGCCAATTCAAAACCGTCTATGAGGCGCTAACTCCTATCCTGACCGAAAGCCAAACGGCCAAAGAACAAGGAACCAAATACGAAGCGCTATGCGCGTACTACCTGAAAGCTGATCCGTTTTGGTCGAAGTTCTACAGCCGCATAGGAACGTTGGAGCAGGCTGCAGCTTGGCCAGACAGTCCTGTCTATGGACAGAACCAAGATATCGGCATCGACCTTTTTGCGCAGACGGCCGCCAGCGGCGAGTGGCACGCGATCCAGTGCAAGTGCTACGATTCCGAAAAGCCGCTCCCCAAAGGAGTATGTGACTCGTTCTTCGCTGCACTGATGAACAATCATGATTTCGCCGATTGGCTCATCATGACAAGCGCGGGAGGTCCGGGCAGAAATCTCGAACAGCAGATGTCGAGCGATCTCAGCCGTTTCATAGATACGGCGAAGATGGCGGCTTCCGGCCTCGATTGGTCGCATTTCATCGAGGGTCTTCCGCCCGAAGAGCGGATGACTTACGACCCACGACCACATCAAAGGGAGGCGATCGACTCCATCCTTTCCGCATTCGGCGAACAGGATCGCTGCAAGGCGATCATGGCATGTGGCACTGGAAAAACGCTCATGTCTCTGCGACTCACGGAAGAGTGGCTGAACGGGCAGCCCGGTGTCGTACTGTTCTGCGCCCCATCGATTTCTCTGGTCGGTCAATCCATGCGGGAGTGGATGGCACAGGCGCGCATTCCGATCAGCCCGCTCGTTGTCTGCTCTGACGCCAAGGCGTCGCGCCGCGGCGGCGAGGACAGCATGCCCATGACGCTTGCGGATTTCGAATACCCGGCGACCACCAACCCGGAAAGCCTCATGCGATCTTATGAGGCGCACCGCAGGTCGAACCCCGACGGCATGGTAGTCGTCTTCTCAACTTATCAGTCAATCGATGTCATACATCAGGCTCAAGAGCTGGGTCTTCCCGAATTCGACCTCATCGTCTGCGACGAGGCGCACCGGACGACGGGAAACGCATTGCCCGGCGTATCCACCACCGAGGCTTCGGCCTTCATGAAGGTGCACTACGACGAGAACGTGCGCGCTAAGAAGCGCCTGTATATGACCGCGACGCCGCGCATTTACGGCGAGACGGCCAAGCGCAAGGGAGCAGAAGAGGACTACACGATTGCCTCGATGGACGACGAGGCGATCTATGGGACCACCGCCTATCAGATCAAGTTCGGCGAGGCGGTGGAGAAGAAACTCCTCACCGACTATAAGGTAGTCGTGCTGACCGTCCAAGAGGATGCGCTGTCGGACCGGCTGCCTTCGCTCGAAAGCGACCAGGGCGTCAACGCGCGCACGCTTGAGCCTTCGGACATAGGGAAGATAATTGGGTGCTGGAAAGGCCTCATCGATCATGGCGAGGGAGCCCCCGAAGACGCAACCGGCTTGGGCGAGATGCTCGTAGTGGATGACATGGGACAGATCGATGCCAATGCGGTTCCTCTTCATCGCGCGGTGGGCTTCTGTTCAACCATCGACGCATCGAAGACTATCTGCGAGGCGTTCTCGCAGATCATCGACGATTACGCTGGCGACGCACCTGAGAGCCTGCCTCTCAGGTGCGACCTGAGGCACGTGGACGGCAACATGCCAGCAGACCGCCGCGCACGGAATATCGCCTGGCTCGGCGAGAACGTGGAAGACGACGAGTGCCGCATCCTGACGAATGCCCGATGCTTGGCCGAAGGCATCGACGTGCCGAACTTGGATGCGGTCATATTCTTCAACGCAAAGAACTCCACGGTGGATGTGGTGCAAGCCGTCGGGCGCGTCATGCGGCGCGCGGAGGGCAAAGACTACGGCTATATCATCCTGCCCATCTTCGTACCGGCGGGAATGACGCCGGAGGAGGCCCTGGACGATTCCAGGGTGTTTGCGAACGTGTGGAGCATCCTTCAGGCGCTCCGCTCCCACGATGAGCGCATCGAGGCCAAGGTCAACGCGCTCGCGCTCCATCAGACTGCAGCGAAGAACAAGTACCAGGGAGCTGCCGACCACAAGGGATGGGACGAGGGTCTAGAGAGCCGAAAAGAGGCTGATCAGCGAAAAGCTGCCGAGATCGCAGAAGGCGTGCAGATGCGCCTTTCGCTCTATCCGGTAGAGCGTTGGGAGAAGGCCGTAAAGACGCAGCTCGTCAAAAAATGCGGCACGCGCATCTATTGGGACGAATGGGCGGAAGACGTCGCAAGGATCGCCGAGCGCCATATAGAGCGGATAGGCTCGCTTATCAGGGACGATGCCGGTGTCAGGGAGCAATTCGAGATATTCCTGAAGGGATTGCGCGACTCACTCAATCCTGGGATCACCGACGACGAGGCTGTGCAGATGATCGCCCAGCATATCATCACCATGCCGGTATTCGAGGCGCTTTTCGGAGAATACGAGTTCGCTGAATCGAACCCGGTATCCATCACCATCAACACCTTCTTAGCATCTTTGCAAGGTCGTGAGCTGGACGAGGCGTCTGATGCCGAAGTACTGGAAGACGTATATGCGAGCGTGCGCCGCCGTGCGGCCATGGTGAGCTCCGATGCCGCCAAGCAGCAGCTCATCCGAGACCTCTACGAGAAGTTCTTCAAGGTGGCGTTCAAGGCAACCTCCGATAAGATGGGCATTGTCTACACGCCGGATGAAGTGGTGAACTACATCCTGCACGCGACGAACCGGCTGTTGCAGAAGGAGTTCGGGCAGCAGCTCTCAGACCCTGGCGTGAACATCCTTGACCCATTCACGGGAACCGGCACGTTCATCGTGAACCTACTGCAAGACGAAGAGTTGATGCCTGCGGACAAGTTGCCGACGAAGTACCGAGGCGAGATCTGGTGCAACGAGATCCTGCTGCTCGCCTATTACATCGCAACCATCAACATCGAGTACGCCTATCATTCGCGCATGCCCAATGAGTACGTGCCATTCGAAGGGGCGGTGCTGACGGACACCTTCCAGATGCATGAGGCGGGCGACTCGCTCGATGTTGGGATGTTCATGGACAACACGGAGCGCATCCTGCGCGAGATGGAGACTCCCATTCATGTGATCGTCGGCAATCCACCGTATTCTGCCGGGCAGAAAAGCGAAAATGACAATAATGCCAATCAGGTTTACCCAACACTGGACGAACAAATACGCCAGAAATATGTTGAGAAATCAGAGGCGCGACTGTCAAAAGGTGCTTACGACATGTATATCAGAGCATTTCGATGGGCTACCGATCGAATCGGCAGTCGTGGCATTATTGCTTTTGTAACCAACGGCGGCTGGCTTGATGCCCAGGCAATGGACGGTTTCAGGAAGTGCCTCGTCGAGGAGTTCAATTCGATTTATGTTTTCAACTTGAGAGGCAACCAGAGAACTCAGGGTGAGCAATCCCGTAAAGAAGGTGGCAAGATATTCGGATCAGGATCTCGTGCACCTATTGCTATAACCATGCTCGTGAAGAATCCCTCCTCCGAAGAACGCGGAGTCATTCATTACCACGATATCGGAGATTATCTAGACCGCGAGGCGAAACTATCTATCGTTGCTTCGGCCATAGATGGCGAGCCATTCGAATGGGATTTGCTGCAACCAGACAAGCACGGAGATTGGCTCAACCAGCGTGATGGCAGCTGGTATGATTTTGCTCCGCTAGGACTAGAGAAGTACAAAAAGCCATTAGGAATATTCGAAACGTATTCATTAGGTGTTTGTACAAATCGTGATGCTTGGGCTGTAAATTTCTCGCGTAAAGAGTTGATTGAAGATATGAAGCTGCTTTTGGCGACATACGAATTTGAAAAGAATAGGTATCTTCAAAGTGACATGACTGATGAAATAGACGATTTTGTCGATAACGATACCGGAAAAATCAGCTGGACTCGAAGGTTAAAGGGATACGCGTCGAAAGGCGAGAAGATATTGTTTGACGAATCGGCGACAGTGATTTGTCAGTATCGTCCATTCTGTAGAGAGTGGGTTTACTACAGCAAAGAGCTTAACGAAATGACATACCAGCAACCCCGCCTTTTTCCTATCGCAAGACGCGATGGGAAAAAGGCCGAAAGGACATACCAGCAACCTATCTTTTCCTCACCAACTAAAAAAGGCGGGGTCGAAATGACATACCAGCAATACTCCCCTCTTATGCCAAATCTAGCCATTCAAGCAGCTGGTATCGGTAGTAGATCATTCTCATGCTTAATGATCGATCGAGTAGCTGTTTTAGATAATGTTGAGAAGGGTCAATGCTTTCCGCTTTATTGGTATGAAGAAAATGAATCCCTCGGAGGCTTGTTCGCGGAAGAGTCTGAAGAATACATTCGCCACGACGCGATAACCGACGAAGCGCTGAAAGTCTTCAGGAAGGCTTATCCGCGAGCTTTCGATGCGCATGGCAAGTCGGTAGCACGCGCGAAGAAAGAAGGAGGGCCGGAGCTAAGCAAAGAGGACATCTTCTACTACATCTACGGCATCCTTCACTCGCCGGAGTATCGCCAGCGTTTTGAGGCGAATCTCAAGAAAGAGCTGCCCCGCATCCCGTTAGCAAAGGACTTCAAGGCTTTCTCTCTGGCGGGAAGGAGGCTTGCGCAGCTTCACCTCGATTATGAGAACGTAGAGCCATACCCATTGACCGTTCGTGGCGATGCGGGAAATCCAGGGCGTGTTCAGAAGATGAAGTGGGGCAAGCACAAAGACCCGGAGACCGGCAAGAAGGTCGATGACTATACGACGCTCATCTATAACGAGAGCCTAACATTCTCGGACATCCCAGAAGCCGCTAATGAGTACAAGGTGAATGGACGCAGTCCGCTTGAGTGGATGATAGACCGCTATCAGATGAAGACAGACAAGGCATCTGGAATCGTGAATGATCCAAATGACTATAGCGACGACCCCACCTATGTCAGCGGACTCATTCCGCGCTTGGTGACCGTAGCTATGGACACACTAGATATTGTAAATACGCTGCCCCCTCTAAACGAGTTGCCACAACCAGCCGATTGGCCGTTTGCCTGGAAGGCAGGTGAGTAATGGGAAAGACAGAGGTGCCTGGAAGCCTCGAAGGCTTCTCGGCGCAAGAAAAACAGGCTTTTTACGAACTAATGAGGAATACGGATGATGATGTAAAAGTCTGGATTGAAAAATACGATGACGTTTCTGTCCAAAAAGGCACCGACATAGAGTGCATTCAGCTCAAATCTGCAACAGGTGATAATAATCCACTTACGGATAGATCTGTTAAATTGTGGAAATCACTCTCAAATTGGGTTGATAAGCTCCAAGACCCAGAGATTACTTCGGAAGTTAATACCTGTAAGTGTCGATACTCAGTAAGCAGTCCTCGAGTGCTGTCCCCGGGAACAATAGCAACGCTCTTCCATACCGCATCTTCCGAATCTGATGCCGAATTAGCCTTTCAGGAGGCCCTCTCCATTATTGGCGACCCGTCAGAAAGTCTCGACCCATATACGAGCCGCTTTTTCTTGTCCGAGAACAAGGCCTACGCGATTACAGTAATTCGCCTGTTTTCATACGAGATTCACCACCACTTTCTTTCCGAAATTAAAGACAAGTTTCATGAAGTCAGCTATCTTGATGCGACAATTGAAGAAAGCGTTTTTAAGACGATGTGCGGCTGGATTCGTTGTCAAGCCTCTCCTTTCACAGAATATGGCAAGCCGGCTCTTCTTCCACGCGTCGAATATCGGAAAGAGCTTACCAAAGAGGGAAGACGCTTGAGAGATAATCCGCTTTCTCAAGCTATACCCAAACCTTCAGATGCCGAGATTCATGTAGAGAAATCTAAACAAACCAATTATCTTATTCAGCTCCAACTGATTGATAAGGCATTGGAAGGATCAAGAGATGATATTGCACTCGATGCAATTACTGAAAAGCTGCGCTCGGACTGTCTTATTATAACTCTTGCAAAATATGGGACGATATCCTCTGAGGGTCTTGAGGCATATCAAGATGAGCTGGTCTCTGAATGGAAAAACGAAAGGCAGAAGAGCCTGCTCAGTTCGACATATCAGGCAAAAAGCAATGAAGCTATAGGAGCAAGTATTTTTCTCAACACGCGTACTGCTGTGAAAACGACTCGACTTGAAGCTTTTGATACCCCTTGGTATTTCTCGTGCGGCCAGTTGCATGGTTTAGCAGATACAGTTGATGACACTTTCGGAGCTCCCCGTATCGGATGGCATCCGAATTACAGGGATTTTTTCACCGCAACTCCTACTCCAGATAAGGATTGAAATGAATTCGTCTGAATTGGTAAATGTCATACAAAATCCCGCACTTGGGGCCTTGGCGATATGGCAATTCGTTGTTGGTTACGCAAAATCAAATGAAAACGGAGCGCCTCTTGATTATGTCTACACTGTATTGCCGTTTGTTTCAAACTCAGAGATGCGGGATGTAATTTGCCATACCAACGGAGGTCTCCTAGCCTATCGAGCTAGACTGTCCAAAAGCAACAATAGCAACGTAATCATCAGCGCGGTTTTAATGATTCCGCATATGTATAAACTCACAAGTTGCGCTCTAGAAATTGCCATTTCTTGTAGGCTTATTAAATGTGATAGCAACTCGCTCTTTTTGTTGCCTAAATTAAAGAACCTACCAAACACACTGAACCTTTCAGGAGTTGAGAAAGAATACAAAAAAGCAGCAAAACGGCTAGGGGCGCAAATGTCTCAGATGTCGCGTACTGAGATATCTTCTATTTTAGGAGTGAAGTTCTGATGCATGTCTGGATAAAACGGATAATTCTATGGCCAAAGAACACGGAAAAGGACCTTCAAATAATTGAGCTAAAAAACAACAGGATTAATATCATCTACGGTGACTCCAGAACCGGCAAGTCATCCCTGATTCCGATCATAGATTATTGCTTGGGATCAAGTGATTACCGAATCCCTGTGGGCACCATTCGAGATAATACAGCTTGGTTTGGAGTTCTTCTTCAAAGCGGAGACCAAGAGATGCTACTCTGCCGCGCCGAACCTGGTCAACACAAGCAAACCTCTCGCATGTATTACGCTTTAGGCAATAATCTCATTATTCCTAAACAAATTACCGAAAACACCACAACAGATGATATAAAAGATCTTCTAAATCAACATTTCGGGTTTACCGCACTTCCGATAACGGTAAACGGCCATCATGATGCAGATCGCCCTTCCTTTAGAGATGTAGCAGCTTTTTTGTATCAGCCGCAGAACATCATTGCCAATCCGGAAGCCCTTTTTTACAAATTAGATGAACTGGAGCATAAACAAAAGCTTGCTAATATCTTTCCCTTTCTCGCTGGGGCTGTCACTGCGGAAGACCTGATGAATGAACTAGAACTCATAGAAGTTGGACGAAAACTTCGACGCCTGGAAAAAGAATCTGCAACCCTCGAACAGGTTTCACTCGAATGGAGAAACTCCGTAGAAGAACAGATAATCCAGGCTCTGGAGTTTGGCATTAGCAATTTTGATCTTGACCTTTCAAATGGTTTTGATGAAATGCTTAATGAGATTAGACGGCTTAGTTCGCTATCGCATTCTGAGATTCTTAATGCAACAGGGAGCACGAATCTAGCGATTAGCAGACTCAATTTTCTAAGATCAAAGGAGGAAGATCTTTCAATCGTAAAAAATGATATCCTGCGCAGACTCTCCGTCATTAGCGAAACTATCTCGTATTTTGACCAATATGGAAGCATGATAGATTCCCTAGGAGACTATACAGGTATATCAGAATGGCTTTTGGGGAGGGTTTCTCAGGAAGATCAATGTCCGATTTGTGGCCAACGCACAATCAACGGACAAGAGATTCTTGAGAAAATTGAATCACTATATTCAAAAGAAGCTGATAACAATCTATCACTGGAAAAAGTACGGATGGAGCTTACAAAGGAAAAAAGTACGCTAAATAAACAGCTTGATGAAACAGTCGAAGAGTTGCGTGCTACTTCGATCACTCTTCGCTCTTTGGAAGAAAAGCAAAACAAAAGCAAGTACCAGCTGTATGAAATCGAAAGATTTATTGGGGAACTAAAAGCATCCTTAATGCAATACGAAGCAATCTCACAGTGTTCTGATAATGGAGGCGAGATCGAGAAGCTCGCCAAAAGACAAGCTGAACTACGTAAAAGACTTAATGAAACCAACGTTCTCACAAAAATCCATGCAGCCATTCAGAAGATTTCTTCATACACAAAAGATATGCTACAGAGCCTCGATATGGAAAACTCAGAGTGGGAGGTGCATTTTGATTACAAAAATCTCGCCTTGAAAATCGTGGACAACAAGGACACCAGTCACTTTTTAAACGAAATTGGGAGCGCTTCTAATTGGTTGTCGTATCACGTAGCCTTTTCACTCGCTTTGCAAAGGTATTTACAAACGCACTCCCCTCTGACTATCCCCAGCTTTGTCTTCTACGATCAGCCGAGCCAAGTCTACTTCCCCCACATTGAGAGCTTGCTAGAAGTGGCTGCAGATAAAACAGACGCAGATCGCGAGGCGGTAAGAAAAATATTCGAAGCCTTTGATGACTTTTTGACCCTTGAGAACTTCGATTTTCAAATCATCGTAACGGAGCATGCTGGAGCAGACATTTGGGGGGAAGTAAATTTGGCTTATGAAGTAGGCCATTGGACGCATGATGAAAAAAAACTAATCCCTGATGAATGGCTTAAATCCGAGGAATAGATATGCGTTACAAAAGGCACAAGCAGGCTAAGAAGATTTTAAAAGAAATTGAGAAATCATCAAGAGACTATCTAGTAATCCATTACTCATGCGAGAGTTTCTACGACATCCAGGACGGGAGAACACCACGTATCACCTCTATTGCTGTAAGAGAACTTGACTCCGGCCAAACGCATTCTTTTCCATTCATAAGATTGCCGAGAAGCAGGGAGTCACTCTTGATGCAATCAGTGGCAAGTATGACGAGCTTGAAAAGACTATGCTTGACGAACTAATGGAACTCATTCAAAGATCCCCTAAACGTAAGTGGATTCACTGGAATATGCGAGACATCAACTATGGTTTTCCTGCCATTTATCACCGCTATGAGGTTCTAAATGGCTCCCCTTGTACGATAGACGAAAGCAGGCTTATCGATACCGCGTGAGTGTTAAAGGACTGTCATGGAGAAGGATATGCAGGCGGCCATCGGATCGTGTCCCTAATGTTGGTGTAAGAGCCGTTTCGCTTGAGAGACAGGAAACGGCCATCGCCTAGAATCTTCAATTGTCGAGATTGATGGATTCAAGAGAAAGGCGATGACCTAATGGAAAGTGTAGAGCATGGGCTGCCGGCAGCGACCGAGATTCCTCGATTCGATGACGGGATGGTCAACATCCAAGAGCTCATCCGCATCATGGCCGAGGCTCTCGTCAACGAGATCATGGACGCCCAGGCAGAGGATGCATGCGCCGACGGCAACCAGCGCAACGGCTATCGCGAGCGCACGCTCGTCACCAACTTTCGGGACACTACCCTTATATGGGTCTAGAAGTCTATTGCGTCAAGCTAGCCAAGCTCCTCCTATTTGTCCTAAAGTACTGAAAATTGTATAATATTCAGTCGATTAGGACAGGTAGGTGATTAGCATGAAAGATATCCTTAAATTGGCGCAAAGCCATGGAGGGCTGGTAACTACGGCACAGGTTGTAGATGCCGGAATCCCGCGCGCCCGAATCACCGATATGGTGAAGTCGGATAAGCTTGCTCGTGTTCAGCGCGGCGTCTACTGCTTAACAGATGCCTGGGAGGATGAATTCCTCGCCATTCAGCTTCGCTTTCCGAAGGGCATCTTTTCGGACGGCACCGCACTCTACCTTCTTGGATACACCGACCGTACCCCCTTCAAGCTTTCTATGACATTCCCTCGTTCGTACCGGGCAACAAAAGCGCGAGAGGCGGATATCGAGGTGCGTACTTGTGCCGATGACGTTTTGGACCTCGGCCTGACTACCTTGAAAACGCCCTATGGAAATGAGGTCAACGGGTATGATCTGGAGCGCACGCTCTGTGACATGTTGCGAGGACGACAAGATGCGGACGTGCAGATGTTCAACCCTGCGATGCAGCAGTATGTTAAAAACGATAGCAAGAACATCCAAAAGCTGCTTGAAGATGCATCTGCATTAGGCGTTGAGCGGAAGATGCGCAATTACCTGGAGGTGCTCCTGTGAGAACGAATAATGCAATGCAGCTTAAGGCGCTCATCCGGAATCGGGCAAAGGCGGAAGGAGTCTCTCCTCAGCTTGTCATGCAGGGTTACTTGTTGCTGGCATGCTAAGCCATTGGTCTGCATACGCACGAAGGTACCCTTATGTCGGCGATCTGTCTCTTCGGGATGCGCGCGATGCCGTGATAAAAGCTATGGAGACGATGTCTTGGTAGGCAGCGTCGCGTCACTTTGTGTAAGACCCGGAAGGTGGCCGTCATCGTCTGGGGGGGGTCGCTTCTGCAACACCACCTACTTCACCACCTCTATCGTGGCCTCGGCGGGGGTGGGGAGGTCGGCGGTGCAGTGGTTGCAGCGGGTGGCGCCTACGTTCACTTCTTCTTTGCAGAAGGGGCACACCGGCGCGTGCTCGATGGTCTTCTCGCCGCGGCGGCCGGGCAGGTGCACGGCGCCGTCTTTCATCTTGTTGAACGCCTTCACGATGAGGAATACGCACAGCGCGATTATCAGGAAGTTGATGATCGCCCCGAGGAATGCGCCGAAGTCGATGTATTGGTCGCTGCCGACAGGGATGCGCAGGCCCGCAACATCGGTGCCGTTGCCGCCGGTGACCAGGTAGATCAGCGGCGTGATGATGTGATCGACCAGCGAGGTGACGATAGCCGTGAATGCCGCGCCGATGATGATGCCAACCGCCATGTCCATGACGTTGCCGCGGTTGATGAACTCCTTGAATTCGCCTATGAAGCCCTTCATGGACCCTCCTCTTTACGGTCGATCTGCTACAGGCAGTTTTACCGTAAAGGCAGTGCCCAACTCCTCTGAGCTCTCAACTGTAATGTCGCCGTTGTGTTCTCGTGCTATCTCGCGCGCGATGGCCAGCCCCAGCCCGTAGCCGCCGGTGCCCGACGTGCGCACCTTGTCGGCGCGGTAGAAGCGGTCGAACACGTGCGGCAGGTCCTCCGGCGGGATGGGCGCGCCGGTGTTGCGCACGGTGAGCCGGGCGTCGCGCCCGCGCCCGGTGGCGAGCGTTATGGTGACGCGCCCGTCGGCGTCGGCGTACTTGCAGGCGTTGTCTATCAGGGTGGATATCATGCGTTGCAGGCGCGCGGGGTTACCCAGCACGCGCACGCCGGGTACCAGCTTGCTGTCCAGCTCGACGCCGCGCTCGAACGCTACCGATTCGAATTGCAGCACTTCGGTCTCGGTCAGGTCGGTCAAGTCGGTGAGGGCATGGGGAAGCTCGGCGCGCGTGGCGTTGTCGGGACGCGCCAAGTCGAGCATGTCGTTCACCAGCTGTTGCATGCGCTCGGCCTCGGTCTGCGTGCTCTCTAGCCATTGCGCCTGCTGGGCCACGGTGGCATCGGGCTGAGCGCGTACGATGGCCATGTTCGCCAAGATGACCGTCAGCGGTGTTTTCAGCTCGTGCGAGGCATCGGCCACGAATTGCGTCTGCTGATCCCACGCTTTCTGCGTCGGGCGCAGCGCCCACCATGAGAAGAAGATGTTTATCAGAAGGAACGCCATCAGCACGCCTGCGCCCACGCCCGCGAGCGTCCATGCGAGCGATTGCCAGGCGTTCACGTTGCTCTCGTCGGCGTAGGCCACCAGCGTGCCGTTCGACGTCTCGCGCCGCTCGAAGTACAGGCCCACGTCTTCCAGCAGGCCGTGCGTGTCGGGGTAGGTGAGCGCCTCGGCATTCGCCTGTAGCAGCAGCGAATGCGAGATGGATGCGCTGGCGTAGTCGCCGAGCGCGGTGTACACGCCATCGGTTTTGACCAGGTAGACGGCGATAGGGATGATGACATCGTTGCGCGAGCCTATCTCGGGCATGGGGTATTGCGGGGCACTCTCGGCGCCGTCGGTGGTCCCGTCCGCGCTTGCGCCCGTGTCCGTACCTGTGGCACCGGGCTGGTCGGTGCCCGCTGCGGCGGCCTCCACCTCCGGCTCCGCAGCCGCCACCTCTTCCGCCCCATTCCCCAGCTCCGGCGGGTCGGGCAGCTCGGCCATGGCAACCTCGCCCGCCGCCTCGCCGCGGCGCAGCGGCAGCAACTGCTCGATCTGGCTGGCGGTGGGGCTCTGCGCCTGGTTCAGCGTCAGGGTCAGCTCCTCGTACACCTCGCGCACGCGCTGCTGGTAGTCCAGATAGCACACGGCGCTGAACGCCACCACTAGCACCGCGGCGGCGAGCACCATGTTCAGCAGGATGAAGCGCAGGCGCAGGCGGTTCAGCATAGGCGGCCCATCAGCCTATCTCGGCGCTGTCAGCACCATCAGCGCTGCCATCGGCCGCCGGCACCACGAAGCGGTATCCCGCCTTGCGTATCGTCTCTATCTTGCACTGCGAGCCGACGTGCGCGATCTTCTTCCGCAAGAACGATATGTACGCCTCAACGTTGTTGTCGCCCGCGCTAGAGCTGGCGCTCCACGCTTTATCGATCAGCGTGTCCTTCGACACCACCGCGCCCGGGCTGCCCATCAAGATCTTCAAGATGCAGAATTCCTTGAAGCTCAGGCGGATGGATTTGCCCTCGCGCGAGAGGTCATAAGTCTCCAGCGACAGCTGAAGGTCGCCCGCGCTCAGCAGCTCGAACTGCACCTCGCCTTGGCGGCGCGTCAGCGCGCGCAGATGCGCCATCAGCTCGGCCGGGCTGAACGGCTTGGTCATGTAATCGTCGGCGCCCGAGTCGAGCCCGGCGATCTTGTCGGCGGTGGAATCGCGCGCGGTGAGCAGGATGATCGGCGTGCTCACCTGCTGGCGCCGCAGCTCCGAGGTGACGGCGAACCCGTCCATCTTCGGCAGCATGACATCGAGGATGACCACATCGTAGCCGCCGGCCATCGCGTAGGTCAGCCCCGCCTCGCCGTCGTGCACCTTATCTACGTCGTAGCCGTTGTCCCTCAGTATCTTCTCGAGCGCTGCGGCTAGCGATTCGTCGTCTTCAACAATCAGAACGTGCATGGGCACCCGCCTTCGTCATCGTGCGCCCATTCTACCCCGCGCCCGTCTGCGTAACCTGAAAAGTTCCTTAAAAGCTGTGAATCGTTTAAGGATTTTTTAAGGAACGGAGCGTAATATGCTCAGTGGTGTTTCCCAGCACCAGCGTGATGCGCAGTATGGCACATACACCCACGCCCTTGGGTTAACGCGCATCACGCTCCCTTTACATAGAGCTTTTCCTCCTTGCTTTGATTCAATGGAAGATGCCGCGACCTCCTTCGCGGCATCTTGGCTTTCTGGGGGATGCGCCCTTCCCGCACTCGCTGCGAAGCCGTGGGGAAACGGCTCGGAAGAGGGCTCACAGGCGCCGCGCGATCTGCCCGCAAGAGAGATATTTCCCCTGTTCAGAGGCATGAGCGGAACGACTAATTGTTGTGGTCATCGCCGGAAAAAATCACAAGATAATGTATATTCTCGGCCAAAAACGGCACGCGAATTGTTACTATGGAAAAGGTCGCGGGCAAACACTGTTTCAAACATCCTAGGCCCGCTGCTTTTCCAAAACACAGCACGATCGAAGCTTCCTTACAACGTCGGTTTGCAAGGCGGTTCATGCGCATCAGTTCGCCACATAGCCCCGAACGAGCAAGCGGTGTCCCCGCCCGATGATAGATGTTCTCGAAAGCAGCGTGCGCATCGACCCCGATGGCGTCTTCTTCACATTCGTTGATGAAGGCGGGACGGAAACCGCTTTCACCTACCGATTCACGCGCTTGGTGTCGGCGGCGCTGGCGCGGCGGCTGCAAGCGCTGGGCGCGCGCCCGGGCGAGGTGGTGGCGGTCGATCTGCCGAACAGCCCCGAGCTCATCTTCCTGACGCTCGCTTGCGCGTATGGCGGCTTCACGCTGATGTTGCTGAACCGGCGCCTGACCGCCGGCGAGAAGCTCAGCCGCATCATGGAGATCGGGCGCGATGGCCGTCGCGTCGCCTGCCAGATAGACGCCGAGCGCGCGCAGCAGCTGCTGGGCCGCGCCCGGCAGGTCACCACCGACGAGAGCACCGTCATAGCCAGCATCGTTGGCGGCTTGCGGCGCGAGCGCGCCATCATGGGCGAGCGCGCCGACCTGGTCGACGACACGGTGCATTTCGCCGAGCGCGCTGCTCGCCTGTTCGCGGGCAATGCGGGCAGCGGCATCGTGGCGGCGGCCGGCTCGGGCGGCCGTGCGAAGCTGGTGCCGCTCTCGTGGGGCCAGCTGGCTGATGCGTCGCGGGCGCTGAACAGGGCGCTCAACGAAGGCGGCATGGCGGCTTGGCAGGAGCGCCTGCCGCTCAGCTCGTCGGCGGCGCTGCGCGGTAGCGGCATGCTGTGGCAGCTCTGCATCCCGCTGTACAACATCGACGGCTTCCAGACGCTGGTGCGCGCGGTGCATGCCATGTGCCTGCTGCGCCTCTATGCGCGCTTCGACCCGGAGCAGGTGCTGCGCGATGCGCACGCGTGCGGCGCCACGCATATCTGCGTGCGCGACAAGATGCTGCAAGACCTGCTGACGATCGAGGAATGGCGGCTCGAGCTCGACTCGGCGGCCGTCAGCCGCCTGGCAGCCTACCGCTGCCTGCTGCTGGCGAACCGCACGGTGAACCCGCGCACGCTGGAGCGCAGCTGCGACCTCGACGCGCGCGTGTTCGTCAGCTACGGCATGACCGAGACGGCGGGCCCTATCGCCTGCGCCCGCGCTGCGCGCGACTTCCGCGGTGCGTTGAGGCTGCTCGATGGCTACGAGGTGCGCATCGTCGATGAGCAGGCCGCCGGTTTCGGCAGTCTTGCGGTGCGCGGTCCCGGCGTGTTCGGCGGCTACATCGGCGCGAACACCGCCTTCACCGCCGACCGCTACTTCATGACCGGCGACATCGCCGCGGCGAGCGAGCGCTGCATCTACGTGAAGAACCGCAGCATGAGCGTGTTCATGAACGGTGAAGCGGGCATCTATCCGGCCGAGATAGCCGAAGCGCTGTTGCATGTGCCGGGCGTGACGGCGGCGCACGTGTTCGCGGTGCAGACAGCTGGGGCTGGCTACGCGCCCGCGGCGGTGGTCGAATGCCCCGATGGCTCATGCACGGCGGAGACGGTGCGCAGCACGGTGGCGCCGTGGCTCTCGCGCCAGAGCATCCCCCAGGAGATGTTGATCGTGGAGCGCATGGCGCGCGAGCCCGACGGGCGCATCGACCGGCAAGCCGCCGAAACGGCATTCGCCGAGCGCCTGTGCGTGCGCGAGGTGCGCATCCACCATGTGCGCATCCCGTTGGTGCATCCGCAGCCGGGCAGAGGAGCAGATGGCCCGCGCAGCTTCCGCGAGAGCGTGGTGGTGGAGGCAGTGGACGCGCAGGGCCGCTGCGGGCTGGGCGAGTGCCCGTCGCTCGCGGTGGAATGGGTGGGCCGTGAGACGCTCGCCGACGACACGCGCGTCATGAAGGAGACGCTGGCGCCTTGCCTGCTGGGCGCTTCGTTCTCGCACCCGCGCGAGGCGTTCGCGGCCATGTCGGCGCTGCCGGGCGCCGCCGCGAACCCGATGGCCATGAACGCGCTGGAGAACGCCCTGTGGGACCTCTACGGCCAGGTGACCGGCCGCCCGCTCTGGCAGCTGATGAACGAGGAATACGAGCGCATATGGCAGGCGCTCAGCCCCGCTCGGCCGCTGGCGAGCATGCCGCGCATGGCCGAGGTGCAAGGCGCGCAGGCCACGGTGGCGGCCGGTGCGGTCATCGAGGCGGCGCCCACGCCCATAGCCATGCAGAACGCCACCGAAGCCGTCGAGGCCGGCTACCGGCGCTTGAAGATGAAGATATCCCCCGAAGGCGGCCTGGCCACCGTGCGCGCGGTGCGGCGCGCCTTCCCCGATATGCTCGTGACGCTCGACGCGAACCGCAGTTTCAGCGACGATCAGCTCGTCGAGCTGCGCCAGCTCGACGGCCTGAATATCGGCTGGATAGAGGAGCCGTTCGATGTGAGCGGCGCCAGCACGCATGCGCGCCGCGATCATATAGCGAACCTGGCTGCCATGCAGCCGAAGCTGAGCACGCCGTTGTGCGCCGATGAATCGTACGATAGCGCCGCCGAAGCCGAGCGCATCCTGCGATTCCCCGACATACGCTGCATCTCGGTGAAGGTGGCCCGGTTCGGAGGCATAACACCCACCCTGGCGTTCATCGCGCGGGCGAAGGCGCTCGGACGCGTGGTGTGGATGGGCGGCATGCACGAGACGGGCATCTTGCGCCGGGTCAGCGCTGCGTTCGAGACGCTGCCCGATATGGTCATCCCTGGCGACATCGGTTCCACATCGCGCTATCTGACGTGCGACATAACCACACCGCCCTACGGCGTCACGCGCGGCCTAGTGCTGCTGAACAGCGAAGGCAACGAAGCCGGCCTCGGCTGCACTCTGAACCGCGCCGCCCTCGCCCAAGTAGAAGCGAACAGCCTCGTCCTGCGCGCATAGAACCCAAAGGGACGGAGCAAATGGCATCTTCTTCGGGAGGGCAGCCTTCTCTTGATGCCCTCCCGAAGAAGGTGCCA
>CAJTXX010000041.1 GCA_910584145.1 uncultured Eggerthellaceae bacterium | reverse complement strand
TGCATACGCGCATCGAGAAATCGGTGCTGCGCGGGGTGGTGGCCGACAAGCCGTACCCGGAATGGATACTGTCGGTGCTCGGCCGCAGCCTCCAGCTCGAGCAGGCCGATTGGTATGATTCGGCCATCTTGGGCGGGCTCGACGCGCTGTCGTCGGGCATAACCACTGTGGTGGACATAACCAGCACCGGCGCTGCGGGCAAAGCGGCGCAAGAGCTGGGCCTGCGCGGGGTGATCTACCGCGAAGTGGGCGCCATGGACAAGATGCGCGTCGACTACGCCATGCACTCCGCTGAGCGCGACATAGAGCAGTGGCGCGAGGAATTCGACCCCTCCCGCATGACGGTGGGCGTGGCGCCCGCTGCCATCTACGCGAACCATCCGTCGGTGTTCCAACGCGTGACCGATCTGGCCCTGCGCGAGGATCTGCCGGTGGCCATGCGCCTCGCGGGCAGCCGCGAGGAATACAACTTCGTCATGTACGGCTCGTCGATGTTCGCGGTGGACAACATGGACGAGGAAGCGCGCGGCTACGTCGAGATACCGCCTTGGCTGCCCTTCGGCGTGACGCCGGTGCGCTATGCGCTCAACTGGGGCGCCTTCGACGCGCCGAACGTGCTGCTGGTGCACGCGGTGCATGTCACCGACGAGGACATCCATAAGCTGCGCGAGTTCGACGTGGCCATCTGCACCTGTCCCAGCTCCAATGCGAAGCTCGGTATGGGCGTGGCGCCCCTATCGCAGTTCCTGCAAGCGGGGCTGCGCGTGGGCCTGGGCACCGATTCGCCGGCGGCCACCGAGTCGACCGACATGCTCTCGGAGATGCGCATGGGGCTCTTGCTGCACCGTGCGAGCGACACGAGCCGCTTCCTGACGAGCCATCAGATACTGGAGCTCGCCACCATCGGCGGCGCCCGCGCGCTGCGCCAAGACGACAAGATCGGCTCGCTCGAGGTGGGCAAGCTCGCCGACCTCATCGCGGTGGACCTGTCGTCGTCGCACCAGTCGCTCGACCAGAACCCCGTGTCGGCTCTGGTGAGCACCTGCACAGCGAGCGACGTCCTCATGACGATGGTGGGCGGCAAGACGCTCTACGAGAAGAACAACTGGCATGTTGGCGTGGAAGTGGCGAAGAACATCGCCCGCGTCATCGAGATACGCGCGAAGCTGAAGGCGTAAGGCATGAGCAGCAACGCCAAGAAGAAGATATCGCGCCAACAGCGCGCGGCGCGCATCGAGCAGGCCCGCGAGCGCGAGGCGGCGCGGGCGGCTCAGAAAGAGCGCTCGGAGCGCATGAAGAAGATATTCACGGTGATCGTCTGCATCGTGCTGGTGCTGGCGCTGGGCTTGCCTACGATGGCGATCGCGGTTCTGGGAATGTGAGGTCGGGCACGTGTTCGGTATAGGCGGTTTCGAGCTATTCCTGATATTGCTGTTCGGGTTCTTGATATTCGGCCCCGACAAGCTGCCTGACATCGCCAAGACCGTCGGGCATGCCATAGCGAAGTTCAGGAACGCCCAAGACGAGATGAAAGGCACCCTGAGCGCGCAGTCGTTCATCGACAAGGATTCCGATGCGCCGCTGAAGAACCCGCTCGACGTGATCGAGCGCGCTGCCAACGACGCCAAGGACAAGACGCGCACGGCGCAGGCCGCCGTGGATGAGGCGACCGGCAAGGCAGCCGAGAAGATATCGGAGAAGTCGGCGAGCTTCGCCGAGCGCAAGGCCCGCTACGACCGCGAGCGCGCCGAGCGCAAAGCGGCTGAGAAGGAGGCGGCAGATGCCGCCGCGAAGGCCGAGGCGGATGCCGCTGCGGCGAAGGCGGCCGCGAAGGCCGAGCCTAAGACCGAGGTGGCGGCGAAGTCGGCCGCTCCGGCGGCAGATGATGCAGCGCCCAGCGCTGATGTTGCGAAGGAGGTGCGCTAGCCATGCCTATCGGACCGGCGCGGATGCCCCTCTTCGACCACCTGGGCGAGCTGCGCATGCGCCTCGTGCGCATCGTGGCGTGCTTGGGCGTGGCGGTATGCGTGTTCTATTTCGCAGCCCCGGCGATGGGGCAGTTCCTCCTCATGCCCATAACCCCTTATATCCCGGTCGACCCGGAAACGGGCTGGGCGGAGATGATGGCCCTCGACCCCTTCGAGGCGTTCGCGGTGCGCTTCCAGATAGCGCTGTTCTTCAGCGTCATAGCCACCTCGCCCGTCATCTTGTGGCAGCTGCTCGCGTTCTTCCTGCCGGCGCTGAAGCCGAAGGAGCGCAAGTGGTTCATGCCCACCTTCGTGGTGTCGGTGGTGCTGTTCATCTTGGGCGCGGTGTTCTGCTACACCGTCATCTTGAATGCGGCATTCCAATGGCTGACCGAGCAGGCGCAGGGCCTAGGGTACGTGGCGCCGCGCATGACGTCCTACATCGACATCATCATCAAGTTCGAGATAGCATTCGGGGCGGCCTTCGAGCTGCCGTTGGTCATCTTCTATCTGGTCATCTTCGATATCGTGCCGTACAAGAAGCTCCGCGGCAGCTGGCGCATGGTCTATATCGTGCTGATGGTGCTCTGCGCTATCGTCACCCCTGACGCTTCGCCGGTGACCATGCTGCTGATGTTCGCGGCCATGATCGCGCTCTACGAGCTGAGCCTCCTGCTCGCGCGCATCGTGCTGGCGAAGCGCATCAAGCGCCAGAACGCCGAGATAGCGGCCGAGGAAGAAGCGTAAGTGCACGAGCTCGGCATCATGAGCGGCGTGCTGGATGCGGCCAAGGGGGCGGCCCACGATGCCGGCGCGACGCGGCTGCTCGAAGTGACCTTGCGCATCGGCGATATGACCGAGGCCATCGAGGATGCGCTGGTGTTCGCGTTCGAGGCGCTGACGGAGGGCGACCCGTTCACGGAGGGCGCGCACCTGAATGTGGTTATGGTGCATCCGCGCAGCCGCTGCTTGGAGTGCGGCGCGGAATACGAGCACGATCGGTTCAACATGTTCTGCCCGGAATGCGACAGCTTCGCCACCGAGCTGTTGGAGGGCAAGGAGCTCCAGATAGATTCCATCGAGGTCGACCTGCCTGACGATGCGGCACCGGACGGCCGATGAGAGGGGTGCATCAAGCATGCAGATAGATATGAAGCAGCCCATCCTGCAGAAGAACGACGCCATCGCCGCCGAGCTGCGGCAGCGCTTCGCAGAGGCGGGCGTGTTCGTGCTCGACCTGCTGGCGAGCCCGGGTTCGGGCAAGACATCGACCATCTTGGCCACCATCGACGCGCTGCGCGACGAGTTCAACATCGCCGTCATCGAGGGCGATATCGCGAGCAGCGTGGATGCCGAGAAGATAAAGCGGCAGGGCACATCAGCGGTGCAGATCAACACGGGGGGCGCGTGCCATCTGGAGAGCGCGATGATCAAGCGCGCGGTGGACGTGCTCGACCTCGAGCGGCTCGACCTCATCATCATAGAGAACGTGGGCAACCTGGTGTGCCCGACCGATTTCGATCTGGGCGAGAACGCCAAGGTGATGATACTGTCGGTGCCCGAGGGCGACGACAAGCCCTTGAAGTATCCCGGGGTGTTCCAGGTAGCCGATGCCGTCATCTTGAACAAGGTGGACACCATGCCCGTGTTCGATTTCGACGAGGAGGCGTTCCGCTCCGAGGTGGGCCGGCTGAACCCAGCAGCGCCGATATTCCCCATCGCTGCGACGAAGGGCACCGGCGTCGACGCGTGGGCGTCGTGGCTGGCCGAGCGCATCCGCGCGGTGTAGGCGCCCATGATGCGCCCGGATGGCATATACAGGGCGTGCGTCGAGGCGACCAGCGCTTTCATGCGCGGGGCCGGTTTCCGCGATGCGGTCATAGGGCTGTCGGGAGGCATCGACTCCAGCTTGGTGGCGGTCATCGCGTCTGACGCGCTCGGCGCTGAGCATGTGCATGGCGTGCTGTTGCCCGGGCCGTATTCCACCCCGCATTCCGTGACCGATGCCGAAGAGCTGGCGCGCAACTTAGGCATGCAGACCATGACGATGCCCATAACGGGCGCTTACGAGGCGTTCGCGTCGGCATTCGCGCAGGGCGCGGGCGAGGCGCTCTCGGGTTTGGCGTCGGAGAATACCCAGGCGCGCTGCCGGATGGTGGCGCTCATGGCGCTGTCGAACGCGTATGGGTGGCTGATGCTGAACACCGGCAACAAATCAGAGGCTGCGATGGGCTACTCCACGCTCTATGGCGACACGGCCGGCGCGTTCGCGCCCATCGGCGGCCTCTACAAGACCCAGGTCTACGAGCTGTGCGCGTGGCGCAATGCCGCCGCGCTCGAAGCGGGCGAGGTGGCGCCCATACCGCGCCATGCGATAGAGAAGCCGCCCTCGGCGGAGCTCTCCCCGGGCCAGTCGGACGAGGCATCGCTCGGGGTCGATTACGCGATCCTCGACGCCATCCTGATGGGGCTCGTCGAGCGCGGCGAGAGCGCAGGGGACGTAGCGGCGCTCGGTTTCCCAGAGGAGCAGGTGGCGGCCATACAGGCGCGCTATGCTGCGAATGCGTTCAAGCGGGCGTTGGAGCCGCCGTATCCGCAAGCTCCCTTCTATGGATAGGCTGAGAGACGCCATATACCTGCGCTGCGTGCCCATGAGCCCTGCCGATTGGCTGGTGGATGCTGTCATCGCGCTGGGTGCGTTCGGCTTCGGGCTGCTCCAGATGAGCGCATCGGCGAACCTGATGATCCCCGACGATTTCGTGCGGCGCCTGCTCGGCGTGCGGGCTATCACGCTGTCGGCGTGGGGCGTGCTGATCGTGGCGCTCACATGCGCGCCGCTCGTGGTGCGCAGGCGCTTGCCGTGGCCCGCGTTCGCGGTCTCCACGGCGGTCTGGGCCTTCTTCCAGGTGCAGATGGGGCAGGCATCGCTGTCGCTCGCGGGGCCGCTCATCGCGCTGTTCACGGTGGCTTACGAGCGCGAGCGCGCAGAGGCGCTCGCGGCGGGCATCGGCTTGCTCGCGGTGGTGGTTGCGTGCACGCTGCTCGCGCCTGCGTCGCCTCTGACGATGCTCACGCTGGTGCAGGATGCCGCCGTGGTGGCCGCGGCGGCGCTCGCCGGCTTCGCGCTGCATGCCCGGCAGGTGTCCATCGAGGCGGTGGAGGCCCGTGCGCTCGAGGCGGAGCGCACCCGCGAGGCGCATGCCGAGCGCCGCGTCGAGGAGGAGCGGCTGCGCATCGCGCGTGAGGTGCACGATATAACGGCGCATTCGCTCTCGGCGGTGAGCATCCAGGCTGCGGCGGCTTCAGCGCTCGTGGAGCGCGACCCTGCGGCGGCGAAAGAAGCGCTCGAGAGCATCCGCACTACCTCGAAAGAGGCGCTCGCCGAGATGCGCGGGATGATAGCCGTGCTGCGCGATGGCTCACCTGATGCCCAGACGCAGCCCATGATGGGCACGCGCGATATGGCCGGCTTGATCGGCTATCTGGAGCAGGCGGGCATCGAGGCTGAGCTGCGCATCAAGGGATGCGACGTGCCGCTGCCGGCGTATGCCGACATGGCGCTCTACCGCATCGCCCGCGAAGCCGCCACGAACATCGTGCGGCATGCGCAGGCGCACCATGCCGTCATCGACGTGTCGATCGAAGGCGACCGGGCGTCGCTTCGCATCGTCGATGATGGGCGGGGAGTGAGCGCCGACGCGCCGGTGGGCCATGGCATCGAGGGCATGTGCGAGCGCGCACGCGCCCTCGGCGGCACCTTCGATATCGGGCCGGGCAGCGCAGGCGGCACCCGGATAGACGTGCGCATCCCCGTGGTGCGCACCAGAGCATGAGAGGCGGGCGGGCGATGGACGCAGCGAGGATACGCGTGCTGATAGCCGACGACCAGGAGCTCGTGCGCAGCGGGTACCGCGCCATCTTGGGCACCTACCCCGATATCGAGGTGGTAGGCGCAGCGACGGATGGCGCCGAGGCCGTGCAGATGGCCCAGCAGCTGCGCCCCGATGTGGTGCTCATGGACATCCGCATGCCCGCGCTCGACGGCATCGCCGCCACGCGCGACATCACGGGCAACCCCATCTTGGCGTCGACGCACGTGCTGGTGCTGACCACCTTCGACATCGACCGCTACGTCTACGATGCGCTCAGCGCCGGCGCGAGCGGCTTTCTGCTGAAAGACGCCGATCCCGACGAGATAGCCGATGCGGTGCGCGTGGTGGCGCGCGGCGATGCCCTCATACAACCGTCGGTGATGAAGCGGCTCATCCGCGATTTCGCAGCGAGCGCGCAGAGCGGGAGTGCGCCTGCGGCCGAGCTGCGCGAGCGGGTGGAGAGCCTGACCGACCGCGAGCGCGAGATATTGGTGCTGGTGGCGCGCGGCCTCGCCAACGACCGGATCGGCGAGCAGCTGTTCATATCGCCGGCTACCGTCAAGACGCATCTGGCGCGCATCATGGCCAAGACCGATTCGCACGACCGCGCCCAGCTGGTGATGCTGGCATACGAGGCAGGTCTGGTGTCGCCCGGCGCCGCCTGATGCCGGTGGAGTTCCGATGGAGCGCATCGCATGCGCGCATCCTCGTTGGCAATCGAGCGCCGCGAGTGCTAATATATGCACCGTTTAGCACTCTTTAGTAACGAGTGCTAAACAACCGCTCGAAATGTGGTTTAATCCAACAGGAAGCTGAAACGACCGAAGAAGGAGTCGAATATGAATCTCAAGCCGCTGGGCGACCGCGTCATCATCAAGCAGGATGAGGCCGAGATCACCACTGCATCAGGCCTGTTCCTGGCAGGTGACAGCAAAGAGAAGCCGCAGACCGGCACGGTGCTGGCTGTGGGCGAAGGCCGCTTGGACAAGGACGGCAACCGCGTCGAGGTGCCCGTGAAGGTGGGCGACCGCGTCGTCTACAGCAAGTACGGCGGCAACGAGATCGTCTGCGACGACGAGGAAGTGCTCATCGTGCGCGGCGACGACATCTACGCAGTGTTCTCCAAGTAACCAGTCGACCAGAAGGGATAGACGATAATGGCAAAGGCTATAACTTTCGATCAGGACGCGCGCAGCGCTCTCGGCGCGGGCGTCAAGAAGCTCTCCGATGCGGTGAAGGTGACGCTCGGCCCCAAGGGCCGCTACGTGGCGCTCGAGAAGAGCTACGGCGCTCCCACCATCACCAACGACGGCGTGACCGTGGCCAAGGAAGTGGAGCTGGAAGACCCCATCGAGAACATGGGCGCCCAGCTCGTGCGCGAGGTCGCCGTGAAGACAAACGATGTCGCTGGCGACGGCACCACCACCGCCACCCTGCTCGCTGACGTGATCGTCTCCGACGGCTTGAAGAACGTCACCGCTGGCAGCGATGCGCTGGCCATCCGCCGCGGCATCGAGCAGGCCACCGAAGCGGTGGTCGAGTCCATCAAGAAGGCGTCGAAGAACGTCTCCACCAAAGAGCAGATCGCCAACGTCGGCACCATCTCCGCGGGCGACCCCGTCATCGGCGAGAAGATCGCCGAGGCTATGGCCGCTGTCGGCAAGGACGGCGCCATCAGCGTCGAGGAGAGCCAGACCTTCGGCATCGAGATGGATATCGTCGAGGGCATGCAGTACGACCGCGGCTATATCAGCCCCTACATGGCCACCGACATGGAGAAGATGGAGGCGGTCCTGAAGGATCCCTACATCATGCTGACCGACCAGAAGGTCTCCAACGTGCAGGATTTCATCCCGCTGCTGGAAGAGGTCATGCGCAGCGGCCGCCCGCTGTTCTTGGTGGCCGAGGATGTGGACGGCGAGGCGCTGGCCACGCTGCTGCTGAACAAGCTGCGCGGCACCCTGAACGTGGTGGCCATCAAGGCTCCCGGCTTCGGCGACCGCCGCAAGCGCATCTTGGAGGACATCGCCGCCGTCACCGGTGCGCAGGTGATCGACAAGGACTTCGGCATGAGCCTGGCTGATGCCACTGTCGACATGATGGGCACCGCTAAGACCGTGAAGGTGACCAAGGACAACGCGTTGATCGTCGATGGCGCTGGCAAGAAGGCCGACATCAAGGCCCGCATCGCGCAGATCAAGGCCGAGATGGAGCGCACTGATTCCGACTTCGACCGCGAGAAGCTCCAGGAGCGCCTGAGCAAGCTGTCGGGCGGCGTGGCTGTGCTGAAGGTGGGCGCTGCCACTGAGAGCGAGCTGAAGGAGAAGAAGAGCCGCATCGAGGACGCCCTGCAGGCGACCCGCGCTGCGGTGGAGGAGGGCATCGTGCCCGGCGGCGGCGTGGCGCTCGTGAACGCCATCGGCGCGCTCGACAAGATGAAGGTCGATGCCGACGAGCAGGTCGGCGTGGACATCATCCGCCGTGCCCTGGAGGCGCCACTGCGCGCCATCGCCGAGAACGCGGGCTTCGAGGGCTCCGTCGAGGTGGCCGAGGTGAAGAAGGCCAAGAAGGGCATGGGTCGCAACTACAAGACCGGCGAGTGGGGCGACATGATCGCGATGGGCGTGAACGACCCCGTGAAGGTGACCCGTACCGCATTGCAGTCTGCGGCATCCGTGGCGAGCTTGATCCTCATCACCGAGGCGACCATCAACGAGATACCCTCCGAGGGTCCCGATCTGTCTGCTCTGGCTGGCGCCATGGGCGGTGGCGGCGGGATGTACTAAGCTTTTGTGCTTGTTCGTTCCTGAGCGGCTGGGGTATGCGCAGTCGCTCGGACAGTCCTCGCGAAAAGGGCCCTTCGGGGCCCTTTTCGCTGCGGAACCCGCTTTGTGCGCATACCCCAGCCGCTCAGGCGGTGTTGTGGCAGGAAGGGGTTAGCGCATCCCTTTTAGGGAGGGGAGGGATCCGTGCCGTTTTCCTTTGGTTTCGTTACGGTTGGGTGAGGGCTATGCTGCCCTTTTCGGTCTTATGGGTAAAATCTCCTTATGGAAGAGTTCTTGCATATCTTGGAGCATGTGCTCGGGCATTCGCTGAGCGATACGCTGTATCTGGTGCCGTTCCTGTTCGTCACCTATCTGGCGATGGAGTGGCTGGAGCATAAGACCGGTGCTCAGACGCAGGAGGCCATCAGGCACGCGGGCGCGGCTGGCCCGGTGGTGGGCGCGCTGCTCGGCGTGGTGCCGCAGTGCGGGTTCTCCGCTATGTCGGCCACGCTATATGCGGGGCGCGTCGTCACGCTCGGCACGCTGTTCGCCGTGTTCCTGTCCACTTCTGATGAGATGCTGCCCATCTTCCTCGCTGAGCAGGTGCCGCTGCCCACCATCTTGTCCATCATGGGGGCGAAGGTGATCATCGGCATGGTGATGGGCTTCATCGTCGATGCCGTGCTGCGCTTGGCGCGCCGCGACAGGCAGAGCCTGCGCATCCATGAGCTCTGCGAGCAGGACCAGTGCGGCTGCTCGCACGACTGCGGCACCTGCGAGGAGAACCCCGAGCTCGCCTACGAGCACACCGACGACTGCTGCGCGAGCTGCACGCATGAGCATCACGCCCACGATCACAGCCATGACAGCACATGGAAGGGCATCGTGCTGTCGGCGTTGAAGCATACCGTGCAGGTGATGGTGTTCATCTTCGTCATCACGTTCGCGCTCGACTGGGTGCTCGAGGTGGTGGGGGAGGATGCGCTCGGCGACATCATGGCGGCGAACCCCGCGTTCTCGGTGTTCGCATCGGCGCTGGTGGGCCTCATCCCGAACTGCGCGGCGAGCGTGGTCATCGCCGATCTGTACATCGAGGGCGTGCTGGGTGCGGGCGCCATGCTCGCGGGCCTGCTGGTGTCGGCCGGCGTGGGCCTGCTCGTGCTGGTGCGCGCGAACCGCCACTGGAAGCAGAACGTCGCCATCATCGCGGCGCTGTACGCCACCGGCGTCCTGTGGGGCCTCGCCGCGAATGCGCTCGGCGTGGTCTTCTAGCATTTGACCGGGGAATCGCCCACGTTTACAATAACCCCTTGTCACTCTAGGATTTCGGGCCGTTAGCTCAGTTGGTAGAGCAGGGGACTTTTAATCCCAAGGTCGCGGGTTCGATTCCCTCACGGCCCACCATTCCTAGAGCGCTCTCGCTGGGGTATCGTCCAACGGCAGGACTCTGGTTTTTGGTGCCAGCTATCTAGGTTCGAATCCTGGTACCCCAGCCACTCTCATGACACAGGATGGGATGCACGCAGCCGCGAGGCTGCCGCTCTTCGACGGTGCCGCGCATCGGCGGGGTCGCACGGTCAGCGGGGCGGGGAGAAGGGTATGCTGAGCGAAGGTCGATCTGATAAGGGGATGAAGATGAAAGTGAAGAAGAGAGCAGCGGTACTGAGCACCATCTGCTTCTTGGCGGTCTGCTTCCTAGCGATGGTGTCTATGGGGTGCGCTACCGGTGCCCCGAGCACGCAGGATATGGGAGGCAGCGCGGGCGCGACGGCGCCGGCATCCGATGCCGTCGAGCAGATAGCGCATGTCACGGTGGAAGGCCCCGACGGCGGGGATGCGCTCGTCGATGCCGACCTCACGGTAGAGGAGGGCGCTACCGCCCTCGATGCCCTCAAGGCGGCCGATGTTGACATCGTGGTGGAGGATTCCGCGTTCGGGCCGTTCGTGAGCTCTATCGCCGGCATCGCCAATGAGGGCTCGAATGGCTGGACGTATGCCGTCAACGGCGAGATACCCTCGGTGTCGGCGGGCGAGCAGGTGCTCGCAGCGGGCGATACCGTGGTCTGGAGCTACTACCGCGCCTAATCGGCATCGCGGATGGCATCCGATGCGCCCGCAGCCCAGCAGAGGTTGCGGGCGCATCGTCGTTTCTGCTACCATACCGAAAGCCGACAAGGCGGCTGCGCGCGAGGCATCGCACGCGAATACCTGGCGACCGAGCCGACCGCGCAGAGCGGACCATCTCAGGCTCAACGGTTGCGCGGCTTCGAGCCGCCGGCCTGACAAGCAGGCCTTAAAAAGACCAGCACAGCCGGTTCTGGATTTTTGTGCGCCCTATTCAAAATTCTCGTCCGATTCCGCTCGATCTTTGCTAGGATAGGTAGCCACTGCGTATTCGCAGGTGAAGCGATGGGCCCTGCGGCCCAGAGGAATGAGATGCTTGGAGGGCACTTTTGGCTAAAGAAGATGTTATCGAGCTTGAAGGCACCGTCAAAGAGGCGCTGCCGAATGCGATGTTCAAGGTGGAGCTCGAGAACGGCCATGAGATTCTGGCACACATCTCCGGTAAGATGCGCATGCACTACATCAAGATACTCCCGGGGGACAAGGTGACGGTGGAGCTGTCCGTCTACGACCTGAACCGCGGGCGCATCACCTACCGCTTCAAGTGATCAGCCGACGATAATCGCCAGCGGCTGGGCGTGGAATATAGAGAAGACGCATAACCGAAAGGAATTGAAATGAAGGTACGTCCTTCGGTCAAGAAGATGTGCGACAAGTGCAAGATAATCAGGCGCCACGGCAAGGTGCTCGTGATATGCGAGAACCCCCGCCACAAGCAGCGCCAGGGTTAGGGAAGAAGGGGTTCATAACATGGCAGTACGTCTTGTCGGTGTTGACCTTCCGCAGAGCAAGCGCATCGAAACAGCCTTGACCTACATCTACGGAATCGGTCTGACCACATCCAAAGAGGTCCTCGCAGCAACCGGGGTGAACCCGGACATCCGCGTGAAGGATCTCACAGAAGACGATCTAGCGAAGCTCCGCGACTACATCCAGGGCAACCTGAAGGTGGAGGGCGACCTGCACCGCGAGGTCTCCCAGAACGTGAAGCGCCTGATGGAGATAGGCTGCTACCGCGGCCTGCGCCATCGCAAGGGCCTTCCCGTCCGCGGTCAGCGCACCCACACGAATGCGCGCACGCGCAAGGGGCCGCGCAAGCAAATCGGCGGCAAGAAGAAGTAAGCGAGGAGCATAATGGCAAAGAAGAACGTCACAACGCGCATCAAGCGCTCTGAGCGTAAGAACATTGCTGTGGGTGCTGCTCACATCAAGTCAACGTTCAACAACACCATCATCAGCATCACCGATCCTCAGGGTAATGTGATCGCTTGGCAGTCCGCTGGCACCGTCGGCTTCAAGGGCTCCCGCAAATCCACGCCGTTCGCGGCGCAGATGGCGGCTGAGGCTTGCGCCAAGGTGGCTATGGAGCATGGCCTGCGCAAGGTGTCCGTCTTCGTGAAGGGCCCCGGCAGCGGCCGTGAGACCGCCATCCGCACCCTTCAGGCAGCTGGCCTGGAGATCGCGAGCATTCAAGATTGCACACCCATCCCGCACAACGGCTGCCGCCCCAAGAAGCGCCGCCGGGTGTAACTGAAAGGATCTATTCATGGCACGATACACAGGACCGGATTGCAGGCTGTGCCGCCGCGAAGGGTGCAAGCTCTTCCTGAAGGGCGACCGCTGCTACTCCGATAAGTGCGCAATGGAGCGTCGCGGCTATGCGCCGGGCGATGCTGGCAAGAAGCGCATCAAAGAGAGCGAATACCGTCAGCAGCTGCGCGAGAAGCAGAAGACCAAGCGCATCTACGGTCTGCTGGAGAAGCAGTTCCGCCACTACTACGACCTGGCGAACCGCGCCCAGGGCATCACCGGCGAGAACCTGCTGCGCATCCTGGAGAGCAGGCTCGACAACGTGGTCTATCGTCTGGGCTTCGCGAAGTCCCGCGCTGAGGCGCGCCAGCAGGTGCGTCATGGCCATATCCAGGTGAATGGCCGCCGCGTGGACATCCCGTCGTTCCGCGTGCGCCCGGGCGACCTCATCGCTGTGGCTCCCAAGGCCCGCGACATGCTGGTCATCAAGAGCGCGCTCATCAGCAACGAGCGCACGTCCGTTCCGGCATGGCTGGAGGTAGACATCGAGAAGCTCCAGGGCAGCGTCCTCTCGCTCCCGCAGCGCGATCAGATCGATTCCGACATCCGCGAACAGCTCATCGTCGAACTTTACTCGAAATAATCGCGGCTATTTAAGGAGGCTACCCGGACATGACGGAGTTCATGAGGCCTACTGTAACAACAGAAGAAGTGAATGGCACCGTAGCCCGCTACATCGTGGAGCCCTTGGAGCGCGGGTACGGCTCGACGCTCGGCAACTCCATGCGCCGCGTGCTGCTGTCCTCGCTGGACGGGGCGAAGGCCACGGCTATACAGATCGAGGGCGTGCAGCACGAGTTCACCACCGCCGAGGGCGTCATCGAGGATATCACGGACATCGTGCTGAACGTGAAGGGCCTGGTGTTCTCGCAGCAGACCGACGATGTGGAAGAGGCCACGGCGCATGTGTCGGCTGAGGGCCCGCGCACCGTCACCGGCGCTGATCTGCAGGTTCCCACCGGCTTCACGCTGGTGAACCCGGAGCATGTGATCGCCACGGTGGCTGATGGCGGCCAGCTGGACATGACCATCCGCATCGGCGTCGGCCGCGGGTACGTGTCGGCTGACAACAACAAGCGCACCGAGGACCCCATCGGCATCATCCCGGTGGATTCCCTGTTCAGCCCCGTGAAGCGCTGCACGCTGAACGTGGAGGACACCCGCGTGGGCCAGCGCACCGACTACGACCGCCTGGTGCTGGAGGTGGAGACCGATGGCTCCATCAGCCCGACCGATGCGGTCTGCCAGGGCGCGAACATCATCAACCAGTACATGGGCGCATTCCTGGCGCTCGGCGAGCGCGACGAGGAAGCCGAGGTGGAGGCCGTCTCCATCTTCGCTCCTGAGGGGACCGAGAGCAATGCGGAGCTCGACAAGCAGATAGAGGACCTGGACCTGTCCGTGCGTTCCTATAACTGCCTGAAGCGCGCCGGCATCCATTCGGTGCGCCAGCTGGTCGAGTTCAGCGAGAACGACCTGCTGAACATCCGCAATTTCGGCGCGAAATCCATCGAAGAGGTCAAGGACAAGCTGATCTCGATGGATCTGAATCTGAAACTATAGGAGAGACGCGTTATGAGACATAAGTACAAAGGGCGCAAGCTGGGCACCGATTGGAGCCACACGAAAGCTATGAAGCGCAGCTTGGTGCAGTCGCTGTTCCTGAACGACCGCATCAAGACCATCGACAGCCGCGCGAAGGAGATCCGCGGCGACGTTGACCGCATCATCACCTGGGCCAAGCGCGGCGACCTGCATTCCCGCCGTCTGGCCATCGCCGCGCTCGGCGGCGACAAGGAGCTCGTCCGCGAGATCTTCGAGAAGGTCAGCCAGGGCATGTTCGAGGGCCGCAATGGCGGGTACACCCGCATCATGAAGCTCGGCCCCCGCAAGGGTGACAACGCCCCCATGGTCATCATGGAGCTGGTGAACGAGACGGTGGCGCCTAAGGGCAAGAAGGCTGCTTCCGATAAGAAGGCAGCTCCCAAGAAGGCCACGCCGAAGAAGGCCGCCGCAAAGAAGGACGAGACGGTCGTCGAGGAGCTCAAGGAGTCCATCGAAGCGGCTGAGGAGAACTTCGCCGCTGAGGTGCAGGAGGCCGGCGAGGAGCAGCTGAAGGAAGAGAAGGAAGCTGTTGCCGAGGAGCAGGCCAAGGAGGCCGAAGAGGTGCGCGAGGAGCAGTTCGAGGCCGAGGAGAAGGCAGCCGAGGATGTCGAGGCTGCTGAGAAGAAGGCCGAGGCTGACGAGAAGGCCAAGTAGCGCTTGGCGGCGTTCCGTATCTCGACATATATCGCAGTTGATTCGAGCGTGCATCGGTTAGATGCGCGCTCGAAGCTCATTATGCTGCTGGTATATTCCATCTGCCTGTTCTTCGTCGATACGTGGGCGGGCATGGCCCTTGCAGCCGGTGCGCTGTTCACGGTGCTCGGCATCGCGCGGCTGCCGCTCGGGCGGGTGCTCGGCATCGCGGTGCCGGTGTATGTGCTCGCGGCGTTCACGGTGGCGGCGAACGCCTTCGTGTGCGCTGATGGCGCGTTCGGCTTCGCACCTGAAGGATTGCAGCGCGGGTGCTTCTTCGCTGCGCGCATCCTCCTTCTGGTCTGGGCGAGCCTGATCGTCTGCTTCACCACCACCTCCACGCAGCTGACCGATGCGCTGAGCTGGTTCTTGCGCCCGTTGCGGCGCCTGCGCGTTCCCGTTGATGATATCGCGATGGTGTTCAGCATCGCGCTGCGCTTCATACCGGTGACCGCTGAGGAGTACATGCGCATACGCGATGCTCAGTGGTCGCGGTGCGCGCCGCTCGACGAGGGCCCGCTGCTCGGGTGCGTGCGGGCGCATGCTGCCATCTTGATACCCATGTTCGTCGGCTTGTTCCGCCGTGCCGATGCGCTCGCGCTGGCGATGGACGCGCGCTGTTACGGCATGCCCGGCGTGGTGCGCACCTCGCTCGCTGAGGCGCGGATGAGCCCGGCTGCGGTGGTGGGGCTGCTCGCCTGCTGCGCGGCGTGCGCGTGCGTCGCCATCTTCCTCTGATCTTCCATCTCGAACCGCTCCGCTCGGCTCCTGCCGTTCGTCTGCGGGGCATTGACGGCATGCGTCCGATAGCGGACACTGTTGGTGTTACGAAATCTGAATACGTAACACCAAAGCGATCGGAGGGGATATGGATGCCATGATGACGCGCAGGGGCCTCCTGACGGCTGCGGGCGCGGGGGTAGCTGCGTTGGCTGCGCTGCCGCTCGCGGGGTGCGGTGCCAGCAGCTCTCAGCAGGGAGCGGGCAGCGCGCGCGACGCTGCGCAGGTGATCGTATCCATGACGCCCTCGTCGGAGCCCGAGGCCGGGTTCGACCCGCTGTTCAGCTGGGGGTGCGGGGAGCATGTGCACGAGCCGTTGATACAGTCGACCCTCGTCACCACCGATATCGACCTCGCATTCGTGAACGACCTGGCAACCTCGTATAGCTGCTCTGAGGACG
This sequence comes from uncultured Eggerthellaceae bacterium, assembly GCA_910584145.1. Classification (GTDB taxonomy): domain Bacteria; phylum Actinomycetota; class Coriobacteriia; order Coriobacteriales; family Eggerthellaceae; genus Adlercreutzia_A. The sequence goes on along the minus strand of CAJTXX010000041.1, from coordinate 4,363 downwards.
GTCTCACCTGGACCTTCGACATACGCGATGACGTCCGGTTCTCCGACGGGGAGCCTCTGACCGCGCGCGATGTGGCCTTCACGGTGAACGGCATCAACGCCAACGAGGCGGCGCAGGCCGATCTGTCGATGGTGGACGAGGCGGTGGCGGTGAGCGATACGCGCGTGGAGCTGCACCTGAACAAGCCGTACAACGCCCTGCTCTACACGCTGGCGGTGGTGGGCATCGTACCGGAGCATGCCTACGATGCGGCTACCTACGGGTCTGCGCCGATAGGCAGCGGTCGCTATCTGCTCGAGCAGTGGGACCGCGGGCAGCAGGCGATCCTGTGCGCTAACCCCGACTATTACGGCGAGCCGCCGCTGATGGAGCGCGTGGTGGTCGTGTTCATGGGCGAGGATGCGTCGCTCGCGGCGGCTGAGGCGGGTCAGGTGGATGTCGCCTACACCGTGGCGACCATCGTGGATGCGGCTCATCCGGCAGGTTATGAGGTGCTGCGCTGCGATTCGGTGGATTCCCGCGGCATCTCGCTGCCGGCTATCGCCTCTGGCGCCGAGCGCACCGATCAAGGGCGCGTGTGCGCGGCGGGCAACGATGTGACCTGCGACCGGGCGTTGCGGCAGGCCATGAACGCGGGGGTCGATCGGCAGGTGATGATAGATAACGTGCTGAACGGCTATGGCACCGCGGCATACAGCGTCTCTGATGGCATGCCGTGGTCGAACCCCGATATGGAGGTGGCTTTCGACCGCGATGAGGCGCGGCGTCTCATGGAGGATGGCGGCTGGGCGCTCGCGGACGATGGCATCTACGAGAAGGAAGGCGTGCGCGCCGCCTTCTCGTGCTATTACAGCGTGGGCGATTCGGTGCGTCAGGCGCTGGTGGCGGAATTCGCCGATCAGATGCGGCAGATCGGCATCGAGGTGCAGCCGGTGGGATCGGGGTGGACGACCGACCCGTCGGGCATCTACGCGCACCAGTACACCGACCCGGTGTTGTGGGGGTGGGGCGCGAACAGCCCGGTCGAGGTGTATACGCTGCACTACGGGCCGTCCTCGGGCAACTATGCGTGCTATGAGGACGCGCAGGTGGATGCGCATCTGGACGAGGCGCTGGCGGCTCCGTCGATCGAGCAGTCCTATGCTGGCTGGCAAGCGGCCCAGTGGGATGGCCGCAGCGGCTTCGCCCCGCAGGGCGCGGCTACGTGGGTGTGGCTGTGCAATGTGGACCATCTGTATTTCAAGCGCGACGGGCTCGCGGTGGCGGCGCAGAAGCCGCATCCGCATGGGCATGGGTGGTCGCTCGTTAATAATGTCGATCGGTGGTATTGGGAATAGAGGGTAGATATCGGGTGGCCGGGAAGATGAGCTGGGAGGCGCATAGTCGCTCGGGCAGTCCTCGCTTTGCTGCGGAACTCGCTTTGCATGCGCCTCCCAGCTCATCTTCCCTTCCGGGTTCCGGTTGCGGGATCGATGTTATGTGCTCGCTTTGGGAAAGGGGGTGATGGTGGTGGGGCGGGTCCTTGTCGGGGCGCTTCTGCGGTTCTTGCTGCTTTTGGGGGCGGTCTCTTTCCTGGTGTTCTTCTTGGTGTCGGTCTCGCCGGTCGACCCTGTTTCGGCGAATGTGGGGCAGGCGGCGCTTGCGGGGATGTCTGATGCGAAGCGCGCGGCGCTCGACGCGCATTGGGGGCGCGATGTGCCCCTGATCGAGCGGTATCTGGCGTGGGCGGCGGCGCTCGTGCAAGGGGATATGGGCACCTCGCTCAGGTTCAATGCGCCGGTATCCGATGTCATAGCGAGCCGTGCGGTGAACTCGCTGCTACTGATGGCCATCGCCTGGGTGGCGAGCGGAGTGCTGGGGTTCGCGCTGGGCGTGCTGGCGGGTGTGCGGCGCGGCAGCCTGCTCGACCGCGCGGTGAAGGCGTATTGCTTCGTGCTGGCGGCGAGCCCGACCTTCTGGGTGGCGCTGCTCGCGCTCATCGTGTTCGGCGTGCAGCTCGGGTGGTTCCCCATCGGGTTCTCGCAGCCTATCGGCAAGGCTGCATCTGATGTGACCATCTTCGAGGCGCTCCACCATCTGGCGCTGCCGGCGCTCGTGCTCTCGCTGGTGGGGGTGGCGAATGTGGCGTTGCACACGCGCGAGAAGGCCATCGACGTGATGCGCTCGCCTTACGTGCGCTTCGCTCGCACCCGCGGGCTGAGCGAGGGGCAGCTGGTGCGCCGCCACGGGCTGCGCAACCTGGTGCTGCCCGCCATCACCATACAGTTCGCGCAGGTGGCGGAGCTGTTCGGCGGCTCGGTGCTGGTCGAGCAGGTGTTCAGCTATCCGGGGCTCGGGCAGGCGGCGGTGACGGCGGGCATCGGCGGCGACGCGGCGCTGCTGGCGGGCATCGCGCTCGTGTCGGCGGCCATCGTGTTCGGGGGCAATGCCGTGGCGAACATCCTGTATGGGATCGTCGACCCGCGCATGAGGCGGGAGGGCGCGCATGCCTGAGGCGATGGCGGGCATATTGCATCTGCCGGTGCGGCGGCGCCTGTCGAACCGTCGCGCTACGCTGGCATGCGTGGTGCTCGCTGCTGTCGTGCTGGTGGGCATCGTGGCGTGCGGGATGGCGTTGCAGCAGCAGGCCATGCAGACCGACCTCGCCCAGAAGAACCTCCCGCCCTCGCTCGCGCATCCTTTCGGCACCGACCAGATGGGGCGCGATATGCTGGTGCGCACCGCTGCCGGCCTGGCGACGAGCATCTTGGTGGGGCTGGTGGCCGCATGCGCGTCGTCGCTCATCGCGCTCGTGCTGGGTGCGGTGGCGGCGCTCGGCGGCCGCGCGGCTGACCGGGCGGTCACGTGGCTCATCGACCTGGTGATGGGCATCCCGCACATCGTGCTGCTCATCTTGATCTCCTTCGCGCTGGGAAAGGGGTTCTGGGGCGTCACCATCGGCGTGGCTCTGACGCATTGGCCCTCGCTCGCGCGCATCATGCGCGCCGAGATACTGCAATGCCGTCAGTCGGGCTTCGTGGCGGCGGCGCGGCGGCTGGGCGTCTCGCGGGCGCGCATCGCCGTGCGCCATATGCTGCCGTATGTGCTGCCGCAGCTGATCGTGGGGCTGATCTTGATGTTCCCGCATGCCATCCTGCATGAGGCCGCCATCACCTTCCTCGGGTTCGGGCTGACGCCGGAGCAGCCGGCCATCGGCATCATCCTCTCTGAGGCGATGGCTCATCTGTCGGTGGGCATGTGGTGGCTCGCGGTGTTCCCGGGGCTCGCGCTGATAGCGGTGGTGCTCTTGTTCGATGCGGTGGGCTCCGGCGCACGCCGCATGGTCGACCCGGCGAGCAGTCAGGAGTAGCTATGGGGGAGAAGATGCGGCCCGACGCGCACAGGTCGGCAGAGGTGCACCATCACCACTCGCACGCCCGTGGCTCGCAGCATGCGGGCGGCCATCATCTGCTCCAGGTGGAGGGCTTGAGCGTCTCGTTCACCATGTACGAGGAGAGCGAGGGCGCGCGCGGGTTCTTCACGGCTGAGCAGCATGCGGTGCAGGCGGTGCGCGACCTGCATCTGTCGGTGCATGCGGGGGAAGTGGTGGCTGTGGTGGGCGCATCGGGGGCGGGCAAGACGCTCGTGGCCGATGCGATACTGGGGATGTTCGAGCCGAATGCCGAGGTGCGCGGGCGCATCTGGTTCGACGGGCAGCTCCAAGATGGCGCTGGGCTGGCAGCGCTGCGCGGCAACGGGATATCGCTCGTGCCGCAGAGCGTGGAGAGCTTGGACCCTCTCATGCGGGTGGGCGCGCAGGTGCGCGGGGTGCCGCACGGCAGCGGCGCGCGTGCCGATGCGCGGGCGCGCCGCCGGTTGCAGCGCAGCCTGTTCGAGCGCTATGGCTTAGGGCCGGACGTGGAGCGGATGCGCCCCTATGAGCTCTCCGGCGGCATGGCGCGCCGGGTGCTGTTGTGCTGCGCTCTCATGGAGGAGCCGCGGTTGATCGTGGCCGACGAGCCCACGCCGGGGCTCGACCTCGAGCTGGCGGTGCGCGCGATGGACGATCTGCGCGCGTTCGCCGATGGGGGAGGCGGGGTGCTGCTGATAACCCATGACATAGAGCTGGCGCTGCGCGCGGCTGATCGCATCGCCGTGTTCAAGGACGGCACGGTGGTGGAAGAGACGTCGGTGGAGAGCTTCCAGAGCGAGGAGCTGCTGGAGAGCGCATTCGCCCGCGAGCTATGGCGCGCGCTGCCCGAGCACGGCTTCTCGGTAGGGGAGGATGCTAAGGGAGGTGCCAAAGGGGACGGAGCAAATGGCATCTTCTCTGGCGGGCATGCCGATCTTGGGAGCTCCTCTGATGAGAAGATGCCATTTGCTC
>CAJTXX010000040.1 GCA_910584145.1 uncultured Eggerthellaceae bacterium | reverse complement strand
GTTCAAGATGCGCTCGCCGGTGCCTTCGCCCTCGCCGTAGTGCTTCTCCACGTAGACCACCTTGCTGCGCGCGCCGCAGTGGAACGTGTGGATGCCGTCATGCTGGGCGGCCGCGTGCCCGTCGTTGTGGATGCCGCACCCGGCGATGATGCGCACGTCGCAGTCCTCGCCGATGTAGAAGGTGTTGTACACCACGTCCTTCAAGCCGGCCTGCGTCACGATGACGGGGATGAACACCGTCTCGCCCTTCGTGCCCGGCGCGATGCGTATGTCGATGCCGGGCTCGCCGGTCTTGGTGGCTATCTCTATGTTCGCCGATGAGTTGCGCTCCACCAGCTCGCCATCGCGGCGGATATTGAACGCGCCTTCCGGCATGCCGTGCAGGCCGGCTATCTGCGACAGCAGGTCCAGCTCGGCTCGGGTCAGCTCTTCAGCCATATCTATCGTCTCCTAGCAGGTAGTGGGGATCTCGGTCAGGTGCAGCTCGGTGGGCTCGGTGAGGGGGCAGCCATCGGCGCCGCGCGCCGACAGCGCCAGGCGCGGCATCATGTCTGCGGGCGTGCCCGCGTCGGCCACCTTGCCATCGCGCAAAAGCACGATCTCGTCAGCCAGCTGGATGATGCGCTCCTGATGCGAGATGATGACGATGGAGCGCCCATCGCGCGCCTCGTGGATGTCGCGGAACGTCTCGGTCAGGCGATCGAAGCTCCACAGGTCGATGCCGGCTTCCGGCTCGTCGTAGATGGCCAGCTTCGGGTCGCGCGCCAGGATGGTGGCTATCTCGATGCGCTTCACCTCGCCGCCGGACAGCGACTTGTCCACCTCGCGCGTCAGGTAGCTCGCCGAGCACAGCCCCACCTTGCGCAGGTACTCGTTGCAGGCGAGCATGGGGAGCTTGCGGCCCGCGGACAGGTCGAGCAGCTTCTTCACCGTCATGCCCTTGAAACGGGCCGGCTGTTGGAATGCGTACCCGATGCCGAGGCGCGCCCGCTCGGTTATGCCGGCATGGGTGATGTCGTCGCCGTCGAACAGTATCTGGCCGCTCGTGGGCTGCTCTATGCCCATGATGAGCTTCGCCAGGGTCGACTTCCCGCCGCCGTTCGGCCCGGTGATGACCGTGAAGCGGTCGTCGGGGATGGTGAGCGTCAGATCGTCGATGATGCGCTTCGTCGCGGTGCCCGAGGCCGCACCGGCGCTGGCCGGCACCGGCACCTCGAACACGAGGTTCTTCAGTTCAAGCATATGGCTCCCTTTCGTTTTTTGTGCCCATTGTAGCGGGCCGGGGAACCTTTGCAAGCGCGTACCGGAATGTTACGGATACGACAGACCATCTGCACAAGCAGCCTCTCAGAGCCGGTGCGCTCGCCGCCAGCGCCGCGCGCATCAGCCGATGAGGAAGGCGATGCCGCCGATGAACAGGACCACCACGGCGATGTCGCCGATCAGCAGCGCCCATGCGGCGCGGCGACCCCAATTCAGCGTCCAGCCGATGCCGAAGCGCTCGGGCAGGAACAGGCTCGCGTCGTCGGGGTTATAGTAGAAGATGCCCAGCTTCCAGTACCGGTCGTCGTCGGAGGGCATGCTGTCCGCCTCGCTCATGCGGGTGAGCAGGCGCGCGCCGTTCTGGCCGTACACCACGCTGACGCCGATCCATGCCGCCACCATCGCGAATATGAGCACGAGCGATGCTGCTGCCGCGACCCAGATGCTGATAGCGCCGCCGAACGACAGCTCCATGACCGGGCCGACCAGCCCCAACGCCAACCCGCCCGCCACCAGCATGAAGCTCTGCGCACGGGCGAACATGCCATACGCCCAAGCGCTCGCAGCGGGCATGGCGGGGTCGGTGGGCCGCTTGGAGCGCACGATGCTCCAGTGCGCCGCCGTCATGCAAAGACCCAGGAATGCCACGAGCAGCACCGGGAACAGCACCACGCCGATGGATTTATCCATCCAATTCACCACGTTGCCCTGCAAGTCGATGTTCTGGGGGACGCGCGCGGGCATATCGGGGTACAAAGCGATGCCGATCAAGAGCGTCACTGCCATCAGGGGCAGATAGAGCAGGTCCCAGCGCAGCGACAGCGCATGCGGGATATCCTCGGTGCCGACGAACCCCGCCGCAAGCGATGCGCTCGCCTCCCATCCGCGCTCGCGCTTGTAGGCGCGCACCTTCGAGCGGAAGCGCAGCATCAGAGCATAGCCGCATACGAGGATGGCCAGCGTACCTGCGATGAAGGTGCCGATGGCGATACCCTCGCTCCCCATCAGGAAAGCCACCGCCGCCGCTACGGTGAAGAGCGCCGTAAGCGAGAGCACCCCTATCGCATAGATGCGCTTGAGGCGGCGCAGATACGGGTCGGCCACCGCGGCGTCGGGCACCGTCACCGCGAAGCATTCCCGCTTCGGCATCAGATAGGGCGTCGCCGCCATCAGCGCCCCGGTCAAAGGGAGCGACAGCATGAGAAGGGTCACCAGCATGAACGGCGTGGTCGTCTGGATATCCACGAGCGCACCTCCTAAGCCTGCGCGACGGCAGCGGTCGCGCGCGGTCGGCGGGAAGGCGCAGGAGCCGCGGGCGCAGCGGCTTCGTCGGCATCTTGCAGAGCGCCGTAAGCGCGTGCAGCCTGCGCGGCGGCGTGCTCCAAGAACGCCCCGCGCGCACCACCGCGCGCACGCCATGCCAGCGCCAGCTTGAACAGCTCGGCCTCCATCTCGCGCAGCGCGGCCTGCGCCTTATCGCCGCCACTCGCCTGCGTCGGGTCGGCTATCACCGCGCCCGCACGGCCGCGCATGCGCACATAGCCCTCATCGCGCAGCACCGCATACGCCTTATTCACCGTATGGAGGTTTATCCCCAGGTCGCTCGCCAGCGCCCGCACCGACGGCAGCGCCATCCCCGGCTCCAGCTCGCCGGTGGCGATGCCCGCCACCACCTGATCGCGCACCTGCTGGTACAGCGGCGCCTCCGCCTTCGCATCCACCGTTATGAGCATGACCGCCGCCTTCCCTCGCGTTCCGCGCCTTGTTGTTCTATTCCGATTATAACAAAATCTGTTATAGGTTCAATAGAACAGTTCGGGAACGGATAGGCGGGCGCTCGCGTCAGGCTCTACCGGGCGCCGGGAGCAGGCGCATCAACCTTCGTCCAGCTTGCGGATGCTCTTAGGGAAGAACACGGCTATGCCGAGGGCCAGGCACGCCAGCCCATCGACCACGAAGAAGGCCGCGACGCCCATCGCCTCGGCGAGCGCGCCGCCCACCGCCACGCCCACCGGAGTGGCTATGCCCGTAGCAGCGGTGAACAGCCCGATGGCGCGCCCGAGCTTCTCCTCGGGCACGGTACGCTGGATGAGCGTCATCATGGGGCCGTTGAACCATGCGCATGCCATGGCCATGACGGCCACCAGCACCACGAACGCCCAGAACATGTCGGGCGCGAGCACACCGCATGCCGCGGTCGATGCGCCTACCACCGCAGCGGCTATGGCGATCAGCCGCGCCAGCCGGTCGGTCTTCGACATGGCCATGAGCATCCCGCTGCCCACCAGCATGCCCACCCCGAACGCCGCTTCGGTGAGCGATGCCGCATAGCCGTCGCCCCCGAAATGCTGGTAGGTCATCAGCGGGAACACCGCCGACAGCGGCCCGAAGATGAACATGCCCACGGTGACCGCACCCATCAGCAGCGCCAGGCCCCGGCTGGCCCCCACCGCGCGCACGCCGTCGCGCAGGTTCGCCAGCACGCTCTCGTGCGCTGCCTCCCTATCGCGGATGGTGGGCACCTTCGCCAGCGCGAGCCCCGCCACCGCCAAGCACGCCCCCGCGAAGTCGAGGAACATCACCGACGAGAAGCCGAGCGTCGTGTACAGGAAGATGCCGAACGCCGGCGCGCCGATGCCCGCGACGGATGCGAGCGCCTGGTCGAGGGTGTTCACCCGCAGCAGATGCCGCTCGGGCACGAGCAGCGGCATGGCGGCCATCATGGCCGGCCCGTGGAACGCCTGCCCCACCGCCCGCAACACGGCGATGACGGCGATCAGCGCGAACGACACATCGCCCGCCAAGATGATGAACCCGCACACGAGCGACACCACCCCGATGGACATATCGGCCACGATCATGATGGCCTTGCGGTTCACACGGTCGGCCAGCACGCCGCCGAAAGGCGACACCAGCCCGATGGGCAGCATGGCGCAGATGGTCATGGCTGCCAGCATGAGCGCGCTGCCGGTGGTCTCGGTGATGTACCACACCATCGCGTAGCCAGCGGCGTAGCTCGTCACCATCGAAGCCGCCTGACCGGCCCAGATGGCGACGATGGCCGCCAGCCAGCCCGCGGGGAGCGGGTTGCCCGCCGCGCTCAGCTCGGCTCCGCCCGCCTGCTCGGCGGGTGCGGCGGCCGGAGCCTCTCTGTTCTCGATATGCTCGTCGTGCATAGGTCGTCCTCTCGTATCTGCGGGTGGGCGGCCGCGGACGGCTCCGCCCTTCACGCCTTCCCACGATGCGGTTGCGCCACGCCGTGCACCACCGCTTTCGGGTTGCATCTCACCCGATACGGTTGCGCCTGCGGCGCCAACGCCGCAACCAGCGCGTTGCGAACAGGGGAAGCTGAGGGGAGCCGTATGTGCGTCTCAGTTGCGAATGCAGGGCATTCTAGCACAGCGGGCGCGCGGATAGGCCGCCTTCCGCCGGCAGCTCAGCGGATGCCCCGCCAAGCGCACTGACCCGGCGAGGAGCTGTCGCACTGACCGTCAGCCGAGCGCCACGTCCAGTATCATCATGAGGACGAACCCGAAGGCCACCCCGACGGTGCCGATGTTGGTATGGCGGCCCTGCTGCGTCTGAGGTATCAGCTCCTCGGTGACCACATACATCATGGCACCCGCCGCGAACGCCAGCACGAACGGCAGCATCGGTGTCGCCAAGCCCGTGACGGCCACCATCAGCAGAGCGCCCAGCGGCTCCACCGCGCCGCATGCGGTGCCCAGCGCGAACGCCTTCCAGCGCGGGTAGCCCGCTTCGGTGAGGGGCAGCGACACGATAGCGCCCTCGGGGATGTTCTGTATGGCTATGCCGAGCGCCAGCGCGCCCACCGCAGGCAAGGTGATGCTGGCATCGCCGCCGAGGAACGCGGCCAGCACCACGCCCACCGCCATGCCCTCGGGCAGGTTGTGTATCGCCAGCGCGAGCAGCATCATCGTGGGCTTCTTCAAGCCCGCATCGACGCCCTCGGGCTCGTTAGCGCCCGCATGCAGATGCGGGGTGAAATGGTCTATCAGCAACAGCAGCAAGATGCCGCCCACGAACCCGGTCGCAGCGGGCAGCCACGCCGGCAGCCCCGTGCCCTCGGCCGCTTCGAGCGACGGGATGATGAGGCTCCATACGCTCGCCGCCATCATCACGCCCGCAGCGAACCCGAGCAGCGCCTTGCGGAAACGCTCGCCCATCCCCCGCCGCAGCGGGAACACGAGCGCAGCGCCCAAGGTGTTCCCCGCGAAGGGCACCAAGAGCGCTATGCAAATGCCGATGACGATCGAGCTCTCCACGCGCCCTCCTCTCTGCGCCCATAGCTTCTCAGTATCAAGGATGCCAGCGCACGGCGCGCAAGCCAAGCCCTGCCGCCCACCCGTTGGGAAACCGTATAGCGAAGCCCAGCCGGCAGGCGCGCCACGCCGCGCCCGAGCGCTTGACGCGTCCGCACCCACATGTATATACTGTGTATATAGGGTATATACACTATGCGCCTCGCCCATGGGGACGCCCGGCAGGCGGAGCGCGACCTATCAGATGACGAAGGAACGAGGCGGCTTGGAGATCATCATCTCGAACGCGAGCGACCGGCCAATCTACGAGCAGATAGCGAACCAGATACGCGACGCCATACTGGCAGGGCGCCTCGCCGAAGGCGACGGTCTGCCCTCCATCCGCTCGCTCGCGAACGACCTGCGCGTGAGCGTCATAACCACGAAACGCGCCTACGCCGAGCTCGAAGCGCTCGGGTTCGTCGACACGGTACCCGGCAAAGGGTGCTTCGTAGCAGGCGGCAACCTGGAGCTTTTGCGCGAAGAGCAGCTGCGTGGCGTGGAGAGCCTGCTCGAACAGGCCTGGCGCGACGCGCGAGCGGCGAACATCAGCCTGCCCGAGCTGCACGAGATGCTCGACACCATAGCCGAATGACCCCGGCGGCCCCAAGCCCGCCATATCGACCGACACGATAACGGAAGCTGGTGCATCCGATGGAACGACTCATATCCATACACGGCCTCGCCAAGCGCTACGACGGCTTCGCGCTGGAAGGCATCGACCTCGCCCTCGAACCCGACCGGGTGGTAGGGCTCGTCGGCAGCAACGGCGCCGGCAAGACCACCACGCTGAAAGCCCTGCTCGGGCTCATCAGCATCGACGCGGGCAGCATCGAGATGCTGGGCGCGCCCATCGCCGGCGCGAGCCGCACCGCGCGCATCGACGCGGTGAAGAGCCGCATCGGCGTGGTGCTCGATGCCTGCGCCTTCCCCACTGCCTCGCGCATATCGGACGTGGAGCTGATCGGGCGCGCGAGCTACCCGACCTGGGACCGCGCCGCCTTCTGGTGCCTCGCCGAGCAGTTCGGGCTCGACCGCCGCAAGAAGGTGGGCGACCTCTCGCGCGGCATGGGCATGAAGCTGACGCTCGCCTTCGCCCTCGCGCACGACCCGGTGCTGCTCATCTTGGATGAGGCCACCGCCGGGCTCGACCCGATGGCGCGCGAGGAGGTGCTCGATCTGCTGCGCGCCTTCATGGCGAAAGGCGAGCGCGGCATCCTGCTCTCGTCCCACATAACCACCGACCTGGAGAAGATAGCCGATTCCGTGGTGTGCCTCGATGCCGGCCGCCTCGTGTTCGACATCGAGAAGGATGCCATCTGCGACAAGGCCGGCATAGCGCGCTGCACCGCCGCCGACCTGGAGCGCGTGCGCGCCTGGGAGCGCAGCCCGCACGATGGCCTGCGCATCCAGCGCCAACCCTACGGCACCGATGCGCTCGTGCCCGACCGCGCAGCCTTCATGGCCGCCTTCCCCGATATCGTCTGCGAGAAAGCCACTATCGAGGGCTACATGACCCTCACCCTGAAAGGAGAGCTCCTATGAAGGCTCTGATCTTCTCCGACCTGATAACCGTCAAGAACGCCGCTCTCTCGCTCGCCCTCATCATGCTGCTCGTCGGGAGCTGCTGCCTCTTCGGCACGGAAGCCCCGAGCGCGAGCGTCGCAGCGATGACCGTGACGCTCGCGATGATGTACCTGCTCTCCACCGCCGCCTACGACGAGATGAACGGCTGGGAGCGCTTCCGGATGACGCTGCCCATGACACGGACTCAGGTCGTCTGCGGCCGCTACCTCAGCGTGGCCCTCGTAGCGCTCGTCGGCATGGCGCTCGGCATCGCGGGCACGTTCGCGCTCATGGCGCTGAGCGGCTGGGCGGCCGGGTTCGACCTGCCCTTCGACATCCCCGCCAGCGTCCTGCCCTCCACCGCATCGCTCAGCACCATCATCCCCGCAGCGCTCGCGGCCGCCGGCTGCGCGCTGCTGACCGCCGCCGTGGGCCTTCCGCTCCTTCTGCGCTTCGGCCTGACCACCGGCACCCGCATCGTGCCCGTGGCGTTCATCATGCTGATAGCTGCCGGCATGATCGCCCTCAACTGCACGCCCGCCGTCGAAGTGCTGGAAGCGTGGTACGACCAGCTCGCGGGCAGCTCGGTAGCGCTGCTCGGCCTCGTGTGCGCCGCTGTGGTCGCAGCCATCTACTGCGCGAGCGCAGCCCTCTCGGTGCGCCTCTACGCCAACCGTGAGCTCTAGAGCAGCCCGCGCGCAGCCCCGCAGCTCAGGGGGTGCCCTCGCCTAACGCTTTCGTCACCTTCGCCCCGTGCGCCCCTTCCCATGGGATAATAGAGCCTCCAGAAGATCCCGAAGCCGGACAAGGAGGCTCTTATGGGACCTATCGAAGGCGCTGCACCGCAGGCATCCGCCTGCCCGACCGCCCCGGCGCCCGTGCTGCGCTGCGAGGGCCTCTCGAAGTCGTACGGCGCTGCTACCGCGCTCGAACCGCTCGATCTGACGGTAGCGCGGGGGCGCGTGGTGGGGCTGCTCGGCCCGAATGGCTCCGGCAAGACCACCCTCATCAAGCTGGCCGCCGGCCTGCTGACGCCCACGGGCGGACGCGTGCTCGTCGACGGCATGGAGCCCGGGCCGGCCACGAAAGCCATCGTATCCTACCTGCCCGAACGGCCCTATTTCAGCCCGTCGATGAAGGTATCGGCATGCCTGGCCTACTTCGCCGACTTCTACGCCGACTTCGACCGGGCGCTCGCCGAGGACATGCTCGCACGCCTGGGCGTGCCGGTGGGCTCGCCCATCTCGGCGCTGTCGAAGGGCACGAAGGAGAAGGTGCAGCTCACCTTGGTGATGGCGCGCCACGCTGCGCTATACCTGCTCGATGAGCCCATCGGCGGCGTAGACCCCGCCGCACGCGACTACATCCTCGATACCATCATCTCGAACTACCACCGCGACTCCACCATCGTGCTGTCCACCCATCTGGTGGGCGACGTGGAGCGCGTGCTGGACGACTTCATATTCCTGAGCTACGGCAGGCTGACCCTCCACGCGCCCGTCGCCTATGCGCACGAGCAAGGCTACGCCAGCCTCGACGACCTCTTCCGGAAGGAGTTCCGATGCTGAAGAAGCTCCTGAAGCACGACTTCAAAGCGCTCGCGCGCATCCTGCTGCCGCTGAACCTGATAACCTTCGCTTTCGGCCTCGTGGCAGCGGGCGCCGGCTTCCTCGGGTTCGCGGCTTTCGAGATCGACGCCTGCTCGCCCGCAGACGAGATCATCGCGGAGACGATGGGCGCCATGGCCGGGCTCGCGCTCGTCATCTGCACGCTGCTGGTGCTCGCCTCCACCGTGGGCACCTTCACGGTGGTCGCCTGGCGCTTCTATCGCAACCTCTTCACCGACGAGGGCTACCTGACCCTGACGCTGCCCGCCACCGCAGGCCAGCTCGCAGCCTCGAAGATCATCGCGGGGCTTGCTTGGATGCTCGCGAATGCGGCGACGGTGATGGTGTGCCTGATGCTCATCAACCTGGCAGCCACAGGCTTCGACCTCGGCTTCGACGTGATGGATTCCATGCCCGTCTGGCTGCTCAAAGCCACCAGCAACCGCCTCATCGACTCCTTCGGCGACCCGTATGGGCCCTTCGCCCTGTCCAGCTTGATCGGGAGCGCCATCCTGCAGATGCTGTTCATGATGCTGATGATATTCGCGTCGCTGGCCCTCGGCGCAGCTGCCGCGAAGCGCCATAAGATAGCGGCCGGCGTCGGCATCTTCATCGGCCTCTGGGCGGCTTTCGGCATGCTCGCTGGCACGATCGGCCTCATGATAGGCTTCGCCAACATGATGGTCGACGCCGTGCTGTCGCTCGACACCTCGGCTGCGACCATAGCGCTGGTGCGCGCGGAGAACGCCATCTTGCAGGTGGGGGCCATCGCCGGGTTCTGGGCGCTCGTCGTATGGGTGCTGAAGCGCAAGGTGAACCTGCCCTGAGAGGATGTGACGCAGATGGGATACCGCATCCCCGTCGATGCCGACGGATGGAACGAGGCATGGAAGGCCCGCCAAGCGAGGCGCGATGCGCCGCACGGCGCCGACTTCTGGGATGAGCGCGCGAAGTCGTTCACGACCAAGGACGCGCCCGGCTGCTACACCGATCAGTTCCTTCAGATGGCAGCCGTGCGCCCCGGCGAAACGGTGTTCGACATGGGCTGCGGCACCGGCAATCTAGCGGTGCCGCTCGGCGCAGCCGGCCACGAGGTGTGCGCCGCCGACTTCTCCCCCGTCATGCTCGACCGCCTGCGCGAGGAGCTGCGCCACCAAGGCATCACCTGCGTGCGCCCCGTGCAGCTATCGTGGGAGGACGATTGGGCCGCCCATGGCATCGAGGCGCAAAGCTTCGATGTGTGCGTGGCGTCGCGCTCCATCGCCACTGCCGATCTGGGCGATGCGCTGGCGAAGCTGACCGCCGTGGCGCGCCGGCGGGCGTGCATCACGCTGGCATGCGGCATCTCCCCGCGCATCGACGATGGCATGCTGCGCGCCATCGGCATAGAGGCGCCTCCTGCCTACGACTTCATCTACGCGCTCGCCATCTTGCATGCGCGCGGGTTCCTGCCCGAGCTGCGCTACATCAGCACCGAGCGGCGCGACACCTTCGCCACCTTCGACGAGGCATACCGCAAATATGCGACCATGGTGGAAGCCGTCATGCGCGACGAGAGCCCCGAGCGCGCTCGTGTGCTCGAGCGCCTGCGCGCTTGGCTCGACCGTGAGCTCACCGGCCAAGACGGCGCGCTCACGCTCAGGCAGCCCCGCCAAGTACCCTGGGCCTTCATCTCGTGGGATCGGAGCGCGCAGAGCGCCTGACGCCGCCGCACCCGCTGTCATCACTTTCCGTCATCACTTTTCCGCAAGGAAACGATTCGCTTCTCGCATGGTTGCGCTTCCCCGGAGCGCCGGGAGCACCCCTCAGCGGCTGATAGCATCAGCGCCAGGAGCCGCATATCAAGAGAAGGTGATGACCATGTACAGCCGCCCCAAGAAGATAGCGATCAGCGCGCTGGCAGCCGTATTCGCGCTGGCGCTGATGATACCGGCCGTCTCGTTCGCCGACGCCGACGGACAGGCGGGCCCCGACGCTCAAGCCCCGCAGATCACCGCAGAGGCCACCGTGGATGCCGCACAAGACGGCACCGCCGATGCAGCGCCCGACGACGCCGCTGCCGACGACTGCATAGTGACGCTCGAATACTACGAGAACGTCGGCTATGATGATCCCGATGTCGTGCCCGACGAGGAGGGACGGTTCCTTCTCGGCACACGTGTGCTGACCGGCCTGCACGAGGGCGACCTGATAGACACATGGGATTACGTAGCCGACATCCCTGGGTTCTTCTTCTTCGACGCATGGCCGGCGAAGCTGAAGGTCAGCGCCGATCCGGCGCAGAACATCATCAAGCTGTTCTACTTCAAGACCTGGGACAGCGAGTACACGGTGAACTATTACATGATGACCGGAGCCGACCTATCCGCTGATAATTGGTCCGATGCGCTCGATGCCGACGACGTCGACTTCATCAAGATGGGCTCCCAGACGTTCGACCACCAGCGCTTCGACTCGCTGGTGGAAGGCGATGCCTACGAATACAAGCTCAACGGCCTCTACGTGATAGACACCTACCCGGCCGAGATACGCCTGAGCACCGACCCCGACGACAATGTGATAAACGTGCTCTACACGCCCGAGTCGCAGTATCTGCCCGACGATATCCCCGCACCTGGCGAGCCCGCGCCGAACCCGGATGCTCCCAGCACGCCCGATCTACCGGGCGACACCACCATCGGCAAGGACGATCTGGAATCGACCCTTCCCGGATCTGACGAGGTAGTAGAGGACTTCATCGGCAACAACAGCACTGATGAAGTGGTGGTGACCGACGAGATGTTGCAGAACACCATCAGCAAGGCCGAGGCGAAGAAGATAGCGGATGCGTATCGCACCGGCCTGCATCAGGGCACCACGCTCACCCAGACCGGCGATAATGCCCCCATCGTAGCCGTGGCGGTCATCGTGGTGGCGACGATAGCCATAGGCGCTGTGGCGCTGTTCATGATGCGCAAGCGCAAGAACGAGAGCGGCAGCGAATAGCCCTGCCATCTGCCGGCCGCCTGGAGAGCGGCCGGCAGCTTGCTCGCAAACCGCGAACGAGCGCCCCCGGCATCCCATTCAGCTGACGGCCTTAGAACCGGTACCTCCTTGGCTGAATGGGGCACCGGGGGCGCTCGTCTGCCTTGCGCGCCCCGTGCAACCGCACAGCGCCGTTGCGGCCTAGCGCGCCTTCGCTCCTCGCATCTCGCGCAGGAACACCTGATAGTCCGCCTCGTTCTGCTGGGCATAGGCGCACGCGAAATCGGCGATGGCGCTATCGAACGCATCCGACTTCCCCAGATAAGCCGCGATGGCGCCCCTGTCGCCCGTGCGGGCATGCGCACGGGCGAGCACCCAACCGCACAGCTCGGCGATGGCTGCGATGAGCTGCGCGCCCGCATGGTCGAGGTCGATGGACATCTTCTGATTCCAGAACTGGCGCGCGTAGTAATCGCGCTGCCCCTCGCCTGTGGGCGCCGTGCGCGACCACCCCAGGAAGCGGTCGCTCGCGGCCTGCATCAGCAGCTGGCCGCGCACCACGCGCTCGCCGTGGTTGCCGCAACGGCTCGCCCCGCAGTAGGGCTCCAGCACCGATGCGCGCGCTTGCTTCATCTGGAGCACCAGCGGCTCGCCGGTCTGGCGGTCGACGAAGGCGGCCACCCAGGCGCGCAACCCGACGCTGCCCACGCCCACCACCTTCATGGCGCCGTCGAGGAAACGGTACTCGTCGAACAGGCGCCGATGCTGCTCGGGCAGGCTCGCCCGGTAGCCGTCGAGCAGCCGCTCGAGCGCCTCTCGCAGCTCGATGGCGCGCTCGCCGGGGAAGAACCGGTCGAGGGGCACGATCTCGGGCGGGTCGAAGCGCATCCGCGGCACACCGCCCTCGGTGCGCACGAGCTTCTTGAACGCGCGGGCGCTGTCCTTGCTGTACGCCAGCTCGAGCTGCGCGGCGATATGGCGCCGGTCCGCGCCTTTCAGCTTCTTCTGCATGCCGCGCAGCGTATCGTCGACATCGACGAAGCGCCGCCAGACATCGAGCGCGCTGTGGTGCGCGAACTCCCGCATGGCCTTCCGATAGCTCGCCACAGTGGCCCGCACCGTGCGGCCGCACCACTCAGGACCGAACCCGCGCTGCCGGCCCGCTATCTCCACGCTGGCCGCGAGGCGCATGACGTCCCACTCCCATGGCCCAGGAAGCGTCTCGTCGAAATCGACGATATCGAACACGAGGCGCGACTCGGGCGAGCGGAAGCCGCCGAAATTCGCAATGTGAGCGTCGCCGCACGCCTGCACGCGCAAGCCCGTCACGGGAAGGGTCGCCAGATCGGCTGCCATGACAGCCGCGCAGCCGCGGTAATACGCGAACGGCGACGCGGCCATGCGCTCATGGCGCAGCGGCAGCAAGCCATCGAGGCGCCCTTCTTCCTGAGCGCGCAGGATATCGAGCGGCCGGGTACGGTCGCGCTCGACCTGCCAGCGGCCCTGCTCTTCGCGGGGCAGCTCCCCGCGCAGCGCTTTGCCCTCCGATGCGCCCACCGATGCCTCCTTCGCCGCCGTTGCGCGCCCCTACCAGCAGTGCGCCTTCGCTGTCCCCATGGTACCCGCAATGCGCGACGAGCCGCCGCACCGCCACCAAGCCGTTGCCAGGAGCCACCACGCCCGCCGGCAACGCCTGACCGACCGTACCCGTCCAGCCCGCTGCTGCGGTACCATATGCAACGACCAATGCACGCCGGGCACCGCCGGCACCCGAAGGAGGCGCCTTGATAGGGACCATCGCCAACACCATAGCCATCGTCGTCGGCAGCGCCATAGGCAGCGTGGCGAAGCGCGGCCTGGGCGAGAAATACCAAACGGTGCTGTTCGCCGCCATGGGCCTCGCTGCCGTAGGCCTCGGCATCAACTCGGTCGTGGTGGGCATGGCCGACAGCATCTACCCGGTGCTGTTCATCGCGAGCCTCGCCATCGGCGGCGTCATCGGCACCGGGCTCGACATTGCCGGCCGCTTCGACCGCTTCGTAGCGAAGCGCTCCCACGCGAAGGAAGGCGATCAGGGCCTCGCGCAGGGCCTCTCCACCGCCATCATGCTATTCTGCTTCGGGACGCTGTCCATCTTAGGGCCCGTGAACAGCGCGCTCTACGGCGACGAGACCTTCCTGCTCACGAACGCCACGCTCGATCTGGTCACCTCGATGGTGCTGGCCTCCTCGTTCGGCATCGGCATCGCCTTCGCCGCCGTGGTGCTGTTCTGCTGGCAAGGCGCCATCTACCTCCTCGCCAACCAGCTGGCACCGCTGCTCACCGCCGACCTCATGTGCGAGATAACCATCGTAGGCGGCTTCCTCATCTTGGCATCGGGCCTCGGCATCTTGAAGGTGAAGGAGATACCGGTGATGAACCTGCTGCCCGCGCTGTTCGTGCCGCCCCTCTGGTTCGCCTTGGTGAACGCCGTGCAGACGGCCGGCTGGCTCGCCTGAGCGCGCAGCCCCGACGCGCACGAGCGCCCCGCAGGCCGCACGCCAGCGGGGCGCTCTCTTTTCCGCAGATGCCGATGCGGCGCTACCGCAGCTTGCCGCGCAGCCCTATCACCACCGCGAGCAGGCCCAGCACGAAGCACGGCACCAAGACTATCCAGCCGGCCATCGTGAAGCCCACGGCCGCTATCACGTTGCCCATGAACATGGAGCCCAGGAACATGCCGACGCTCTGGCTGCATGCCAGCGCCGCCGTCGCGCCCGAGATGAGATGCGACGGCACCACCTCAGAGCACGATGCCCAGAGCATAGCCGCCACGCCGCCGCCGGTGAAGCCGTTCAAGATGATGACGATCGCATACAGGCGCACGTCGGTTATCCAGAACACCAGCGCGCCGAACACCACCGCGCTCACCATGCAGAAGATGAGCACCACGCGCCGCGACTTGATAGCGTCGGATATCTTGCCCGAGATAGGGCTGAAGCACATGCCCCAGATAGCGCCCGCGCTGACGAAGGCGGTGCCCACCATGAGCGACGGGTCGACGAACTCGGTGATATAGGTGGACAGGAAGCCCTGGCTCGCAATGAACGCGCCCTCTTCCACGAAGAACACGAACGCCAGCACCCACACCACCTTGTTCTGGAACAGCTCGCGGTAGTTGAACATCACCTCACCGCGCTTCTCCGCCTCGTCGATGTAGGGGTCGGACGGATCGCGGTATGCGATCAGGAACAGCGCGAGCACCATGATATCGAATACGAGGAAGAACCACCACACGCTCACATACGTGCCCGTGGCCTCAGCGATGGCCGCATCGAGCATCGGCGTTATAGCGTTCGCCGCCGCCACCCATGCGCCCCACACGCCCAGCGGCAGGCCGCGCTTCTCTTTCGGGAACCATGGCGTTATGGCCGTCACGCCGATAACGCCCATCAGCCCGAACCCGGCGCCCTGCACGATGCGCGACACCATGAGGGTGGCGATATCGCCGGCGAAGATGCCGATCAGGTTGCCCACGATGCCGCAGGCGAGCGCGATGACCACCGACCATCTGATGCCGAGCCGGCGCACGAACGACGCAGCCGGGAACGCGATGAGCGCTCCCAAGATGTAGAACACGCCGTTGACCCAACCGAGCACGTCGGGCCCGAAGCCGAACGCCCCCATGACGAGCGGCGCCACCCACATCGTCTCGCCCATATTCGCCGGCATGCAGAACCCGGCCAGGAACACCACCACGACGACCGCCCATGCGCGCCCGCTGGTCATATCGCTCTTCGGTTCCGCCTTGCGGATAGCCTCATCCATATGAACACCCTCTCTCCTCGTTATACGGCAGCTGCGCCGCGCAGCCGCGCCGGTGAAGAGAGCTGCATAACGGCACTCGTCAAAAGCCGTTGCCGGCCTGCCCGATCACGCACGCTCTCGCCTTTGCAGGCAGCCTCAAGATACCGCGCGCTCTGGGGTGAGCGAATACCCCCTCGTGGGGTTTTACGGGGGTTATAACGGGTGAAAAGAGGGTGAGCCGCCCGCCTGATGCGCAGACACGCCATCCGCGGCGGCCCGGGCCGCATCCGCCATGCCCGCGCTCGCCCGGTACGCCTCGGAGCGCGTATGCACCCCCATCTTCGAATAGATGTTCTTCAGGTGCGATTTCACCGTGTTCTGGGACACGCTCAGCGACAGGGCTATCTCGGCTCGGGACATGCCGGCATTGAGCTTTTGGAGGATCTCCCGCTCGCGCTCGGTGAGGGCATAGTAGCCCTGCACGTCTCCCCGCGAGAGGGCTATCTGCTCGTCGATGGCCCGCTCGTCCTCGAACAGCAGCAGCACCTCTTTGGCGTAGTTGCGCAGAGCGAGCGAGGTCTGCCGCGCCGTGGCCAGCTTCAAGAGCAGCTCGCGCACGCACGTCTCGCCCTCCAAGAACACGCTGCGGTAGCCCGCCCGCATGGCCATCTCTATGGCGCGGCTCATCTCCACCATCGCACGGGGCTCGTCCCCCGCTTCGCACCAGCAGCTCGCACGCATCACCGCGAGCTGCGTGAGGAAGTAGAGGCTCCCCGTCTGCTCGGCGACGCGCGCCGCCTTATCGAGCAAGCGATACGCCTCTTCCCGCAAGCCCGCCTTCCAGAGCAGGCGCACCTTGGCGAACAGGCAATACACCGCCCTGAACGCATCCGGGTCGTCCAAGAAGGCATCTATCGCACGCTCGCAGGAGCGCGCGGCTGTCATCTCGTCGAGCTCGACGGCCAGGGCCATCTTCAGCGCGAACGCGCGCATGTCCATGTTGCGCGGCACGCATTTCCCATCGAGGGCGTCCACCACCTCGCAGATGATCTCCATCGCCTCTATCTTGTTGCCGCGCACGCGCTCGAGCCGAGCCCGCGCCAGGTTCACATCCACGTACATGTCGGCGTTGGAATCGGCCGAGACGCACCTGGCGGCGCGCTCGAGCACGGCCTGTGCGGCGTCGAGCTCGCAGCGCTCCACCTGTATGCTCGCCTGCACCGACAGGAACGCGCCTTCGAGCACCGACGCGGGCGCGCACGAGGCGAGCGCCTGGCGCGCTATCGCGTCGGCATCCTCGAACATGCCCATCGAGAGGTAGTGCTGCGCCAGCAGATACAGATCGAATGTCTTGTAGAACGGGCTCGCGTTGCGCTCGGCCAGCGAGAACGCTTTCAGATACCGGTCGCGCCCTTCGCGCACCATGCCCAGACGCTCGCAGTTCTCGCCCTCCATATGGATGAGCAAGCATTGGAATTGCCGCGGCAGCTGTGCATCGCTCTCCTCGAGAAGGCCGCGGATCGCCGCGAGCGAGCCTGCGCTGTCGCCCTCGAGCGCCAAGCAGAGCGCATCGGCGAACACGTACGCCCGGCTATCCTCAGCGGTGCCGATAAGGCGCGCGGCGCCTATCCAGTGCCGCGCATCCTCGACGAGCCCGGCCGATATGCAGCTCCACACGGCAGCCCATGCCAGATACGGGTCTTCCTCGAAGCGCCGCGCGGGGATGCGCATCAGAGAGCCAGCGAGGTCAGCGGAGATGCCGCTGCCATCCAAGCCGGTGGAGCCGCCCACCGTGCCCTCGAGGTAGAAGGGGTCGCACGCCATCGCGAGGTACTTCGCGCTCGCGCAACGGTTCCCCTGCCGCGCATACCAGCGGCTCGCCCGAGAAGCGCCGACGCGTATCGCATCGCGGCCCTCTGCGAGCAGCTTATCGCGGAGGAAGTCGCACAGGAACTCGTTGCGGATATACGCACCCGAGCCCGCATCGCGCACGATGAACAGGTTGCGGGCCGCCAGCCCGGTGAGGATACCCTCAGAGCCATCCTCACCCAGCACGCGGTCGCAGAGCTCAGGGTCGAGGCGCTCGAGCAGAGCGGTGCGCACCAGGAAGCGCAGCTCGTCTTCGCTCACCAAGGGCACCAGCGCCTTCTCGAAGAAGCGCGCGCAATAGCCGGCCACCCGCCTCTCGGCGTCGGCGCCGTCTTTCGCCTTGCGCTGCGCATTGCCGATGAACGAGAGCACGATCGGGCAATACCGGATGCTCTCGATGCGCGCCTCCCACGCCGTGCCGGCGAGCTCCACCCCGAGCGCCGCCGCGAGCGCCTCTATGCGCTCTTCCCCGAAGGCCAGATCGTCTATCCCGAATTCCTCGACCCGGGAATCGAACACCATATCGCCCAGACGGTCGCTCAAGAAGCCGCCGGCGACGACCAGATGCGCGTTGCGCGCCATGTTGCGATTCAGCGAGAGCAGGATGTCATCGAGCGTCTCAGAGGAAGCCGCTTCGTATCCGTCGAGGAAGATGATGGCATGGGACGCATCTGCGAAAGCAGCATCCATCAGGTTCATGAGCTCGATCAGCGCCGCTTCGCCATCGGCCCCGTTGCGGCAGGCGTCCGCTATCGAGGCGAATGCCGCATCGTCCTCAGCAAGGCACGTCGCGAGGGATTCCATGAACCGCAGCGCATCCGCATCGTGGCGGTCGAGCTCTACCCAATAGGCTCGCACGCCGGGGCGCTGCGACCACTCCTCGCACCATTGCGCCATCAGAGCCGTCTTGCCCACCCCCGCTGGAGCGCCGAGAAGGCACGAGTCCCAGGAGGCGAGGTCGTCCAAGCGCGCAGAGATGCGCTCCTCGGGGATGAACGGGCGCGGGCGCGCGGGCACCTCGAACTTGCTGCGGAGGAAGCCGAGGCGCTTGCGGCCCTCAGCGCGCTCGGCGTTCGCGTCTCCCATGTGCATGCTCCTCCCTCTGCGCGACGATGCTCAAGCAGGCAGCGGCCCCTGCTCGGACGACGAGAGGGGCAGCCCCGGCGCGGGGAGCACCAGCGCCCCGCAACACGAGCATCTGCCGCAGCCGAGCTCCACCTTCCCGCCGCAGAGCGCACATCGTATGGTGTGCCCTTCTTCCACCAGGCGCCTCGTGCGGTCGAACTTCCCACAGCCGTTGCAAGCCGGGCCCCTGCATGGGAAGCAATTCATCGCCTATCAGTCCTCTATGCGCTCTATCTTAAGCCAATACTCGAGCGCCTTCCCGGCGAGCGGGTGGTTGAAATCCACCTTCACCGCATCTTCACCGGCCTCCACGACACGCACGGGGATGGGCTGGCCGGATGCGGGGTTGGTCCACTGGAACACGCTCCCCTCTTCGAGCTCGCCGCCGAAGGGGAACATCGTGCGCGGGTAGGTCTGCACGCCGTCGGGATCGTGGCGGCCATATGCCTCTTCCGGCCCGAGGCGCACCACGCGCTCCTCGCCCGCGCGCATCTCGCTCAGGGCGTCCTCTATCCCCGGCACCACCTGCCCGGCGCCCAAGACCACCTTCACCGGCTCGCCCTCGGAGCGGTCGTCGATGGGCTCCTCGCCCGCCACGCCGCCCCGGTAGCGGATGTAGGCGCACTTCCCGAACTGGCTGTTGTCCTTCATCTCGCGTCCTCTCTGCCTCAGATGGTGCACGGCGGGGCGTCTAGGGTCGCCCCGCCGCAGCGCTCGGCTATTCCACCAAGCCCATCTCGAAATGGTCGTCATCGGAGCGGCGATGCGCGGCGGTCGACCAGCTCTCGTTGGCCTCCACCTCCACCTTCACGGCAGCGCCCTCCGCATTGCTCTTCTTCGTTGGCACGAACGGGCCCTTCGCAGCGAGCGGCTTGTACTGCGGGCGCCACAGCACCTGCTTGCCCTTCTCGTTCATCTTCTGCGCCAGCTCCCCGAGAGGGCCGTAGGTGATGACATTCGCCAGGCAATGGTGCACGCACATCGGCTCGCGCCCCTGCGCGGTACGGCCGGCGCACAGATCGCACAGGTCGGTGGGCACCGGGATGTAGTTGAAATCGAACACGCCCGTGCCGTCCTCTATCTCCCACGGCCCTTCCTCGAGCACGCGGATGCCCCACTTGCCCACTGGGTAGTTGTGCTCCTCTTTGCAGGTGACCTCGCAGCTCTGGCACCCCGTGCAGTATTCGTAGTCGATCAGCAGACCCATCGCATCGGCCATTATTGCTCCTCCCTCTTGAACTTCTGCCAGACCTCATCCATGTCGGTGTCGAGGCATTCCCCTATCGGCTTGATGTTGCACAGCAGGCACTTGAACGGCGCACCGAATCCCAGCTTGCCGAAGTGGAAGTTGGGCACCAGGTTGTTGATGTTGCTGCGGAAGTTGCCGTACAGGTTCGGCTCGTTGCCGTCTTCCTCGGGGAACCACCAAGCATGCTGCGCATGGATGGTGCTCTCGTCCACCGTCTCGGTCAGCTTGGCCTTCTGCTTGCAGCTTCCGAACTGGTTCCATATCTCGCACCACTGCCCGTCGGCTATGCCGAGCGCCTTCGCCGTTTTGGGGTTCACTTCGACGATGGGGTCGGGATTGAGCTCGCGGCAGAAGGGCACCTGGCGATTCTCCGAATGGAAGAACGCGTACGGGCGCGACCCGGTGGTCAGCACGAAGGGGTACTCCGCCAGCAGCTCCGGGGTGTTCGCCGGGCTGTACTGCGGCTCGTCGTAGTACGGCAGCGGGTCGTCGTCGAACTGCTGGAAGATGGTCGAGTACAGCTCGATGCGCCCGGTAGGGGTGTTGAAGCCCACCTTGCCGTCGCCGCGCAGCTTGCCGCATTCGTTCTTGCGGTAGGTCACCTCGTCTTGCACGTACACCGCAGGCGCCACGTCGCGGAACTTGAACTTGTTGCTCAGGCGCAGGTGGTCGATGAAATCCTCCACGGTATCGTAGTCCTCCCACCAATGGGGGTTCAGCGCCTTTCCCAGCTTGAAGCATGCCTCGGCGTCGGTGAGCGCCTCGCCGGTGCGCGTCGCCGCCTGCGAGAATCCCTTGATGCCCATCGAAGCGCCGTAGTGGGTGAACGTGGTGCCCTCGCGCTCGGCCGAGGCCGCCAAGGGCAGGAACACATCGCACGATGCCTCAGCGGATGGCGTCATGAACGTGTCGATGGTGAAGCAGAATTCCAGCGACTTCACGATGGCGTCATGCCAGCGCCTCGGCTCGGCCGAGGTGCACGACATGAGGTTGTTGCCGCAGTACATGCCGAACTTGATCGGGTAGGGCTCGCCGGTCTCCAGCGTCTTGAGCATCATGTCGGCATGCGCGTTCATGATGAGGTTGCAGTAAGCCGGATATTCCGTCAGGCCGATCATCTTCTGCACCAGGTCGCCCACGCCGCGCTCGAAGCCGAAGCCCACCTCGTTCAGGCCAGAGGTCACATCGCCCAGCACATTGCCGCCCGGCACATCGACATTGCCCGTTATGGCCATGAGGTCGAGGATGCACTGCCCCGCTTGCATGCCGTTGGCCTTCTGGTCGATGGCCAAGCCCCAAGAGATGCTCGCGGGCTTCGCCTGCGCATACATGC
>CAJTXX010000039.1 GCA_910584145.1 uncultured Eggerthellaceae bacterium | reverse complement strand
ATGGAGGAATATCCGGGAGATCCCCGTCTGTTCGGCTGACAATAGAAATCAATCCCTCATCGGAATCAACTTCTTGCCTTGCGCTTTTAATGGATAAAGGCATCATGTTCTTTTTGGCGAGTTCTTCTATGTTCAACTTGTCTATTCTGTCTGAGACCCTTTCAAAATGCATGCAAACCCGCTTTCGATCTGCAAGCAAATAGTGCGCAAGGCACCAGCCGTTGTCGCTCGATCCATCTTCTTCGAGGTTCGTGAGCTCGCGTCTAAGCCTATTGAAGTCCAAAGGTATTTCGTTCTGGGTGAATCCGAGGACGTTGGATATCTTTTCCTCGGATTCACGGGTCATGGCTCTATTTCCGGATTCTATTTGTTGAATGAGGCTGAAAGAAAGGCTGCTCTTGTCTGCAAGCTGCTTTGCCGTCAGTCCTTTTAATATGCGCGCCTTCCTTAACCAAGGAATCATTTCTAGCATTTGGGCTCCTTTTATGCTTGCATGTATCGTGAGAAGTCGGTTGAGTCGGAGAAGCTCCTATATGGCTATAGGGGTAATGTGGGATCGAGGAGATTTGAAACGAGTGCGTATCCGTATCTTGCTGACTTTGCCCCTATTTCATTTATGCCTGAAGGCACCAGGCTCATCGAGGATAATCTATTCCCAAAAGATGGATTGCATTCCCGTGCCCATATGTGGGGGCTAGGTGGTAATTTCACTTGGCTGACTAATGATGGGTACGCGCAATGCGCCTATTTCGAGTCGACAGGCAAAAATGATGGGTGGTGGGACATAACTGTTCGTAGCAAATGCGAAGCGAGCTGGAGTGAGTGCGAGGTGCAGATCAAGGAATGGCTCCCGGCCCTCTGGCCCGTAAGTGAGATTGACCCCTCGTTGGGAATCGTGAAGTTGCGCAGCTGGTCATGTGCGAAAGGTGGCATCGTCATAGACGCGGATCCCTGCAGCAAAGGAATGAATATCGCAAGGATTTCCTCTAGAACATCTATTCCCAGCATCGAAGAGAGCCCGATAGACCTAGATGCTAAGGCTTTCTTCTTGCGGGAAGAAGGGGGCGAGCAATTCATGCTCGTGCCCATAGAGCAGTTTTCCTATGCTTATGGCGCGATTCTTTCTAGAGTTCATTTGGATGAAACCGTGATTAGGGTCAACAGGGAGAAGTATAGGGAGAACATGCTCGAAGCTCGAATGTAATTTCGAATGCAATTAAAAGAACAAGGGTCGGCGGTTGAGCGAGCCAGTGTTCGTACGCCGGAGCCTGGTTTCGATCACACCCCGCCTGTGATTGCAATATACTGATTGCTTACCGCAAGCGCGCGTTTTTCGCGTCCTCGTTCCGAAAGGCGGCTCATGGCTGAGGCTCTTTATAGGAAATACCGTCCGCAGATATTCGAGGACGTTGTGGG
Source organism: uncultured Eggerthellaceae bacterium (assembly GCA_910584145.1). Taxonomy (GTDB): domain Bacteria; phylum Actinomycetota; class Coriobacteriia; order Coriobacteriales; family Eggerthellaceae; genus Adlercreutzia_A. The sequence goes on along the minus strand of CAJTXX010000039.1, from coordinate 19,966 downwards.
GCAGGAGCATATTGAGCGCACGTTGAAGAACGCTATCGGCGCCGATAAGGTCAGCCATGCGTACCTGTTCACCGGGCCGCGCGGCACGGGCAAGACCACCACGGCGCGCCTGCTGGCGAAGGCGCTGCTGTGCGAGCACGGCCCCACGCCCGACCCGGACGGCACTTGCGAGGATTGCGAGCTGGTAGCAGCGGGCGAGCACCCCGACGTATACGAGCTGGACGCCGCCAGCCGCACGGGCGTGGAGAACGTGCGCGAGGAGATCATCGGGCGCGTGAACTATGCGCCGACGCGGGGGCGCTACAAGGTCTACATCATCGACGAGGTCCACATGCTGTCGACGGCGGCGTTCAATGCGCTGCTGAAAACGTTGGAAGAGCCGCCGGAGCATGTGGTGTTCGTGCTGTGCACCACCGACCCGCAGAAGGTGCCGGAGACGATACATTCGCGCTGCCAGCGTTTCGATTTCCGGCGCATATCGAACGAGGAGCTGGTCAGCCGGTTGGGCGCCATCTGCGAGATGGAGGGCATCAGCTACGACGGCGACGCGCTCGATCTGATAGCCCACCGCGCTGACGGCGGCATGCGCGACGCGCTGACCTCGCTCGAGCAGCTGATCGCTTTCGGCGACGGCAGCGTCACCGCTGAGCTGGCTGAGCGCATGCTGGGGTCGGTCGATTCCAGCGACTTGGCCGATATCGTGCAGGCCATCGGCACGCGCGATGTGGCGACGGCGTTCCGCTGGACGAGCGAGTATATGGAAACAGGCGCCGACCTGGCGCAGTTCGCGCAAGACCTCGCCGAGCACATGCGCGATATGTACGTGTTGCAGCTCGCCGGTGCGGAAACGGCGTTTGAAGTGTCGGAGGCTGCGCGGCGCGAGCTGGAGAGCGAATCGGCCTGGTTCGGGCCGGATCGTCTGGCGAACATGCTGGGCGTGCTGGGCGACCTGATAGCCGAGCTGAAGACCTCTACGAACCAGCGCCTGTCGTTCGAGATAGCGCTGACGCGCATGGTGCGTCCCGATTCCGATCTGACGCTGGCTGCGCTGGCCGAGCGCGTGGAGGCGCTGGAGGCTGGTCGCAGCGCTGGTGCGCCTGCCGCCGCGCCGGTGCAAGCGACGCCCGTGGCTGCGGCTGCGGTGGCTGTTGCGGCCGCGCCGGTCGTGGAGGCGCAGCCTCAGCCGCAACCGGCGGCTCGGCAGCAGGCCCCGCAGCAGGAGCAGCAACCCGCTGCCGCCGCGAGCGCAGCTCCGGCTACGGCAGCGCAGCCGGCAGAGCAGGCTCCGGCCGCAGCGGTGCAGTCCGATCAGGCGGCTGCTGGCGGCGCATCCTTGGCGCCCGCGCAGCTCCCGCAGATGTGGTCGACTGCCATGGCGCACTTGAAGAAGACGGCCGCAGCTTATGGCGTGCTGCTGATGAACGCGCAGCCCAAGCTGGAAGATGGCCACATAATGGTGCAGTTCCCAGCCGATGCCGATTTCGCCTTCCAGGCGAGCCAGAAGCCCGAGGTGCGCGACGCCATAACCGACGCTCTTGCGAAGGCGGGCGCTCCCGGCATCCCCTTCACGCTGGTGAAGGCCCAGGCCGGCGAGGTGGTGGAGCCCTTGCCGGTCGTGCAGGCAGCCGCTGCGCCTCAGCCCGAGCCGCAGCCGCAGCGCCCAGCAGCCGAGCCGCAACCGGCCGCCGCTGCCGCCGCGCAGCCGGTGGATGCCTTCTCGGGTCCAACGGACTTCCCTGAGCCCGACCTGGTGCCGCTGTCGGCCTACGACGACGCGCCTGCCCCTGCGTCCAACGACGCGCCCCCGTGGGACGAGCCCGCTCCCGCCGCCAGCGCGCCATCCGCCGCACCCGCGGCCGACGAGCCCACTCCCGACCAGCTGAACGATGCTCTGGCCGCCGCATTCGGCGAGGGCATCACCTTCCAGCAGGTCGATTAGCTACCATAGACCTACCAGACGAGCAGACTGAAAGGAACCATCATGGACATGAAGAAGATGATGAAGCAGGCGCAGAAGATGCAGCGTGAAGCCGCTCTCGCGCAGGAGGAGATAGCGGGCATGGAGTTCACCGCCACGGCCGGCGGCGGCATGGTGCAGGCCACCGTGACCGGCGGCATGGAGGTGAAGGCGATCGTCATCGACCCCGAGGCGATGGACCCCGAAGATGCTGAGATGCTGCAAGACATGGTGGTCGCCGCTGTGAACGAAGCGCTGCGCCAGGCCACCGAGGCCAGCAACGCCCGCATGAATGGCATCATGGGCGGTATGAACCTCCCGTTCTAGCTGACGCTGGAGGAGGATCGCGGTTTGCAGAGCGCACCGGCCATACAGAAGCTGCTCGACGAGCTCGAACGCCTGCCGGGCGTGGGACCGAAGTCGGCCCAGCGCATGGCGTATTTCATCTTGAACTCCGACCGGGGCCAAGCGCTGCGGTTGGCCGATGCCGTCCGCGATGTGAAGGACACCGTGCGGTTCTGCAGCCGCTGCTTCAACTACGCGCAAGCCGAGCTGTGCGAGATATGCGCCAGCGACCGGCGCGATGCTACCCTGATCTGCGTGGTGAGCGAGCCGCGCGACATCCCACCCATCGAGCGGACCGGCGCATTCGACGGGCTCTATCACGTGCTAGGCGGTGCGCTGTCGCCCATGGAGGGCATCGGCCCTGACGACCTGCGCATCGCCGAGCTGATGGCCCGGCTCGGCCGCGAAGATATCTCCGAGGTGGTGCTGGCCACGAACCCCAACATAGAGGGCGAGACCACGGCATCGTACCTCGCGCGCCTGATAAAGCCGCTAGGCGTGAAGGTGACGCGCCCCGCCAGCGGCCTGCCCGTCGGCGGCGACCTCGAATTCGCCGACGAGGTGACGCTCGGCCGCGCCCTAGAGGGCCGCCGCGAGCTGTAAGCTCCACCAGCAGCCTCTCGTCCGCCGGTCTTGCGCACGGGGCCATGCCGGCCTCAAGGGGGTCGCCGCCGGCCTGCGCCGCGTTTCCCGTATAATGGGGCGAAATGCTGCACAGGAGGCGTATATGGTCAACATCCCGAGTCCGGCGGTGGCAATCGTCGGGCGGCACAACTCCGGCAAGACGACGCTGATCGAGCGCTTGATAGCCGAGCTCACCAGGCGCGGCTGCGACGTGGGGTCGGTGAAGCATCATTCGCATAGCAAGTTCGAGATAGATTATCCCGGGAAAGACTCGTGGCGTCATCGCGAAGCCGGTGCTACCGAGACGGTGATAGCCTCGCCCGAGAAGATGGCCCGCGTGAAGACGCTTGCTCACGAGGTCGAATGCGCCGAGATCGTGCGCAGCATGCCTGGGCACGATATCATCGTGGTGGAGGGGTATCGCAAGAGCGGCTTGCCCACCATAGAGCTGATGCGCGCGGCCAACGAGGCCGACGCCGCGGTGGCCGAGGCGTTCGCGCAGGCGGCGGCAAGCGGCCTTCCGCTCGGCACCGATTTCATACAGATGGGGAAGGTCGGCGCGCTCGATCAGCGCGATATCGACGATGTGCACGCGGCCGACCTAGCTGACAAGACGCCCACCGAGAGCACGGTGGCGGTGATAACCGATATCCCCCGTGCGCGCGAGGCGGCGGCGGTCTACGGCATCCCGGCGTTCGACCTGGCCGATATCGCAGGCATCGCCACGTTCCTGCAAGAGCATCTCGTGCGGCCGAAGGTGTCGGTGGTCATCCAGGCCGGCGGCGAGAGCCGGCGCATGGGGCGCAGCAAGGCCACTGTGCCGTTCGCGGGCCAACCGCTGATAAGCCGGCTGGTGCGGCGCCTGTCGCCTGTGGCCGACGAGCTGGTGATAACCACGAACGAACCGGAGGACCTGGGCTTCCTGGAGCAGCTCGATGTGCCCACGCGCCCGCGCCTGGTGCGCGATGCCTACGACTTCCGCGGCGCGCTGCCGGGCCTGTACACGGCGCTCTTGAGCGCACAGAACCCGCTGGTGGCCATCGTGGCATGCGACATGATCTTCGCCAGCCCTTGCCTAGTGGTCGCCGAGTCGATCGAGATGGCGAAGACCGGGGCTGACGTGGTCATACCGGTGAATAAGCACGGCTTCGAGCCGTTCCACGCGATGTACCGGCGCGACGTGTGCCTGCCGGCCATCTTGCGTGCCATCAACCGCGGCGAGAAGCGCGCGCAGTCGTTCTTCGACGACGACGAGGTGCAGGTGTTCGAGTTCAGCCAGCAGCGGGTGCTCGAAGTGGAGCCGCGCGGCGGGTGCTTCATCAATGCGAACACGCCCGACGAGCTGACGCGCATCGAAGAGAGCTATCTGGGGGAGTAGCAGCATGCCAGCGCTGTCGGAGATGATGGAGTATGCCGAGCTATTCACGGTGGCGCCGCTCAGGGTCGAGGAGGACCACTGCGTGCGGGTGCGCAACCGCAACGCTGCGTGCAGCCGCTGCGAGGACGTGTGCTTCACGGCGGCCATAACCATCAAGGACAACGCGGTGCGCATCGACGGGGGCGCATGCGTGAACTGCGGCGCCTGCGTGGGCGTTTGCCCCACGAGCTGCATAACCGCGCAAGACCCGCCAGCTCAGAAGGTGCTGGCGGATGGCTTGCAGGCAGTGGCGCGCGCGGGCGGTGTGGCGTGCATCGCCTGCGCGCGGAAGGCGTCGAAGCACGAGGCCGACCCGGAGCTGTTCTGCGAGGTGCCGTGCCTGGCGCATGTCACCGAGACGTTGTTCGCCGACATGGCAGCCGCGGGGGTGCAGGATATCGCGCTCATCGACGGCGACTGCGCTACGTGCAAGTACGGGGCGGTCAGCCCGGCCATCGACGCTACCGTGGACAGCGCCGCGAAGCTGTTCGAGGCGCTGGATGTGCCGGCTATCGTCACCCGCTCGACCGCATTCCCGCCCGAGCTCGCGGGCACCTTCGAGCGCGACATACGCGGTGCCGACCGGCGCGGGCTGATGGTGCAGACCGGGCGCTATTTGCGCACCGTGGCGGGGAATGTCGCCCAGAAGACCATCGACGACAAGCTGGGCAGCGGTCAGCAGCCGCGCACGCTGAAAGACCGCCTGGGCGCGGGCAAGAGCGGCAAGATGCCCCAGTTCCCCGCTGAGGCGAACATGCACCTCATAGACAGACTGCTGGAAGCCAGCAGCTTCGGCGATGAGACGGCTTCACCAGACGCGGCTGCGCTCGACGAGCCGCTGGGCAGCCGGCGCTTCGGCAGCGTCTCCATCGACGCCGAAGCGTGCTCGGGGTGCGGCCTTTGCGTGCTGTTCTGCCCCACCGCTGCCTTGAAGCACGCCGAGTTCGACCAGCCAACCGATCCCGCTATGCGCTATCTTGAATTCCAAGCCGCCGACTGCACCCAGTGCGGCATGTGCGCAGATGTGTGCCTGCGCGACTGCGTCACCATCACCCCGGATGCCACCATGCGGGAAGTGCTCGACTTCGAGCCGCGCCTGCTGGAGATCCCTCGTCCCAAAGAGCACCAGAGCATCTTCAACAAATACAAGCGCACCTGACGGGGCAACAAAAAGGGCGCCCGCAGGCGCCCTTCTCGATCTACGCGAACCGGTGCTACTTCAGGGCAGCCTTCAGGTTCTCCATCTGCTTCGCACCCAGACCCTGGAGACGACGGCTCTCGGGAATGCCGAGCTCCTCCATCAGCTTCTCAGTCTTCACCTTGCCGTAGCCGGGCAGAGCGTTGATGAAAGACTTCACCTTCATGCGGCCGATGATCGGATCGTCGACCTTCTTCAGGGCATCGGCGGCGCTCATGGTGCCCAGGGAAAGCTTCGTGGTGATCTCGGAACGCTTAGCGCGAACGATACGGGCCTTCTCAAGGGCAGCAGCGCGCTGCTCAGCTGTCATGGTGGGTGCTGGCATCTTAACTCGCAATCTCTTCGGCAGCATGCTTCCAGCAGCAGGCTGCATCGGACAAACTATGACGCATGGTGTATTGAAGGTTCGAAAGCGCGTCGTAAAACAAGCTCCAAAGATATTAAAGGAAGTTCGCCCGCTTTGCACGCAGAATTTCAGTTTAGGGTACGATATGCCGGAAATAAGACCGAAAAGCCGCCAGTTGGGGCGCCGGATACAGGGGCAGAGCATGTCGAACAGCAGCGTATTGAGCGAGATACTGACCGGGGCGACAGCGGCCTACCATCAGCATCCGCACGTGGCCACGGCTGCGGTGAAGCGCACGCTGACCCAGGGCCGCCTGCTCACGTCGAGCGACATCGACTCGCTGACGGTGCTGGAATTCGCCGCGCAGGACATCCTCCAGAAATACCACGCGGCCATGCGCCAGATGGAGACGCGCCTGGAAACGCTCGACCAAGACCTGAAGCTGCGCCAGAGCCGCAACCCCATCCACCATATCGAGTCGCGCATGAAGAGCGTGCCGAGCATCTTCGAGAAGCTGGGGCGCTACGGCAAGAGCCAGACGCTCGACTCGATGGAGCGCTACATCATGGATATAGCGGGCCTGCGCGTCATCGTCAGCTACGTGCAGGACGTCTACGACATCTTGCATTACCTCGAGCACCAAGACGACCTCGAGGTGGTGGCGGTGAAGGACTATATAAAGAACCCCAAGCCCAACGGCTACCGCAGCTTGCATATGATCGTGCGCATCCCGGTGTATTTCCTGAATGGCCGCCAGAGCGTGCCCGTGGAGATACAGATACGCACCATAGCGATGGACTTCTGGGCGAGCCTGGAGCACGACCTGAAATACAAGGCTGTGTTCGAGACTTCGGGCCTCGACGTGGGCGAGGAGCTGCGGCGCTGCTCAGCCATCATCGAGGAGGTGGAGGAGCGCATGCAGGTGCTGGCGCGCGCGTTGGAGCAGGAGGCGCCCGTGGGTACCCACGAGATGGATGCCGCCCGGAAGATGGACCTGTCGGAGGGCTTGGGCGCATAGGCGAGCGCCCGTTGAGCGGCCGTTCGCGGGTTCTTCGGCGTGTACCGTTGTAATTTCTTACAAATAGTTATCCCTGTTAAAACGACTTTTCAACAGGTATTGCATTCGCCTATTTGTCCTATCGTACAATTGCACAGACGTGTTTTTGGTGCATCGCACAAAAGCGCGCCGCCGGACTGTTGGTACATTCCCTACACCGGAACCGACACCTGCCGCTGGCTTGAAAACCAGCGCATGCCGGCAAAACGATAGCGATATACCGGTATGCTTATCGCTTCCCTGGTGCGCGAGCGCCGGGGCCGACCTGAGAGATTCGGAAGGGAATACGTATGAAGATCAAGAAGATTGGCATAGCTGCTGCAGCGTTCGCGCTGGTCGCAGCGGTTGCGCTGAGCGGGTGCAACTCTCAGCCGGCAGCCAGCTCCAGCGCGAGCGCCGATTCGAGCGCGCAGGAGACCACCGAGGCTGTACTGGTGAACGACGGCAAGCTGACCGTCGCCGCATCGCTGGACTTCCCGCCGTTCGAGAACCTGGAAGGCGAAGAGGCCGTGGGCTTCGAGGTGGACCTGATGAAGGCGCTGGCCGAGCAGATGGGCCTGGAGGCCGAGTACCTGCCGTCCACCAAGTTCGACACCATTATCCCGCTGATCAGCGCGGGCGGCAAGGCTGACGTCGGCGTGTCCGGCTTCACCGTCACCGAGGACCGCAAGAAGGAGATCGACTTCACCGACGTGCTGATCGACTCCAACCAAGGCGTCGTGGTCATGCCGGGCTCTGGCTTCACCAACATCGACGACCTGGCTGGCAAGACCATCGCCACCCAGAGCGGCACGACCGGCTACGACTGGGCTGTCGAGAACATCCCCGATGCCAACGTGGTGCCCTACGATGAGATGACCGCGGTGTTCGCCGCGCTCCAGGGCAGCCAGGCTGACGCGATCGTGGCCGACCTGCCGGTGGTGCAGTACTACGTGAAGACCGCCTACACCGACATGGAGATCATGGCCGAGATCCCCACGGGCGAGCAGTACGCCATCGTGGTGAGCAAGGACAACCCGGGGCTGACTGCGCAGCTGAACGAGGCGCTGGCTGCTCTGAAGGCCAACGGCACGTACGACGAGATCTACAACAAGTGGTTCGGTGGGTCCGCTGAGTAGGTTCGCTGACATATCGAAAGGGCGGGGGGTCTCCCTCGCCCTTTTGCTCTTGGCTGCGGTGCTGCTCGCGTGTGCGCTGCCCGTGCAGGCTCACGCGCTGACCACCGAGCGCTTCACAGCGAAGAGCAACCAAGATGGCGCCGACGGCATCATGGGCGCCACCGACACCCGCATCACCTGGCAGGGCCAGGCGGATGCCGACGAGCAGCTGACGAGCGTCACCATCACGCTGCCTGAGGGGTCGGCGCTGCCGACTGACGGCACCACCGTCACCGTGCTTGATGGCCTCACGCGCTTGAACCTTCCCAGCACCGTCACCGAAGACGGCACCAGCGTGACCGCCGCATTCGAGGAGCCCACGCCGGCGGGCACGATGGTCATGCTCGAGCTGAACAACGCGCGCTTCCCGGCCGAGGGCGGCACGTACAGCGTGGCGGGCACCTACACCACCGCCGACGGCACCACCGCCGATCTGCCCGACGGCGGCAAGACCATACAGGTGACGGGCACCACCCCGCAAGAAGAGCTGGCGTCGTGGCTCGGCGATCAGGGCTGGGTGCAGGCGTGGAACTCGAACAAGTTCCTGCATCTGTTCTTCGACCCCACCATCGTGGTGACCACCGTGCCCGCGGTGTTCTGGGGCTGGCTGCTGGCGCTCGCGCTGGTGGCTATCAGCTTCCCGCTGGCTATCCCGCTAGGGCTGTGCTGGAGCTTCCTGCGCATGGCGAAGAACCCCGTCTCGCGCGCCATCGGCTCCACGTATATCAACATCATCCGCGGAACACCGCTGTTCTTGCAGATATACATCGCGTTCTTCGGCCTGCCGCTGCTGGGCATCCAGATGGATAATTTCGTGCTGGGCATCATCGTGCTGGTCATGAATTCCAGCGCGTATCTGGCCGAGATATTCCGCGCGGGCATCCAGTCGATCAACAAGGGGCAGTTCGAAGCGGCGCGCAGCCTCGGCATGAACGGCGCGCAGACCATGATCTTCGTCATCATCCCGCAGACGTTCAGGCGGGTCATCCCCACCATGACGAGCGAATTCATCCTGATGTACAAGGACACTTCGCTGCTCGCTGCGGTGGGCGTCATGGAGATCATGATGTACTCCAAGACCATAACCGCCGCCACGGGCAACGTGACGCCCTACATCGTGGCTGCGTTCTTCTACCTGGTGGTCACCATCCCGCTGACGAAGGTCATCAACGTGATGGAAGAGCGCCTGGTGAGCGGGCGCCCCAAGCACCGCCGCACGAACAACCTGCCGGAGAAGACGCCGGCATCGCTGTCGGGCACCGTGGCTGCGGTAGCCGCCGAGGGCAGCGAGGCCGCCGTGGCGCAGACCATGCGCATGAGCGAGGGTTTCAGCCACGGGCCGCAGGCCATCGCATCCGATTCGCTGTACGCGAAGATGAGGGGGAAAGATGTCTGAGCCTGTCATCCGCATACAGAACCTGGAGAAGACGTTCGGCGACAACACGGTGCTGCGCGATATCAACCTCGAGGTGAACCGCGGCGAGGTGGTGGTGGTGCTGGGGCCGTCAGGCAGCGGCAAATCAACCATGCTGCGCTGCATCAACCGGTTGGAGACGCCCACGGCGGGCCACATCTGGTTCGAGGACGTGGACGTATGCGACAAGCATACGAACCTGAACGAGGTGCGCAGCCGGCTGGGCATGGTGTTCCAGAACTTCAACCTGTTCCCGAACCTGACGGCCAAGAAGAACGTGATGCTGGCTCAGCGCAAGGTGCTGAAACGCTCGGCGGAAGAGGCTGAGCGTGTGGCCATCGCGCGGCTTGAGGAAGTGGGCCTGGGCGAGCGGGTGGACTACAAGCCCTCCGAGCTGTCAGGCGGTCAGCAGCAGCGCGTGGCTATCGCGCGCGCGCTGGCGATGGACCCGCACGTGATGCTCTTCGACGAGGCCACGAGCGCGCTCGACCCGGAGCTCGTGCGCGACGTGCTGGGCGTCATGCGCGGCCTTGCCGAGGGCGGCATGACCATGATCGTGGTGACGCACGAGATGGGCTTCGCCCGTGACGTCGCCGACCGCGTCATCTTCATGGATGGCGGCCTGATCGTGGAAGAGGGCACTCCCGAGCAGGTGTTCGACAACCCGCAGCATCAGCGCACGAAGGATTTCCTGGGTCATATCGCGTAAGGCCGCACGGCCCGCTCTGCCGAAGCGGCCTCGCCTGCGCTTCTCGGGGCGGGATGCCCCGTATTCTCGCTGCTCGGCAACGGAAAAAGTGGCATAATCTTCGCTGCTGGTGTACGCGATAGAGAAAGGAAGCCATCCATGCCGAAGATCGTGAATTCATGGAACGACTGGGATCCGCTGAAGCATGTCATCGTTGGCCGCTGCGATAATTCGGTCATCCCGCCGGAGGAGCCGGCTACGTCGGAGAAGGTGCCCGTAGATTCCGAGATGCGCGGCATGTGGGGCCTGCGCCCGCTCGACACGGTGGAGCGCGGCAATGAGTGCCTGGATAACCTGGTGAAGATCCTGGAGGGTCGCGGCATCAAGGTCGACCGCCCGACGCCGCTCCAGTGGAACCAGGCCATCGGCACGCCCGACTTCCGCAACGATTCCATGATGACCTGCATGCCTCCGCGCGACATCCTGTTGACGGTGGGCAACGAGATCATGGCTGCTGCGAACAGCTTCCGCTGCCGCTACTTCGAGTATCTGGCCTACTGGCCGTTGATGGAGCAGTACTTCGAGGAGGACCCCTCATTCAAGTGGACGCAGGCGCCGCGCCCGCGCCTGACTGATAAGTCGTACAAGCACAACTACTACGACGAGAAGATCAGCCTGGAAGAGCGCCTGGTGCGCACCGCCAACAAGGACTTTGTCACCACCGAGGTAGAGCCCCTGTGGGACGCTGCCGACGTGATGCGCATGGGCCGCGACCTGTTCATCCAGCACGGCCTGACCACCAACCGTGCCGCGATGGATTGGTTCCAGCGCTACTACCCCGACCTGCGCGTGCACGCGGTGAACTTCCCGGGCGACCCGTATCCCATCCATATCGACGCTACGTTCGTGCCGCTGCGCCCGGGTCTGATCATCAACAACCCCATCCGCCCGCTGCCGGCCGAGCAGCGCGCCATCTTCGAGGCGAACGACTGGCAGATCGTGGAAGCGGCTCAGCCCGCGCATACCGAGCCGCCGGCGCTGTGCTACAGCTCGGTGTGGCTGTCGATGAACTGCCTGGTGCTCGACCCCAAGACGGTGGTCGTGGAGGCCAGCGAGGTGCATCAGCAGGAGCAGATGGACAAGCTGGGCATGAACGTCATCCCCTGCGATCTGCGCGATGCGTACCCGTTCGGCGGCGGCCTGCACTGCTGCACCGCGGATGTGTACCGCGAAGGCGGCTGCGAGGACTACTTCCCCAACCGCGTCGAAGACCCCACGCTGGTGCGCCCGGAGATGTGGAGCTAGAACAGCCCGCACTCGACCCTGGGAAACCCGAAAGGCCCGACAGCCCCGCTGCCGGGCCTTTTTCTATCGTCAAAGGGCTATCTCGGCGTAATCGATGCCCTGGGTTCCGGCGATATGGGCGAAGAGCCCTTCGCAGTCGAACACAGGGATATGCGAACGCTCGAAGCCGGTCTTGTCGCGCGTTACGATAGCGTCAGCTCGCACCTGGAGCGCGGTTTGGAACACGAGAGCATCTTCGAGGTCGCTCCATGTGGATGATGTGATGGCGAGGACGTCTTCCTCTGAGGTAGCGTAGATGTGGGCACAGGCGCAGAGCTTGCCCAGCGTGTTGCGCGCATATGCTGCTAGAGAGGATTTCCCTCCATCGGATATGAAGTAGACGAGGTCGCTCAGCTGCGAAGAGCCTATCCATAGCTCGAATTCTTTGAGGTAGCCGAGTTCGAGCAGCAGCGCGGCGGAAGCTCGGAAAGGATCTCTGCCGAGCATGGCATCGAGCACGATATTCGTATCGACGACATACCTCATTCTGCATCGAGGATGGTGTAGCCCATCGCGGCTGCTTTGCGGCGCTTCATATCAGCGTAGGGCATGTCGGAGAAGCTGTTGGGGCGCCACATGCTGTCGACGAACAGCTTCGCCTCGATTATGTCGCTCTTGCTGAGATGCCTCTGTTTCTTCTCGGAGCATGGCATCGCGCCGTTGTTGATGAGGTAGTCGAAAAGCTGGTTTATGGCTTGCGAAGTGGTCAGGCCGAGTCCTTCGAGCACGCGTGTGCCAGCGAGCTTCTTTTGAGCGGACATGCGTCCTGTCACCATCGCATCAGCCACGTTCCACCTCCGATGTTGTACGTACAACGTATCATATCGCATGTGCCCATGAAAGGGAAGAAGGCACTTGCGAAATGCCCGCCTGCTCTCAAAGGAGCTGATATGCGGCACCATCGCGCGCCGAGATGCTCGACGGACGAGGACGGCCGTCTCTTCTCATTTTGAGACGCTGGTGTCCGCTTTGCTCCTTCGGGATGTTCGCTGGGCGTGCTCGCGTTGCTTGCTGATACAATTCCTACCAAGCAGAACCGACGCAGAGAATGAGGTACGTATGAAAGTCAGCAAGAAGAACGCAGCCGACGGCAAGGTGCTGTTGCAGGCGACCGCGACACCGGCTGAGGTGACGGCTGCGCTGGATGCAGCCCAGGTGGCCTTCGCGCAGGGCATGGGCGTGCGCCCCGAGCGCGACAAGTCTGTGGCGCAGCTCGTCGAGGAGCAGATGGGCGTGAAGGACCTCGACTCCATCGTGCAGGCTGGTGCGCAGGACGCGCTCGTGCCGCTCGCGCTCGACGCGAAGAACCTGGTGCCGCTGTATCCGCCGAAGCCCGATGCCAAGACCCCGCTGCGCCGCGGCCAGGAATTCCGCTTCGAGCTTTTGGTGGAGCCGAAGCCGGCCTACGAGCTGTCGTCGTATGAGCCCGTCAGCCTGAAGGTGCCGAAGTTCCAGATAGACGAGGCCGCCATCGACGCCGAGCTCGAGCAGATGGCCGAGCGCTACAAGGCGTACGTGGCCGACACCTCGGGCGGCGCCGACCGCACGGTGCAGGAAGGCGATCACATCAAGATAGCCATGAAGGCCACCGAGAACGGCAAGGAGCTGAAGCAGCTCTCCACCGACGGGCGCACGTACACGGCCGGAAAGGGCTACATGCCCGAGGGTTTCGAGAAAGAGATCATGGGCATGAAGGCGGGCGAGACGAAGGAGTTCACCTTCGACGGCCCCGATTTCGACGAGGACTTCAACCCCATCACGCAGAAGGTGGACGCCGAGGTGACGGTGCTGGAATTCCAGAAGGAAGAAGTGCCGGAGATAGACGACGCTTGGGTGCAGAAGAACATGCCGCTCTACAAGGGCGTGGCGGAGCTGCGCCGCGACATCGCGCGTCAGATGGACATGCGCGGCCGCGAGCAGTACGACGCCTATGTGCGCCAGCTCGCCGCCGACGAGGTGGCGAAGCGCTTCGAGGGTAAGATCGCCGACGAAGCGTACGAGGCCATGCGCGAGAGCCTGCTCGCGCAGTATCGCGCGCAGCTCCAACAGCAGGGCAAGAACTGGGAAGAGTTCGTGGAGGAGAATGGCGGCGAGCAGCAGTTCGGCATGATGATGATGCTCCAGATACGCCAGCTGCTGGTGACCGGCTTCGCGCTGGATGCCGTGTTCCGCCATGCGAAGCTCACGCTCACCGACGAGGACATCATGGAGACGTGCGCCGCCATGAACCCGCAGATGAACCCGAAGGCATTCCGCGAGCAGATGGAGCAAGCCGGGCGCGGTTTCGCCCTGCGCGAGAGCGCCGAGCGCTTGAAGGCGAACAAGTGGCTGGTCGAGAACGCCACCATAGAGGAGATGGAGCCGGCGGCCGAGTAGCGCCGCCATGCAGATTCCGAGGTCGGGGCCGTTGGGATGATGGAGCGCGAGCCCATACCTGCCACAACGGCCTTCCTGCCGCTCAGCGCCGCCGAGGCGCGGGAGCGGAGGTGGGATCAGGTCGATTTCGTCTACGTGAGCGGGGATGCCTACGTCGACCACCCTTCGTTCGGGATGGCCATCATCACGCGCTTGTTGGAGGCGAAGGGCTTCCGGGTGGGCATCGTGGCGCAGCCCGATTGGAACGACCCTGCTTCGGTGGCGGAGTTCGGCGAGCCGCGCCTGGGCTTCTTGGTGTCGGCGGGCAATATGGATTCGATGGTGAACCACTACACGGTGGCGCGCCGTCGCCGCTCGTCTGACGCCTACACGCCCGGCGGGCAGACCGGGCGGCGCCCTGACCACGCAGCGGTGGTCTACGCCAACCTTATCCGCCGCACGTTCAAGAAGGCGCCCATCATCCTCGGCGGCATAGAGGCGTCGTTGCGGCGCCTTGCGCACTACGACTACTGGTCGGATAAGCTGAAGCGCTCCATCCTGCTCGATTCCGGCGCCGATCTGGTGTCGTATGGCATGGGGGAGCATTCGATCGTGGCCATCGCCGAGGCGCTGGACGCGGGGCTCTCCGTGAGCGATCTGACGTTCATCCCCGGCACGGTGTACCGCACGAAGAGCCTTGAGCATGTCTACGACTTCGAGCTGCTGCCCTCGTGGGATGAGGTGCGCTCCGACAAGCTGGCCTTCGCGCGCAGCTTCGCCATGCAGTACGAGAACTCCGACGCCATAACGGGGAAATGCCTGGTAGAGCCGTATTCCGATACGCTGTTCGTGGTGCAGAACCCGCCCGCCGAGCCGCTGACGACCGACGAGATGGATATGGTGTACCGGCTGCCGTTCGCGCGTGCGTGGCATCCGAGCTACGATGCGGCGGGCGGTGTGCCGGCGCTCGCCGAGGTGCGCTTCTCGCTGACGAGCAGCCGCGGCTGCTTCGGCGAATGCGCCTTCTGCGCGCTGACGTTCCATCAGGGCCGCGTGGTGTCGTCGCGCAGCCATGAGTCGCTGCTCGATGAGGCGCGCTTGCTGACGGCCGACCCCGCCTTCAAGGGGTATATCCACGATGTGGGTGGCCCCACGGCCGACTTCCGGCGCCCGGCTTGCGCCAAGCAGCTGCGCGATGGCGCGTGCACCCGCAAACGCTGCCTGTCGCCTAAGCCATGCAAGAACCTCGAGGTCGATCACAGCGACTACGTGGAGCTGCTGCGCCGCCTGCGCGAGCTGCCCGGGGTGAAGAAGGTGTTCGTGCGCTCTGGCATCCGCTTCGACTATGTGATGCTCGATGACGACCCCGCCTTCCTGCGCGAGCTGGTGCGCCACCACGTGAGCGGTCAGCTGAGAGTGGCGCCCGAGCATGTGTCGGAGCAGGTGCTCGAGTGCATGGGCAAGCCGAGCCACGAGGTATACGAGGCATTCGCGCGTGCGTTCGAGCGCGAATGCGAGCGCGCCGGCAAAGAGCAGTACCTGGTGCCGTACCTGATGTCGTCGCATCCGGGGAGCACGCTCGAGGCGGCCATAGAGCTGGCCGAGTTCTGCCGCGACATGGGCTACAACCCCGAGCAGGTGCAGGATTTCTACCCCACGCCCGGTTCGATGTCCACCGCCATGTACTACACCGGCGTCGATCCGCGCACCATGCGCCCCATCTACGTGCCGAAGACCTCGCACGAGAAGGCCATGCAGCGAGCCCTCATCCAGTACCGCAACCCCAAGAACCGCGCGCTCGTAGAAGAGGCCCTCCGCAAAGCCCACCGAGAAGACCTCATCGGGAACGCCCCGCAGTGCCTCATCCGCCCCAGTAAGAGCAATCCCGGCCCTTCGCGCCCCAAGCGCAAGAAGCACCGCTAGCCAACCCCGCCGCTGCGCGGGCGGCAACGGTGCACACGCATCGCTGGGCGCTGAAAACGTCCCAACCGGCAAGAATGTTTCACGTGAAACGATTCCGGAAGCACAGCACGGTTGAGCCCCAACCAACTCTGAATCGTTTCACGTGAAACATTCTTGACACCCAAGGGTCGCAGCACTAAGTTGCCAAAACCCCACAGGTCGAATAAACCAAGGCCGCACCAATTCGCAGCCGCTGTTTCACGCGAAACATCCGGCACCCACGAGCCGCAGAGCTAAGCTGCCAAAAACCCACAGGTCGAACCACCCAAAACCGCCCCAGCCCGCAACAGCCATCCCGTGCGGAACATCCGGCAGCTCGTAGCCCGCGCCATCAGCTCTTCACCTCGGTGCGGTGCGTTCCTAGGCATCCTTCGCAACCCGCACCGCCTGCACGCTGGAAATTTTTCTCGTACTCGGGGTATTCCTGTGCTAAAATCTTCGTTTGCGTCTGGCTGTCTATGGACACACCCGGACGCGTTGTAAGACCGGGTCGCCGTGCAGAGCCTCTACTCCGCACGATGGCGATGGCCTTGCATCGTAGGTAGGAAGAAGCCGCTGGTGTGCGGAGAGGCGCGCGAACAGCAGCTTCACAGAAGAAGGGAACAACGTGGGCGTTAAGCAGTACAAGCCGACCAGCCCTGGGCGTCGCTTCCAGACGGTTTCCGACTTCGAGGAGATAACCACCTCGAAGCCCGAGAAATCGCTCCTGGCGAAGAAGACCAACAAGGCGGGCCGCAACAACAACGGGCGCATCACCACGCGCCACAAGGGTGGCGGAGTGAAGCGCCGCTACCGCATCATCGACTTCAAGCGCGATAAGGACGGCGTACCCGCGAAGGTCGCCACCATCGAGTACGACCCCAACCGCACCGCGCGCATCGCGCTGCTGCACTATCTGGATGGCGAGAAGCGCTACATCATCCATCCGAAGGGTCTGAAGGTGGGCGACATCGTCACCAGCGGCGCCGAGGCCGACATCAAGCCCGGTAACGCGCTTCCGCTCGAGAACATCCCCGTGGGCACCCTGGTGCACTGCGTGGAGCTCCAGCCCGGCAAGGGCGCCAGCATGGCGCGTTCCGCCGGCACCAGCATCCAGCTGATGGGCAAGGAGGGCAAGTACGCCATCCTGCGCATGCCCTCCTCTGAGATGCGCCGCGTGCTGCTCACCTGCCGCGCTACGGTGGGCGAGGTCGGCAACGCCGAGCACGCGAACATCAAGATCGGCAAGGCGGGCCGCAACCGCTGGAAGGGCATCCGCCCGACCGTCCGCGGTACGGTCATGAACCCGGTCGACCACCCGCACGGCGGCGGCGAGGGCAAGAACAAGACCTCTGGCCGTCATCCCGTCACCCCGTGGGGCGTTCCCACGAAGGGTCATCGCACCCGCAACAAGAAGAAGGCTTCGAACCGTCTGATCATCAGGCGCCGCAAGAAGTAACCGGCAAGAGGAGTAAAAGTTGAGCAGAAGTCTGAAAAAAGGCCCATTCGTTGAGCCGCGCCTTCTCGGTCGGATCCAGGCGATGAACGAGGCAGGCGAGAAGAACGTCATCAAGACATGGAGCCGCGCGAGCACTATCTTCCCGGAAATGGTGGGCCACACCATAGCCGTCTACGATGGCCGCAAGCACGTTCCGGTATATGTAACTGAGAGCATGGTCGGCCACAAGCTGGGCGAATTCTCGCCCACCCGCACCTTCCGCGGGCACTCTGCCGACAAGGGAAAGCGATAGGAGGCGCGCATCATGGAAGTTAAGGCAGTTTCCAAGTACATCCGCGTGTCGCCTCGCAAGGCCCGCGTCGTCGTGGACCTCATCCGCGGCAAGGGCGTCGAGAGCGCCCGTGAGATACTGGCGTTCAGCGAGCGCGCTATCGCTGAGACCGTGCTGAAGACCCTGAACTCTGCCGTGGCGAACGCAGAGCACAACAACCACCTTCGCACCGACAACCTGGTCGTGAAGACGGCATTCGTGGACGAGGGCCCGACGCTGAAGCGCATCCGCCCGCGCGCCAAGGGCAGCGCGAGCCGCATCAACAAGCGCACCAGCCACATCACGATCATCGTCGCACCGCGAGAGGAGGCGTAAAGCATGGGTCAGAAAGTAAGCCCTACCGGGTTCCGCCTGGGCATCACCGAAGACTGGCGCAGCCGCTGGTATGCCGACAAGAACTACAAGGAGACCCTGGAGAACGATCTTGCCATCCGCAAGTTCCTGGATAAGCAGCTGGCCCGCGCCGCTGTGTCCAAGACGGAGATCGAGCGCGCAGGCGACAAGATAACCGTCACCATCACCACGGCTCGCCCCGGCATCGTCATCGGCAAGAAGGGCGCCGAGATCGACGCCCTCAGCAAGAAGCTGGAGAAGGTGGCCAACGGCAGCGTCGCCATCAACGTGGTGGAGATCCGCCGCCCCGAGCTGGACGCTGAGCTCATCGCTCAGAGCGTCGCCGAGCAGCTGGAAGGCCGCGTGGCTTTCCGCCGCGCCATGCGCAAGGCTGTTCAGAGCGCTCGCAAGTCCGGTGCCAAGGGCATCCGCATCCAGTGCTCCGGCCGCCTCGGCGGCGCGGAGATGAGCCGCCGCGAGTGGTACCGCGAGGGTCGCGTGCCGCTGCAGACGCTGCGCGCCAAGATAGACTACGGCTTCGCCACCGCGAGGACCCAGATGGGCGCCATCGGCGTTCAGGTGTGGGTGTACCACGGCGACGTGCTGCCCGGCCAGAAGGCCCCCGAGCCCGCGCTCGAGGGTTCCAGCCGTCCGCAGCGCGGGCGTCGCGGCGACCGCGGCGGGCGCAACGAAGGAGGTCGCAGATAAATGCTAATGCCTAAACGTGTCAAGCACCGCAAGGTGCAGCGCGGTTCCATGAAGGGCAACGCCAAGGGCGGTACCCGTCTGAATCACGGTGAGTACGGCATCCAGGCACTGGAGCGCCACTGGATCACCAACCGCCAGATAGAGGCTGCCCGTGTTGCCATGACGCGCCACATGAAGCGCGGCGGCAAGGTGTGGATCAGCATCTTCCCTGACAAGCCCATCTCCAAGAAGCCGGCCGAGACCCGCATGGGTAAGGGCAAGGGCGCACCCGAGGCATGGGTGGCTGTGGTGAAGCCCGGCCGCATCATGTTCGAGATAGCTGGAGTTGACGACGAGACGGCGCGCGAGGCGCTTCGCCTAGCGATCATGAAGCTGCCCATCAAGTGCAAGATCGTCACTCGCGAGAGCCAGAAGCAGGAGGACTAAATGAAAGCATCAGAGATCCGCGAGCTTTCTGCAGAAGACTTGACCGAGAAGCTCAAAGACGCCCGCGCAGAGCTCTTCAACCTGCGCTTCCAGATGGCCACCAGCCAGCTGGATAACACAGCCCGTGTTCAGCAGGTCAAGAAGGACATCGCGCGCATCCTCACCGAGCAGCGTGCCCGCGAGCTTAGCGCGTAAAGGAGTCAGAAGATGTCAGAAACAAGGAATCAGCGTAAGGTTCGCCAGGGCGTCGTCGTCAGCGATGCGAACGACAAGACCATCGTGGTCGTGGTGGAGGAGCGCAAGCCCCATCCCATCTACGGCAAGATGATCACCACCACGAAGAAGTACCACGCCCACGACGAGAACAACGAAGCCGGCAATGGCGACACCGTGCAGATAATGGAGACACGCCCGCTTTCCAAGATGAAGCGCTGGCGCCTGTCGAAGATCGTCGAGAAGGCCAAATAGCGCGCGGCAACGCTTCGCTATTAGAAGGAGGAAAAGCATGATCCAGATGCAATCCATGCTCAACGTGGCCGACAATTCCGGCGCGCGCAGGGTCCAGTGCATCAAGGTACTGGGCGGCAGCAAGCGCCGTTACGCCGGCCTGGGCGATGTCATCGTGTGCTCCGTGAAGGAAGCGCAGCCGAATGGCAACGTCAAGAAGGGCGAGGTTGTGCGCTGCGTCATCGTGCGCGTGAAGAAGGAAGTCCGCCGCGCCGATGGCAGCTATATCAAGTTCGACCAGAACGCGTGCGTGCTCATCAACAACGACGGCACGCCGCGCGGTACGCGCATCTTCGGGCCCGTGGCCCGCGAGCTGCGCGACAAGAAGTACATGAAGATCGTGTCTCTGGCACCGGAAA
>CAJTXX010000038.1 GCA_910584145.1 uncultured Eggerthellaceae bacterium | reverse complement strand
GCACCGCTGAGGGGGCAGCTCCTGTTGCGATCTGCGCGGAGGCGTAAGGGCCAGATAGTCCATATACTTCTCAACTTCGTTTTTGTTATACTAAGAAATTACGCAAAAACGAAAAGATAACGTATCTGAGGAGTTGGAGAGCGTATGGCTTTAGGTGTAGACCGTAAAGATTTGGTGATGGTAGGGGTGCTGCTCGCTGGCACCCTTTTAGCTGTGCTGAACCAGACGCTGCTGTCGCCAGCGTTGCCGGCCATCATGGCCGACTTGCAGGTGGACGCGACCACGGTGCAGTGGCTCACGAGCGGTTACTCGCTGGTGGAAGCGGTGGTCATCCCGCTGTCCGCGTTCCTGATCGGGCGGTTCAGCACCCGGCAGCTGTTCATCAGCGCGTTCGTCATCTTCGCAGCGGGCAGCTTGGCGGCGACGCTGGCGCCGAATTTCTGGGTGCTGCTGCTGGGTCGCGTGCTGCAGGCGGTGTGCACGGGCATGGCCATGCCGATGGTGTTCACGGTGATCTTGCTGGTGTTCCCGCGCGAGAAGCGCGGCACGGCTATGGGCGTCATCGGGCTGATCATCGGGTTCGCGCCAGCGGTGGGGCCATCGCTTGCGGGTCTGCTGGTGGACACGGTGGGCTGGCGCGCGCTGTTCGCCATCACCACGGCGCTGGCGGTGGTGGTCATTTTGCTGTCGGTGTTCGTGCTGCGCGACTACGGCGATTTCAAGCGCACGACGTTCGACAAGCTCTCGGTGGTGCTGTCCACGGTGGGGCTGGTGTGCGTGCTGTATGGGCTGTCCACGTTCGCTTCCTCTGACAATATGCTGCTGACCCTCGGGCTAATCGCGGTGGGGCTCGTGCTGTGCGGCCTGTACGTGCGCCGTCAGCTCACGCTGCCTGAGCCGATGCTGCAGGTGGGGATCCTGCGCACGCGCAAGTACGCTACGGCCGTCATCATCATCGTCATCGTGCAGGCGGCCCTGATGGGCACGGGTGTCATCACGCCGCTCTACATCCAAGGGGTACTGGGCTTCTCGGCCACCATGTCGGGCGTGGCCATGCTGCCCGGTGCGCTCATCGGCGCGCTGATGGGCCTGGTGAGCGGCCGGCTGTTCGACCGCTTCGGCGTGCGTCGCGTGGTCATCCCGGGCGTCATCGTGGCGGTCATCGGGGCGTCGGGTCTAGCGCGGCTGGGCATCGACAGCAACTTCTTGAACCTGACCATCACGTACACGGTGCTGGTGGTGGGCCTGCAATTCACGATGACGCCGCTGAACACGTGGGGCGTGAACTCGCTCGACAACAGTGTCATCCAGCATGCGCAGGGCGTGTCGAACACGCTGAACCAGGTGGCGGCGTCGCTGGGCACGGCGGTGCTGGTGTCCATCTCGGCGCTGGCGCCGATGGTCGTGCCGGACGCGTCGCCGCTCGAGCAGGCGTACACGGGTGACCACATGGCGTTCATGACCACGTTCACGCTGATGGTGCTGGCGGGGCTTGTCATCGTGTTCTTCGTGCGCGATGCGAAGAAGGCGCGCGGGGTGGCGCCGGTGGGCGCTGAGGCGGCTGGCGGCACGGCCGCGGGCGCCGAGCTGACCGACTACGCGGCTGGCTTCGACGGCGTGACCGTGGATGCCACGCGCGACGAGGACTTCGATCCCTACACCGATTATCGCGCGCGTGATGCCATGACGCGCGAGCCGGTATGCATCGCGGAGGACGCCACCATGCGCGAGGTGATACGCACGATGGCGGCCAACGACACGAGCGGCCTTCCCGTGGTGAATGCTGTGGGCGATCTGGCCGGGTTCATCTCCGATGGCGATGTGGCGTCGTATCTGGGCAAGAACGAGATCTCCTTCTTCGATTCGTCGATGAACCTCTACCGCTTCACCGATGATGAGGCCATGAAGCAGCGCCTGCTCGATCTGCTGGAGCTGAAGGCGGCAGATATCGCCACGAAGCGCGTCATCTCGGTGGATGAGGACGCGCCTATCGACGATGTGTGCCGCGTGCTGGCGGAGCGGCGCATCAAGAAGGTGCCGGTGGTGAAGGATGGGCGCCTGGTAGGCACGCTCAGCCGGCGCAACATCGTGCGCTCGCTGGCCGAGGCCATCGACGACTTGAGCTAGGGCGTAAGTCATGGGGGAGCGGATGACGGAGCAGGAGCGAGAGCGGACCGCGGCGGTGGAGGAGCCTCTGCGGGCTGAGCGGGATGGCGGCGGTGCGGACGCTGGTTCGGGTGGTCTGGGCGGTTCGGGCGGCTCGGAAGCGGCGCCGCCCGCTGAGCCGGCGGGCGCTCGCCGCTCGGGCTCTGGCGGCAAGGATGCGCGCGTGGCGCGCATGGGCACCGAGCCCGTCGGGCGCCTGATAGCGGAGTTCGCCATCCCCTCGGTGGTGGGCATGCTGGTGAACGGCTCGTACAATCTGATCGACTCCATGTTCTTGGGGCATGCGGTGGGCGAGATCGGCCTGTCGGCGGTGACGGTGGCGAACCCTATCATGATCGTGTTCATGGCGCTGGCTATGCTGATCGGCAATGGTGGCAACGCGCTGGCGGCGCTGCGTCTTGGGCAGGGTAAGCGCGAGGCAGCCGAGCGGGCGCTCGGCAATGTGATAACGCTGTCGGTGGTGCTGTGGGTGGTGGTGGCCGCTGCCGCAGCGACGCCGGCGCTGATGGACGCGCTGCTGACCGCATCAAGCGCCACCGACGAGGTGCGTCCCTATGCCCGCACGTTCATACAGATACTCTGCTTCGGCTTCGTGCTCCAGAGCATCGGCATGGGCGTCAACAACTTCATCCGCACGTGCGGCTCGCCCAACGTGGCGCTGGGCACGATGGTGCTGGGGCTGGTGGCGGCCACCGGCTTCAACTACTGGTTCGTCATCGTGGCCGGGTGGGGCGTGGCGGGCAGCGCGTTCGCCACGCTGGCTGGGCAGGCGTGCTCGGCGGCGGCGGTGCTGGCGTACTTCTTCTTCACGAAGGATGTGGCGCTGCGCATACGCTGGCGCTATCTTGCGCCGCGCGGCCGCATGATCGGCACCATCGTGGCATACGGATTCCCCAGCTTCGCCGTGCAGGCGGGCATGGCGGCGGTGAATTTCGCGCTGAACTTCCAGCTGGTGGTCTACGGCGCGCAGAGCGCCATCGGAACGGTGAACGCGCTGGCGTCGATCGGGGTGGTGAACCGCATCGGCATGTTCTCGGTCATGCCGCTGATCGGCATCGCCATCGCGTTGCAGCCGCTGCTCGGGTTCAATTACGGCGCGAAGAAGATCGCCCGCGTGCGCAAGACGCTGTGGTTGGGCATCGCGGTGGCCACGGTGTTCAGCGTGGTGGAATGGGGCGCTATCATGCTGTTCCCTGATGCTATCGCCAATGCGTTCGGCATACGCGATGAGGGACTGGTGGCGTTCACGGTGTTCGCGCTGAAAGTGCAGTTCCTGGCGCTGCCTTTCGTGGGGTTCCAGATCGTCGGTGCGAATTACTTCCAGGCGACGGGGCAGCCGGCGAAGTCCATCTTCTTGACGCTGACGCGCCAGATACTGTTCCTGATGCCGCTGCTGTTCATCATGCCGCAGGTGCTGCCGCATATCGCGCCGCAGTTCGACGGACTGGACGCGCTGTATTTCGCCGCGCCCATATCGGACTTCATGGCGGTGTTCACGGTGGGCCTGTTCATCGTGTGGGAGATGCGCCGTTTGCGCAAGATGCAGACGTCGCTGCCGGCGGCCTGACCGCGCGGGCGCGCAGGCTGTCGCGGCAGGCGGGGCGTTTAGCACAATCGTATGTGAAAAACTTACATTTTTTGAAAGTTTTTCACACGGTTTATGAATCTGCATAATGCCAGTTAGATAGCTATATAATCCTGTTCAGAAAAATGGTATGTAGGAAAATGAGTCATCGAATAGGCATATTATCGATATAATATGTTAAAAATGATCGACCACGCGCTCTCGTAAGATAGGGGTTCGGATGGTCCCACGTGCAAGGTATCTCGATCAGCTCATCGCCTTCCAGGACAAAGATATGGTGAAGGTGGTGACCGGTGTTCGACGTTGCGGAAAATCCACCCTGCTCGATATGATGCGCCAACATCTCGCAAAGAGCGGTATTCCAGAGAGGCGTTTGCTCTCCTTCAAGATGGAGTCGATGGAATTCGATGGGATCGACGACTATCGCACCTTATATACGCTCGTGCGGGCGCGCGCAGAGGGAGTGGGGCATCCATACCTGTTCTTTGACGAGCTGCAAGAGGTGACAGGCTGGGAGCGCGCTATCAATGGGCTGCGTGTCGACCTCGACTGCGATATCTATCTGACGGGTTCGAACGCCTTCCTCCTCTCGAGCGAGATATCGACCTTATTGTCGGGTCGCTATGTGGAGATAGAGATGCAACCGCTCGTGTTCGCTGAGTACCTGGACTTCCGCGGGATGTCATGGTCGGAGAGCAGCGGAAAGGCAGATATCGCAGAGGCTGCTGATGGCTCCATCGTCACGCTTGAGAGCCTATTCGAGGAATATCGGCATTATGGTGGCTTCCCCTTCTTGGCGCTCTCGCCACCCGATCAGGAAGAGCACCGGATCTATTGCCGCTCATTGATGGAGACGGTCATCGTGCGCGATATCCTCGAGCGTGATCGGCGTCGCGGGAGGAGGGCGCTGAGAAGCCCCGATCTGCTCCGTCGCATCTGCGATTTCCTTGCAGACAACGTTGGCAATGAGAGCTCGGCGCATAGCATATCGCGTGCACTCCGGGCGGAGGGTTCGAGCATATCGAGCGAAACCGTGGATGCGTACATGAACGCATTGCGCGAAGCGTATCTTTTCTATGAGGTGCGGCGTTATGACATAAAGGGCAAGAGCCTCTTGAAGACGAACAAGAAGCATTATGTGGTCGATCCGGCGATCCGCACCTTCCTGGATTCGTATCGGGGGACCGATCAGGGCCGTATGCTGGAGAACATCGTCTATCTCCAGCTGAGATACGACGGTTTTGAGGTATCCGTGGGCAAGTTGCGCGACGGTGGGATAGACTTCGTGGCTGAGCGAGCTGGCGAGCGCATCTATATACAGGTGACTGAGACCATGCTCGATCCGGCTACGCAAGAGCGCGAGCTGAGACCTTTGTTGGCAGTGAAAGACGCATTCCCGAAGATGGTCGTGGTGCGCGACGGGCGTTATCCGAAGACGATCGACGGTGTGAGGATCGTGAAGCTGATCGATTTCCTGCTCAAAAGATAGCGCTGTTGCGGGGCGCTGCGGTGCTACACTGGCTGCATCAGATAAGCTGGCGTGGCAGGAGGCCCGTATGAAGCGCGATCATCCGAACCTGTGCAAACCGCTCGCGTTGGGAGATGTGGTGCTGCGCAACCGCATGGCGTCGGCGCCGATGGGGGCGACCGACATAACCGCGGAGGGCACGCCCGGGCCGCGCACGCAGGGGTTCTACGAGGCGCGCGCGAAGGGCGGCGCAGCGAGCGTCACCGTGAGCGAGCTGGTGGTGCACCCCGACACCGACGGTTCGCAGATGCTGCATCTGTCGCTGGCGACGCCGGGGCAGCTGGGCGCGTTCGCGTATGTGGCCGACGGCATCAAGCGTCACGGCGCGGTGGCGTCCATCGAGCTGTCGCATTCCGGGCAGTACGCCGGCACGTACATGGTGGACAAGAAGGCGAAGGGCGAGCTCTGCCAGTGGGGCCCGAGCGACGGTGTGCGCCCCGACGGCATGCCGGTGCGGGCGCTCTCGGCTGAGCAGATCGCCGATATCGTGGCATCGTATGCGGAGGCGGCGACGCTGGCGAAGCGCGCGGGCTTCCAGATGTGCATGGTGCATGCGGGCCACGGCTGGCTGCTGAACCAGTTCCTGTCGCCGTTCTTCAACAAGCGCGAGGACGGCTACGGCGGCTCGCTGGAGGGCCGTGTGCGGTTCGCGCGCGAGGTGCTGGGCGCGGTGCGGCAGGCGGTGGGGCTGCGCTTCCCCATCGAGCTGCGCATGAGCGGCGCCGAGCTGTTCGACGGCGGCTACGACGTGGAGGAGGGCTGCTGCATCGCGCAGGCGCTGGAGGATCTGGTGGACTTGATCCACGTGTCGGCGGGGTCGTACCAGTTCGGCTTCTCCATCACGCACCCGTCGATGTTCCGCGAGCACGGCGTGAACGTGCCGTTGGCGGCGCGCATCAAGCAGTGCGTGAGCGTGCCGGTGGCTACTATCGGCGGGCTTTCCGACCCGCAGCAGATGGAGGAGATCATCGCTAGCGGGCAGGCTGACGTGGTGGCGATGGCGCGCGGCCTTCTGGCCGACCCTGAGCTGCCGAACAAGGTGATGGCGAACCGCGGCGACGAGGTGGTGAAATGCGTGCGCTGCTTCGCGTGCATGGCGGAGCGGCCGGTGACGCAGACGCGCCGTTGCGCGGTGAACCCGCTGATCGGGCGCGAGCTCGAGGGCTTTGAGGTGGCGCCGGTGCTGCATCCGCGCCGCGTGCTGGTGGCCGGCGGCGGCATCGCAGGCATGAAGGCGGCGCACACGGCTGCGCTGCGCGGGCATGACGTGACGCTCTGCGAGGCTGGCGGGCGGCTGGGCGGCATCTTGAACACCGAGGAGGCGCTGCCGTTCAAGCATGACATGTACGAGCTGGCGCGCACCTATGAGCGCCTGTGCCAGCGGGCTGGCGTGCATATCATCATGAACCAACCGGTCGATGCCGCATTCTGCGAGGTATTCAAGCCCGATGCGCTCATCGTGGCGGTGGGCTCTGAGGAGCTGCGCCTGCCCATCCCGGTGGAGGAGGGCGCGTGGGTCGTTGGCATAGATGAGCTGTATCTGGAGGCTGCCGATCCTGGTAGCGAGGTGGTGGTGATCGGCGGCGGGCTCACCGGATGCGAGTGCGCGCTGTTGATGGCGCAGCAGGGCCGGGTGGCGCACCTGGTGGAAATGGGCCCAGAGCTGGCGCCCGATGCGAACATACGCAACCGCCCCATCTTGTTGGAGCAGTTGGAAGCGGCTGGCGTTGATATCCATGTGGGCACGCGCGCTCTGGCGGTGTGCGCAGGCGGCGTGCGCGTGGCGGATGCTGACGGCGCCGAGCAGGTGCTCGGCGGCACGGCCATCTGCGCTATCGGGCGCCGCAGCCGCAGCGCCATCGTGGACGACCTGCGCGATGGCGCCCCCTTCGTGCGCATCATCGGCGATGCGCAGCGCCCCGCGAACATCTGCCTGGCGATCTACGAGGCATACCACGCTGCGCTGGACATCTAGGTTCAGGAGAGGCGGCGGTGCGGCGATCAGCGGAGCGCAGCGAGGCGTGAAGAGCAGGATAGCGAGCGCGGTGCTGGTGCTTTTGGCGGGGGTCAGCTACGGCGGCATGGCGCCGGTCATAAAGACGGCGTTCGGAGCCGGGTTCACGTGGCAGCAGACCACGGCGGGGCAGGCCACGTTCGGCGTGCTGCTGTTCTTGGCGGCGCTCCTGGTGCAACGCGTGCGCGGTGTGCGGTGGCAGCACGTGAGCGCGCCGCAGGTTCCCGCGCTGCGGCAGCGGCCAACGTAGGCGTTGCACGCTCGCGCGAGGCGAGGTGGGAGCAGCCGTTGGGCTTTGCTTCGGCGTTGGTTTTACGTTCATCTGATATCATTACGCGAATCTATCGAAAACAACGAAGGAGCGCATCATGGGCATCTTGGATGGGAAGGTGGCGATCGTCACCGGCGGCACGCGCGGTATCGGGTATGCGATCGTACGGGAGTTCTTGAAGAACGGCGCGAAGGTGGCGCTGGCCGGTTCGCGCCAGGAGACGGCGGACGCGGCCGTGGCGAAGCTGGCCGAAGAGGGGCTCGCCGACGGCGTGATGGGCATCGCGCCCGCGCTCGACGACCCGGCTGCGGTGCAGGAGGCGTTCGAGCAGGTGGTGGCCGCGTTCGGCAAGCTCGATGTGCTGTGCAACAACGCCGGCATGAGCTCGCGCACGGCGTTGCTCGACTACACGCTCGACGAGTTCCAGAAGGTGATGGATCTGAACCTGACTGCCACGTTCGTGTGCAGCCAGGCCGCTGCGCGCATCATGGAGGGGCAGGGTAGCGGGTGCATCATCAACACCTCGTCGATGGTGGGCAAGCACGCGCAGCCTTCCGGTAGCGCCTATCCCATCTCCAAGTTCGCCGTGAACGGCCTGACGCTGTCGCTCGCGCGCGAGCTGGCGCCCGTGGGCATCCGCGTGAATGCGGTGGCGCCGGGCATCACCCACACCGACATGGTGGATGCGCTGCCCGATAACCTCATCAAGCCGCTCATCGCCTCCATCCCGCTGGGCCGCATGGCCGAGCCGGAGGATATCGCGAATGCCTTCCTGTTCCTGGCATCCGACATGGCGAGCTACATCTCGGGCGCGGTCATCCCTGTAGACGGCCTGGCGAAAGCGTAGGGCTGCGCGCACATGGAGCTTCTAGCGCCCGCAGGTGGGATGGAGCAGCTGCGCGCTGCGGTGGCCTTCGGGGCCGATGCGGTGTATCTTGCGGCTGATCGGTTCGGCATGCGGGCGCGGGCCGACAACTTCACGGCTGAAGAGCTGGCGCGTGCGGTGGCGTTCGCGCATGAGCGGGGCGTGAAGGTGCATGTGACCTGCAACGTGCTGATGATGGCGGACGATCTGGACGTGCTGCCGAGCTATTTCCGCATGGTGCAGGACGCTGGGGCCGATGCGCTCATCATCGGCGATATGGGCGCGTTCGCGCTGGCTCGCGAGCATGCGCCGCGCGTGGAGCTGCACGTGTCCACGCAGGCCAGCGTGGCGAATGCGGAAGCTGCGCGCGTGTGGCACAGCCTAGGGGCATCGCGCGTGGTATGCGCCCGCGAGATGTCGCTTTCCGATATCGCCCGCTTGCGGCAGGATGCTCCGCCCGGCTTGCAGATAGAGGTGTTCGCGCATGGCGCCATGTGCATGGCGGTGTCGGGGCGGTGCCTGATAAGCTCGTACCTCACCGGGCGCAGCGGCAACCGCGGCGCGTGCTCGCAGTCGTGCCGGTGGAACTACACGCTCGAGGAGGAGCTGCGCCCCGGCGAGCATTTCCCCATCGAGCAGACCGACCGCGGCACGCTCATCATGAACGCTAAGGATTTGAACATGCTGGCGTATCTGGATGCGCTGGCGGCGGCCGGGGTGGATTCCATCAAGATAGAAGGGCGCAACAAGAAGGCGTTCTACGTTGCCACCGTGGTGGGCGCGTAT
Source organism: uncultured Eggerthellaceae bacterium (assembly GCA_910584145.1). GTDB lineage: Bacteria > Actinomycetota > Coriobacteriia > Coriobacteriales > Eggerthellaceae > Adlercreutzia_A. The sequence goes on along the minus strand of CAJTXX010000038.1, from coordinate 13,497 downwards.
CGACGCGTGCTCGATGGCGAGCCGGCCGCGGAGGTGGCTGACGAGCTGCTGGCGATATCGCATCGGCCGTATGGCACCGGTTTCTTCTTCGGCGAGGCCGAGCAGGAATGCGTGCATGAGGGCTACACGAAGGAGACGGTGCATGTGGCCGACGTGTTGAGCTGCGAGCCGTGCGGCGATGCCTTCCGGGTGACGGTGCGGTGCCGCAACCGGTTCAGCGAGAAAGACCCGGTGGAGGTGCTGGCCCCGCGCGAACCGATGCGCCGCCTGCGCATCCGCAACCTGATCTGGCTGCCTGACGATGGCATGCTGCCCGAGCCGGTGCCCTGCGCCAACCGCTCCTGCAACCGCTACGCTTTCGAGAGCGATGCTCCCATCCAGCCCGGCGCATTCCTTCGCATGCGCACCGAGGATTTCGAAGGCGTGTCAGCATCACCGAAGCTCCGATCGCTCGCAGGAACCGAAGCCGGACCCATAACGGAACGGGATTGCCGCCGCCATCTAAAGGCGCGCAACGTCTGATTCAGGGTTTTAATGAACTGAAGAGCGACCTCTGTACTACCCCTTGCTGTTAAGTATTACGACGATTGTACTTTGAGATATTGTTTTCTTTGGACTGCTAACCAGCCAAGGAAAAGGGAGATGCCTATCATGAGCACGAGAAACCAAATCATATGCGTCTGCCCTGGTAGCCAGCTCGGATAAAACACACTTGCTGTCTCATAAAGATACGAAAGCGGATTAACAGCAAGCAAATCGCCGCCGTAACCGCTGACGATATCGTGAACGATAGCATGTGTTTTATGTACAGACGGAAAATTGAGAAGAGAGATAAGAATAAATGCCGGAAGGGCAGACGATATGAAATAGAGCAGCATGAAGCATGAATTAACAAATACAAGGACAAAGAAAGAGTAGAGAAGCATGATGGCGAATGTTGAAAAAGGGGAAAAACTCTCTAGCGTCTGACCACCAGTAAATCTCGCAAAAATGCTTGTTTGATCGCTGGTAACGAAAGGGATATCGATAAAAACCAAGCCGATGAAGAACAGAGATATATGCACAATCACAGAGCAGAAGAAAGCAATTATGAGTATATCGATAAAATGAGTCGACCAAATACGGGTTCGTGTTCCCATTCTGCAGATAATGTTATAGCTTGCGCGTTCTCCCCAGATCCGTGCAAGAATAATCATGGTGACGATAGGGCAGATAAACCATATGAGAGGTAACCCTATAGAGGGGTTATATGCAAAGACGAATAAATCGAATGTCGTGAGATTAGGCCAGTTTTTAACCAGCTCACGGAAATATGCATACGAGATAAGAGGGAGAAAAGCAAACAATGCCTTTGAATAGCCGTCTAGAAAGGGCATGAAAAGATACGCTGCCCGATTCGTAGAGGGACGTTTTGTTGCAAGCATCGTTATTCCCATCTGTTAAACATTTTGATTATGATCATCGGATTTCTGTGACTGGAGGTCCCCGAGATAATATGCCAAATAGGTGAACTCATCCGCACTGTTCTTTTTACGTTCCATCACGAGGATCATGTCTGCAGATAGGCATTCAGTTGGAATGAATATGCCAACATAGTAATCTGACGTGCTCTGTTTCTTTATGGTAGGAAGGTAGTAATCTTCTTTTGTCTCTATGCCGTTGAGGATCCATGAATCCAGCTCGGGCGCATTTTCGATGACCTGTCCATTTTCGAAAGCTGCGACGAAGACATTGCTCAAGCTGGCTCGGCAATCAACATCGCTGTTGTTATTGTATTGGATATGCGCGACAACTAAGCTCCATCCCTCACTTAAGTTGCCTGCATCATCGATGGTGTACAGCCCGTATTCTTTATTGTATCGCTCTTGATCAGGGCCGTAGAGGTAGATGTCGCTCTTTTCGTACCCGTCCGGAAGGCAAGAATATACATCGTAGCTTAGAAGTTCAGCCTGAAGTATTGGTTCGTTCTGAAGGTCGATTGTCGAGAAGGCTTCGACATCCATCGTTTCTCCAGGCGTTCTTTGGGTGTAATACTCTCGCTGATCAATAGCAGGGTTTGCTATTGGCGCGCATGCGCAGAGCGGTATGCAAGCCGCTATAAGGCTACATATTACTAACAGAGTTAATAAGGAGCCACGTGCCGTGTCTTTAGCAAGAGTGATGCTGGTGGCCGTAAAACCGTGCGTCTTTGTCATTTGTAATCCATTCTGCGGGATGCGATGCATCCGGTGACAACAGAAATAAGAAGCGAAATAATGCAAGCAAGAAATAGTTCTGTAAAAGAAGGGCCGGATCTGGTGAAGTTTCGAATAGTCATAGAAGCACTGAGAAAAAGAGGGGCAAAATCAAAATAGGCCGATGCGATAACGAAAGCAATAAGAAGCAGATACGATCCGACAGGATTCCAAACTGCGATTACTGCGAATAGTAATGTACATGCAAGGAATGAACTTGCAATGAGAAGATAGTTCACGATAGGGAGGGACAATTCAAACTGGGGCGGTAGAGTAACAGCACCATCTTGTTCAGATGGCATAAACGACGGACTTCCATTGAAAAGAATCGCCAACAGTATCGCCAGCGAGAATTCTAGAAGGACGCATGCAATGGCGATAAGAGAAAGGCTTATGAGCTTCGAAGCCATCCACTGTATGCGTGATGCACTGCGAGGAACGATTTGTGCGGCCTGGCGATTAGCCTCTTTCGTAAATGCCGAGCATGCGAGATATCCGAGAAGAAAATAGGGAGCGGCCCATACAGCATCCAATATGAAAAACCGGTGGAAAGAGGGGTCGATTGGATGAGTGCCTTTGTTGATGGCAGCGATGATATCCCCTGCAGTAAATGATCCATTCAATTCGCAGGAGAAAGTAGACGAGAGATTCGATATGGCGATGCATTGCGCAAAAAGGAAGAACAACGCAACGGCAATAAGGGCAACGCGATTCGTTCCCATAATACGTTGTAGTTCATATCGTACAGATCTAATCATGTTCGACGAGCTCCTCGTAACACGCTCCTTTGCGAGCAATGACGACGGCGAGAAGCACAAATGTCAGGACCATCAATGAAATGACGATCCAAAAAACTGCTGGATAAGGCTGCGAAGGTTGAAGTGAATTTAGGGGAGTGAAGCCTTCCAGAATCGTTCCTTGTGTTGCAAACTGCAATGCTAAACAAAACAGGAAGGGTGCCAACGTTACGATGAATGGATTATGAATAAAAAAAGAAAGTGTGGTGGAGAGTAGGCCGAACAATCCTGCCCCGAAGAATGTTAAAGCAAGGAACACCCAAATATAGGCCCACGGGCGCTCATAAAAAAAGTCAGCGAGCATAGAATTTGCCATAACGGCATACAGATGAGTAGAGGGGCCGGGCATGATCTGAGGTAACAAGCACGCAACGAAAACGATATTGACAAAAAGAGGCACGACAAGCGTTGTGCCGGCGACAAGAAAAGCGGAAAGCGCTTTTGCTGTAAAGTATCGCAATCGGCCAACTCGGGTGACTAATTGGCTCGAAAAACGAGAGGTGATATCCGAACAGAGGCTGGCACCGTAAGGTATGCAAGCAAGAAGAGGAAGGATGTAGTAGAAAATTGAGGTGGTGATCGTGAACGGTGTCAAACCGATCCAATGTGAGAAGAAAGAGGGTGGCTGCTGAGTCTTGAAACTGGGGGAGACATCCCACATTGCTTCCGAAAACGAGGCGGGGAGAGCTATGAGAATCACATTCGCTATAGCCAGGATGAGCCCTACCGCTAAAGCAAACAGGAATAACTTGTTTTTAAAGGCTCGAATCAATTCTAAACGTATCGCTGATTTCATTTTGTGATCCTTATTGGATAACTAGGCTAGATTCATCAAAGTCTTGAAGGCTACCGAGGGCGATCACTGTTTTTTCAGGGAAACCCGATAAAACGAGCTGCATGCCTCGTTCACCAAATGAATTCCAGGCTGATGTATTGAAGCCGAATTGAGTATCGATGGCTTCAAAGGGTACGAGTACGTCAACCTCTTCTCCGGGAGCTAATTGAAGAGATTCAAGGTCGGGATTGATCCTCTGTAGGAGTCTGAGGTCTGGGCCATTCCCCCAAGCTTTTTCGCTGACAGACAAAAATGGTAACGGAGAGGGAACTATCTCGGATGTATTGTTAGAGAGGAGAAGATCGATGATGAGAAATTTTGCGTCCGTTGCGCTTCCCGCTTCAATAAACGGGTCTTCATAATACGGAAGGACCTGAGCCAGATCTGAATAATCTAAAAGTGCGCTATTCAGAACCGTCAGGGTCGCAGCTTTGCCGCCTTCTTCTGTTTGTGAAGCTGCTGCAGGATAAGGAACGGCTTCTCCCGGCGAATAGAATCTTGTTTGCTCTAGGAGTGTTATCGCGTTAACTACTGAGATGCGATGAGCAACGAAGAAGATAATCAAGATTGTTATGGCACAGCAGGCAATCAAGCGGGTTATTCTAATTATTCTATTATGTTTAGGCCGTTTCATGTTCGACCAGCTCTCTTCCCATTATGCGTCCCTCCGCCAATGTGATGATCTCGTCAGAGAACCGCTGCAATTCGTTGCGGTCATGGCAGGCAATGATGATGAGCGCACCATTTCGTTTCGCTTCGATCAAGATGGTTTCTGCAAGTTCGATTCCCGTAGGATCGAGCGCGTTTGTGGGCTCGTCGAGCAGGATGATATCGGGCGTTTCCATGATGGCGCAGGCAATGCCCAGGCGTTGCTTCATTCCAAGCGAGTATTTACGGTAAGGGCGTTTATCTTCCGGGTTAAGTCCGATTTTGATGAGTGATGAGCGAATATCGGATTCTGTGGCAATGCCTTTGAGGCTTGCGATTAACTGGAGATTTTTTAATCCAGAATATTTTCCAATGAAAGAAGGATGCTCGATAAGTAAACCGAGGCTCTTAGGAAAAGAAATATCCTTACCGAGTCGTTTATTTTCAATAGTTATTGACCCAGATGAAGGAAAGATCAATCCTGATATGCCACGGAGTAGCATCGTCTTTCCAGAGCCGTTCTGACCTTGAAGTCCATAGATGCGTCCTCGCTCAAAACCGCATGTTATATTATCGAGAATTGGAATGCCTTTGATAGTTTTGCAGTATTTCGCAATTTCGAGATACATAAGGTGTTCCTTTAATTGATTAGGTGTGATATCTAGAACCAAGGTTGAAATGCACCAACCTTGGTTCTAGGCGCTTGTTGGTTAGACGCTATCGGGACTCCATACACCTTTTATCGTGCCGCTGTAATTCGGCTCACTGAACCATAGGAGGGCTTTTGGATAGCCTCTCTCGTAAACCCAATTCGAGAGGTGGCCGCTTGCGCCGCGTCCGAAATAGTACTGCTTACTTCCGACATAGGTCGGGCTCCAATTGGTGTTGGATGCAAAGACTTCGACCTTGTGATTTGGGCCACTTTCGCATGCATCCCAAGAAGACGAGTCATCCCATTTCCCACGTGCATCGGTATAACTCACGCTATTGTAATTGATGTAGGAGCCGTAATCCGAATCGCCGTGGTTATTACCCGCGTATGCGGGACTGATAGCTGCTGGTGCAAGCATCGCGGCTGCAAGAAGACCAGCCCCAATTGCCATAGCAAACTTTTTTCTGGATATTGCCGAAGCAATCATTATGCTCCCTTTCTCGTATGATCATCAACGAAACAAGTTGCTAGAAAAGCAGGTTCACTTTCTTTGGTTTCGCTAAGTCATAATCTCCCTCCATTCTTTTTAGATGCGATTTGCTCGTAGCTTCAGTAATCGCGACGCCTGATACGATAAAAATCCAATAATAAATATTGGATTGCTATAATATATCAATAGATAATAAACAAAATATGACTTATATGATATGAATTGAACATTTTTCGACAGATAATATTTATAAGATATGTGAACCGAAAGGATTCTGGATGCAACTGGGAGATGATGTGGTTCTATTCGATGTCGATCGTTTTACTATGGTCGTCAGTTTGTCGACTGGCTATGTGATCGGCCTGACGCCGGAGGGAGCGCGTATTTGTCGCGAAATGCTCCACGGAGATATTTCAGATGAGAAAATAGCAGCCGTTGACGAGAATCTCCTTCAGCATCTGAAGATAGGTGGTTTTTCGAGAGGCTCTGAATGCCGGCCTCTTGAGAGGACGGCATATTTCCACGTTACTTCGAAATGCAACCTGCATTGCGCGGGATGTTATTCGGCCGCTAATAGCGCTTCTATCGCTTGCGATGTCTCTTTAGATGAGGCATGCCGCATTTTGGATAATCTCTCTAAGGCAGGGGTGATACGCCTTGTCGTGTCTGGTGGAGAGCCGTTTCTTCGCGATGATCTTCCAGAGCTTGTCCGGTATGCAAAGGAAACATGTGGGATAGAGCATGTAGATGTTCTCACCAATGGCACCAGTGTTGAGGATGTTGTTTTGGGTGAGCTTCACGCTTATGTTGACCGGGTCTGTGTCTCGTTCGATGGGGTGTCGCCCGATAGTGATGCGCTTATCCGCGGTGAGCAGCGCTTCGATACGCTGGTCGATACGGTTCGCCGGATCCAGCAAGCAGGGATACACGCACACATCGTCCCAACGATCCATGCTGGGAACATCATGGATATCCAAGCGCATGCGCTGCTCGCGCAGAACTTGGGTGCGACGATGAATTACAGTTTGCTGTCTGCACCGGAACAGGACGAGGTATGCGGATTGCTCCTTTCGGATGAGTCTCTTTCTTGCTTGGCGGATGGGATGCTGGAGGGCAGCATTTCTGGATTCAATCTCGACGAGAAGAACCCAGTCGGGCTAAACATTTCGGCATGCTCAGTGTGCGGTGTTGGGAATAAAAGCGTCAGCATCGCGGCGAACGGGGATATATATCCATGCCATATGTTGCATCGAGAGGAGTATGGGATCGGCAATGCGCTTGAGGACGATATTAGCGCAGCTCTTGAGCAGAGCAGCTTTGCGCCGGTGGCGGTCGACGAGATAGATGGCTGTTCCGGTTGCGAGGTTCGCTATCTGTGCGGTGGCGGATGTCGAGCGCGAGCGGTATATGCGACAGGTTCGCTTGCTGGGAAGGATCCGTATTGCATGCTCATGAAATCTTTCTACCAGAAAATGTTTCGGAGAATGGCTGCTTGAATTGAAGAAGGGAGGTGTAAGATGCTATTTTTCGGAGGTTCAGAAACGCTGAATGGCTGTACTGTGATAGGGCTGAATGGCACTTTTTGCATTAGAATTGGTGCATAGAAGATGTAATCTGTGATTCCCTTCTGTTGTATTTTGATACAGCAGAAGGGAACTTCTTTTGGAGGAAAATGAAAGAAACAGAAGTAATCCTATCAAAGACAAAGAAGGTTTGCTCTATTTTACGTATAGTTGCTGTAATCTTCTTTATTCTATTCTTGGTTGCATATGCTCTATATATCGGTGTTGGAATATATAGCCAACCATTTGAAGCGATTGCCGCACCGGCTTTCTATGCAGTGGTTCATGGAGTTGCTGTAGAAACAATCCTTATACTTATTATTCTGGGTCTTACCGATGTGAAAAAGGGATTGTCGCCATTTACGTATAGGCAGGCTAAAAGATTTCAAATTGCTGGATTTATTTTTCTGGCTCTCATCACTATTGAATTATTTATTCCTGTCAATCTATCGGTTGATTTGCTGTCGAATGCAGATACGAGTGTCATTGTCGAGATGGATAGCACAACGGAAACAGCTAATTTCAATGTTAATAATTTTCTTCTAGCACTAGCATCTTTTTGCCTTTCTTTTATATTCAAATACGGTGTCTTGTTGCAGCAAGATTCAGACGATACGGTTTAAGGTCCTGTATGGCGATCATATCGAGATTGGATAGAGTGCTTGCGGACCGAAAGATGTCTGTGAACGAGCTGGCTGAGCATGTCGGGATATCGCCGACGAACGTGTCGCGTATCAAGACAGGGCGCATCAAGGCTATTCGTTTCTCGACCATGGATGGCATGTGCGAGGCGCTTCATTGCCAACCGGGCGATCTGTTCGAATATATGCCCGACGAGGAAGCTGAGAGCCTCTTCTCTTAGAACAGGATCAGGTCGCGCACCTCGATATCGAGCGCATCTGCTATCTTGATGAGGGCGTTCATGCCGACGCTCACCTTGCCGGCTTCGATGCGATGGATATAGCTCTGACCGTTCCCGACCATCTGGCCGAGCATATCCTGCGAGAGCCCGACGGCTTTTCGCCGAGTACGAATCTCGTTCCCGAGCATCTCGATTCTGTCCTGTCGGCTCCTGTCTTCCATGAGCCAAGAGTAAAGGGCAGTGTCCGAAGCGTTACGACTGATAAGTCATATTATGTCATAATGAGCACCTTGCGAAAAAGCTCGGCAATGATGTTTTCGTTATTGTTTTGTGTGCTGCTTGTCGTCGCCTGCTTACCTTCACATGCTTTCGCATGAACCAAGGCTTACGCTTCGAATACGCGGACATATAGCATCAATCCAACTTATCAAAATCTGAATAAGGGCATGACCAACTCCTGCGGTAATTACTTTGCGAACTGTCGTTCCGAAATGACGGCATGGTGCTCGTCAGGTACCGCATCGGCCGGCTTCATAAAAGTTCAAGGGGTTATAATGTACATTTGTTTTCACGCTTGATTGGAGCGACAGTATGCTTCATCGCATGACTTCGGCTGACGATGTTTACCGGCGTCGAAAGCGTTACTGTACCTTATCCTGTGCCCTTACTGTGGTGATAATCTTCTCGCTGGTCGCCTGCGCTCCCTCCCAGGTAGATGTTGGGGAATTCTTCATACTCGATTCCCAAACATATGAGGTCAGGAAATCGGATCCGCTCCATACGACGCAGATGGCAGATGGGCGCGAGCTTGAGACCTGCGACGCTCACATCATGTTGAACGGCTCTTCTTACGGCATTGGCGCGATCTGGTATGGCGGCGTCACCTTCAACGAGGCGAAAGCCTATCTTGAAGGCCGTGCTGGTTCTGGCGAGACGATATTCGACGAGCGCTTATCTCTGCCGCCGCAAGAGTGGAGGAGCGTAGGCAAGGAGGACGTCGTCCTTTCCGGCGGGACGCCCGGGTGTCTTTTCAAAGAGGAGTCGGTAGCAGAGCTGGGCGCACCTTATGCCTATTACTCCGAGATACTCGTTTTTCCGACCTCTGAGAATTCGATAGGGATGCTCACTTTGTTCGCCCATTCACCTGAGCAGAAAGAGGCTGAGCAAGCGCTCTTGGAAGAAGTGATGGGCAACATCGCTTTCTTTGTGGCGGTGGTCTCATAATGCGCATTTATACGTACAAATCGAGGAACGAATTCACCCATGAGTAGGAAGCTCACGCTCAGTGTTGAAGAGAAGGCTATCGAGAGTGGGAAGCTCTTCGCTGCTCGCGACCGACGCAGTGAACCCCATCCTCTATGTCGTGCCGAAGAACAGCGGTGCGGCTGCTGGGCGTGAAGCGGTGTCGAAGCTGTTCGGCTTCGTGACGCTCGCGTCACTGGATGAGAAGGCCATCATGCGCGGCATGGCGCTCGGGTTCACCGACATCGAGGACGCGCTGGTGGCAGCTGTAGCCGAGAAGGAGGGCGCAGGGGTCATCGTCACCAGGAACGCCGCGGATTTCAAGGGCTCACCAATGCCCGCGATCAGCCACAGGAATTCCTCGCTTTCTAGGCCGCCAAAGAGCAAGTGTGCAGCTGGTAGCGGGTTGTTTGGCTGGCGTGCCGGGTGCAGTGCGGGTATCGCATTGTCATCAGTTTTCTGAAGCGCCGTTGCTGGATGATGCGGTGCTTCACAATGGGAGCATCAGGTAGCGCGAACGAGCGAGGAGAAGGCGGATGGCAGCTCACGAGGATAAGCGCCTCAACCAGAAGATCGTCGGTGAGGCCGAGCAGGTCAAGGAATACAAGGATGCCATGAAGGAGCATCCCGAAGCGGCGAAGCGCGATACGCTCGCTGATGATGAGCCGTTCGTGCTGGAGTCCTCTGCGACCGACCCCGAGTTCCCGGCCATGCAGGAATTCGAGGTCGATGCCGATGGGCCGCGGGGCTCGAAGGCGAAGCATCCCGGCCTCATCTGGGCCATCATCGCCGTGGTGGCGGTGGTCGTCTTGTGCGTGGTGCTGGGCGCCGTGGGCGACTGGCATACACCCGATCAAGCCCAGCGCATCGCGCAGACCCAAGAGAACGAGCAGATCGTCCCCGAGGACATGGGCGAGGAGTGATCCTTTTCTGAAGATGCAGATTCAATCCTCGCTCTTCAGCCGAGAGCGCCTCCGCTCGCTGCAAGACCATGCTCGTTCGACCTGATGCGCAGGGGAGCCCATCAGGTACGTCCCTTTGGGTGAGTGGCTCGTGTTAATATGAATCGCCTGTTCAGGGGTGTTGTCAAAGACTTTTGACAGGGGGAATGGAGGAGTGTTGGCGCGGTGCGGTGGTAGGATGTGCGCTCGATAGCGGCCTGGGTATGGTGGCCGCATGGACCTTGAGGAGGACATGATGATCTCACAGAGCGCGCTCATAACCCTTATCCTTATCTTGGCGGTGGCGACGACGTTGCTCAGCATCGGGCTCACGCTCATCGCCCAGAGCACGAATCAGCGGTTGAAGCGCATCGAGGAGAAGTTCGGCGCCTTGCCCGCATCGGAGAGATAGGTAGGAGGCAGCACGCCCCACATGGAGATAGCGCGTCAGATACGCGAACGCCGCGGCCAGCTCGGGTTCTCGCAAGACGATGTGGCGGCGGCCATCTATGTGTCGCGGCAGACCATATCGAACTGGGAGACGGGCAAGACATACCCCGATGTGGAGAGCCTGCTGCGCCTGAGCGAGCTGTTCGGCACATCGGTGGACGAGCTCGTGAAGGGCGACGCGGCGGCGATGGAGCGCACGGTGGCCGACGACACGCGCAAGATGACCTGGCTGACGTGGGCGACGTGCATCTCCATCGGGCTCGCGGTCGTCTTCTTCGTGGGGCTGTCGGCGGCCTGGGACGAGCCCTCCGGCAGAGGGAACCTGACGCGGGGCACCATCGCCGGAGCAGCGGTGTTCGTGCCGCTGTATGCGGTAGGCATGGCATGCGCCCTTGCCATCGAGCGCATCAAGCGCCGGCACGATCTGGTCACCTATAGCGAGATCGTGGCCTTCTCGCGTGGTGAGGCGCTCGACGAGGTGCGCGAGCGCGGCGCCCTGGCGCGCCGCCATCCGGTGCTCGGCGCGGCGTTGAAGATCGTCGCGGGAATCGCGGCGGGAGCGTTCATCGGCGTCATGCTCTACCGGTTGCTCTGAGCGCTCTTCGCGTGCTATAGTCCTTCCGAAGATACAGAGCCTGCCGCCGGGTAGGCGAGGGAGCACTCATCGGGTGCGCATCGTTAGGCCTTTGAAGATGCGCAGCGGATGGGTGCTTTTTTATGCAGCGCCATCGTGCGCAGGAAGGAGAAGACGATGAAGCAGTTCGTGACCGAAGAGCCGTTCTGGGAGCTGTTCCCCGATGCCCGCATCGGCATCGTGGTGGCTCACGGCATGCGGGGCGCCGACGAGGTGCCCGAAGAGGATGCGAAGGCCATCCGCCAAGCGCTCGCGCAGGCCAACAGCGTAGCTGACGCGCACCTGACCTCCAACACCATCTCGCAGAATGCGGTGGTGGCGGTGTGGCGCGACGCATACCAGCGGTTCAAGACGAAGAAGGGCGCCCGTTGCTCGGTAGAGAACCTGCTCAAGCGCGTGTTGAAGGGCAACCCCGTGGGCTCCATAACCCCGTCGGTGGATATCTACAACACCATCTCGTTGAAATATGCGCTGCCGGTGGGCGGCGAGGATATCGACGCCATGCAGGGCGATATCCGCCTCGGGATCACCGAGGGCGGCGACAGCTTCATCGCGCTCGGCGAGGATGAAGAGGCGCCCACGCTCGAAGGCGAGCTCTGCTACCGCGACGATGCGGGCGCCATCTGCCGCTGCTGGAACTGGCGCGACGGTCAGCGCACCGCGCTCACCGACGATTCGCGCAAGGCGTTCCTGATCGTGGAATCGGTCGACCTGGCGCGCGCAGACGACCTCCAAGCCGCCATCGACGAGTTGGCCGAGCTGGTGTCTGAGCGCCTGGGCGCCACCATCTTCGCCAAGAAGGTCGTCACCCGCGACGACCCCATCATGGTGATAGACGAGTAGCTGCGCATCGTAGCTCTGATTGAGATGCCATTCTGCATGTCCGTTTCGATCCGGCGGGCATGCACGTGCACCCTCGCGGGCATCACCCGCTCGCCTCACCCCCAGAATCGGGCTCGGTGGGGCATGACGGGGACTAATCCTCGCTCATAGACTCTCTCTAGGCGCTGCGGAACTCGTCAACCGCTCCGCCCGATCGAAAGCCCGTTCTCGGGACAACGAGGAGAAAGAAGAGGGAGTCAATGGAACAGATGAAAGCTGCTCCGGCGGTGAAGCTCGATACCCTTTCCGATGTGAACGACCTCGGCAAGCCGTGGCGCTACGAGGAGGATGGCCTGACGGTCACGCGCCTGTCGCCGTGGTCGGCGCCGGGCTGCCACCCGACCGGATGCGGGTTGAAGGTCTACACCGACGGCGAGGACAGGGTCGTCCGCGTAGAGGGCGACGAGAACCATCCGGTCACGCAGGGGCGCCTGTGCGTCCGCTGCATCACGCTGATGGACTACCTGTACAACCCGGCGCGCATCACCTACCCCATGAAGCGCGACCCGAAAGACCGCGGCAACGCCGATGCCTGGGAGCGCTGCACCTGGGATGAGGCGGTGTCCATCATCAAGGAGAACTACGACCGCATCACGAAGGAATACGGCCGCGAGAGCTGCGTGTGCTTCACGGGCACGGGGCGCGAGGGCGGCACGTTCAACCCCTACGGCAGCGTCATGCTGGGCACGCCGAACTATTGCTACACGCAGTCGGGCTATGCGTGCTACATCCCGCGGCTCGCGGCATCGAGCTATATCATCGGGTCGGCCTACCCCGAGATAGACTATGCGTGCGCGTTGCCCGGCCGCTTCGACGACCCCGCCTATGAGCTGCCGGAATGCCTGGTGATGTGGGGTAAGATGCCGCTGTCGTCGAACGGCGACGGCCTGTTCGGGCATGCGGTCATCGACATGATGCGCCGCGGAACGCGCCTCATCATGGTCGACCCGCGCATGAATTGGCTCGCCAGCCGCGCCGATATCCATCTGCGCCTGCGCGCTGGCACCGACACGGCGCTGGCGATGGCGCTGCTCAGCGTCATCATCAACGAGGACCTCTACGACAAGGAATACGTCGATTGCTGGTGCTACGGGTTCGACGAGCTGAAAGCGCGCATCAATGACCCCGAGCGCGGCATGACGCCGGCGAAGGCAGCCGAGATATGCGGCGTGCCCGAGGAGAAGATCGTCGCGGCGGCCCGCATGTATGCGCACGCGAAGCCCGCGAGCATCTCTTGGGGCTTGGCCATCGACCAGAAGGCCAACGGC
>CAJTXX010000037.1 GCA_910584145.1 uncultured Eggerthellaceae bacterium | reverse complement strand
ACGGCAAATGGCTTCGGATACAAGGAGGATAAAGCCATGAAGAAGACGAGCAAGGTATTGGGTGCGATAGCCCTCTCCGCAACGCTGGCAGCTGGGTGCGCCATCCCGGCATTCGCGGCAGATGAGTACGGTACGGCTGTGGGCGACCAGCAAGAGTACGTGAAGAAGCACAACGACACGGTGGCCACCGATGTGAAGATCGCGACGGTCGTCACCAACATCAATGTGGCCGTGCCGCTCAACATCACCATCGTGGCTGATGCGGCGGGTACTGACATCATGCACCCGAGCGCGGGTATGAAGCACCAGGACGCCTCCGGCGCGCTCCTCGCCACCAACGGCATCACGGGCTACCGCATCGAGAACTACTCGACCTACCCCATCGCCATCAAGGGCATCGAGGTCACCGACAACTCCAACGGCCAGTGGGAGCTCGTGGATGCGATAGCGGCGGATGGCACTGCGACTACGGGCGGCCCGAACAAAGTGGGCGACCTCGCGCTCACGCTCACGCCGGCTGCTGCGGTGAACAACACCACGCAGTACCTCGTGAACGAAGGTGACAAGTCGGGCGGCAATAACGCCGTGCGCCTGTTCGATGCGGTCACCACCAAGCAGGAGCCGGGCTGGATCGTCGATCGCAAGGTGTCTGACGACATCCCCGCCATCATGGGCCTGCTCATCGAGGGCAAGAACTCGGCGCTCAAGAACGTCAACGACGACTCGGTGCTGCTGGGCGACAAGGACAACCCGCAAGATCCCGATCCGGTGAAGGCTGACGAGGCGTTCAAGATCATCTACACCGTGGGCGCGGCATCCACCGCTCAGGGCAACTAGCGGACAGCAAGCGAGGAGAGGGGAAGCGCAGGATGGCAGGACCGGACGCACAGGCAACGCACGCCCAAGCTCGCACGGGCGCACCAGGAGCTACGGTCCGCTCGTATGGCATGGGAAGCCCCGCGGTTGCTGGCATGCGGGGCTCCCAAGGGGCGCCTCCCGGCACGCCGGGGGCGTTCCCGGGCACGGCTGACGCGTGGGCGCATGCCCAACAGGTGGCCGCCGTGCAGGCGGCAGCGGCGCAGATGGCTCAGGCGAGGCACCTCCAGATGCCACCTGAGAAGAAACGCCGCCGCTGGCCTGTCATCCTCGTGCTCCTCCTCATCCTCGCCTGCCTCGTAACAGCCCTCGTGCTCGCGCTCACCTGGCAGCCTGCCAAGAGCGCGCGTGAGGGAACGGCGGGCCAGCTTGAGGGCAAGACGGCCGAAGAGATACAAGCCGAGCTCGACCGCGTGGTGGACGAGGGTATGTTCAACATCTCCATCGCGAGCACCATCCAGCTCGCCGATGGGGCGAGCCCGGCGGAACTGCGCATAGAGAACGTGCCGGGCAACCGCTACCTCATGCGCGTAGCCATCACGCTCGACGACACCGGCGAGCAGGTCTACGCCACCGAGCTCATCGAGCCGAACTTCCACATACAGCAAGACGTGCTCGATGTGGAGCTCAAGGCCGGCACCTACCCGGCCACGGCGCTCTTTACTGCATACGACCCGGCAACCGAAGAGCAAGTGGGTCAAGCCGCCGCCAAAGTGGCGATAGCCGTAGCCGCATGAGCGGCAGCGCGTGCAGCACCTGCGAGCACCTCTCGCAGGCGGGCGCACAAGACAGGGCAGAGCGCGCGACGCGGCGCGCTGTGAAGGGACATAAGGGAAAGAAGCTCATCATGGGGAACACGTATACGACGATAGCGCGCAAGGTGGCAGCCGTCCTCCTCGCGGCGTGCCTGGTGCTCGGGATGTGCCCAGCGATAGCGCAGGCGAGCGACCCGTACGGCACCGATGTCGGCACCGCTCCGCGCTCGGAGGGGTCGCAGGGCATGCAGCTCGGCACCGACGTCAACATCGCCGTCAAGGGCAGCCTCGCTGCCGAGACGACGCCAGCGCGCATCGTGTTCCGCTCGCCCGATGCGCTCACCGACGCCGACCGCTACCTCACGACCGAGGCCGAGGGTGGCTCGCACATCAAGGGGGCGGCAGACGGCCTTCCCTACGAGTACGCATGGACGCGCCTCGTGTATGACACCGCCACTAAGACCTATGCCCCCGAGCCGGCCGACAGCCCCTACCGGATGGCTCGCGTCACCACGGCGGCGCCGGCGGGTGCGGGTATGCGCATGACCTACGACCTCAAAAGCGACACCTACCAGATAGACACCCTCTATAAGTATGTGCTCACGGTGAAAGACGCCCTCGGGCAGAGCGTCGTGAACGAGATAGACGTGTTCTGCGGCAACGAATACATCTACGGCACGATCACGAACGGCAAGGGGGACAAGCGCGAAGCTGACGCGCAGGCGGCAAGCGAGCCTACGGTGGTGGATGTGACGGCGCTGCGCCTGTGGGACAGCGAGCTCGTCGTGTCAGACCTCGGGCCCGAGGGGCGCGCGGAACTCTACCCGTATGCCCGCGGCGAAGTGATGGACGCTGCCGCGAGCGTATCCCTCGTATCGGAGAGCGCCACGCCTGAGAAGCCGGTGTTCCTAACCCCGCCGAAGGTGAAGCTCGCCATCCGCCTGCATGATCAGAGCGTCGAGGAAGGCTGGCCTGTGCGGGTGCTGTCCATACAGGAAGGGCGCGTGGTCGAGGTATCGGAGCCCGATGCGAAGGTAGAGGTTGACGAAGGCGGCTGGAAGGTGGCGCGCGTGGGCGTGCCCGGCGAAGACGAATCGGGCGTGGAGGCCCTCGGCGTGTTCGCGGTGGTGTTCCCGCCGCCGGGTGGCGACGATGACCTCGTATCCGTGACGAGTCAGGCGGGCATGCCGCATGGCATCGACGGCTGGGGCGAGGCGAGCGTGCCCGGCGGGCGCGTGGCTCCGGCAGACGATGCGGCGGCATACCCCATCGGCACCTCGGTGCGCTATACGTTCATCCCCGATGCGGGGTACGCGTTCGATTTCGCCACCTTGGGCACTGCGCCCGATGGTGCGCAGAACCCGCGCGTCACCTCGGCGACCGAGCACGTATCGCTCGGCGCGAACTTCGCCGATCTGGAGGTTTACCGGCCCGCCTCGGGAGACGAGCTCTTCCTGACGGCGTACTTCAAGCATGTGGGGAGCCCCACCGAGCCTGTCGACCCCGACCCGGGCGTGCCCGACCCCGATGAGCCCGACGGGCCGCGCGACCCGCTCGCGACGCATGTGGTGAGCGCGTGGGCCGGGCCGGGCGGCGTCATATCGCCCGCGGGCGAATTCCTCGTGCGCACGGGGGAGGACATCACGTTCACTGTGGTGCCAGATGCCGGGTTCGCGCCCGACGAGGTGCTCGTGAACGGCAAGCCGGCGCAGCTCGTGCGCCAGCCGGGCGGCACCTATACGCTCACGCTCTTGAGCGTGCGCGCCGACATGTCCGTTGCGGTCACGTTCAAGGAGAGCCCGGGCTCTCAGGTGACAGAGGAGCCCTATCGGGTCACGGTGTCGTCCACGGGCCCTGGCATGGCGCATCCTGCGGGGCAGATCCAGGTGGCGCCGGGCGCGCCGTTCATGGTGACGCTCGTGCCTGACGAGGGCTGCCGGCTGCTGAAAGTGACGCTCAACGGCGCCGATGTGACGGAAGATGTGGCTGCGAACCTCACCTACGCGATAGCGCAGGTGCGCGCAGATGCGCGGATAGAGGCCACCTTCTGCGACGCTGCCGGCTCGACCGACCCGGTGGCTCCCGAGCGCACCCTCATAACGACGCGCATAGAGCGTCTGCATGAGGCCGGCACCTACGGAGCTGTCGGCGGGGCCATCGTGCCGGTGCGCGCGGTCGTGGGCGCGGGGGAGCAGAAGCGCTTCGAGGTGCGCCCGTGCGCCGGGTCGTATGCGGTGTGGGCGAAGATGAGCTGGACCGACGGGGCCGGGGTGCGTCAGGAGCGCGCGCTCGACCTGCGCGAGCTGCCCTTGCCGAGTGGCGCTACCGCTCCTGCGGGCACCATCCTCAAGCCCTACTTATATGTAGAGGTGCCCGCAGAGGCGTCGAAGGTAGAGCTCACGGTCGCCTTCGATGCGTGCGAGCGCGACCCCGAGAACCCCGGTGGCGGCGAGTACATCTACCCTGATGACCCGGTGCCTGCCATGCAGCACGAGGTGGCTATCGAGCAGGTGACGGAAGGCGGCGGCCAAGGCGGCGTCGTCACCGCTGCCCGCAACGGCCAGCTGATCGGAGCCGCGCCCGCCCGTGTGCTCATGGACCACGATGGCACGCTCTCGCTCACCGCCATCCCGTACGGCGGGTATGCTGCGCGCTTCGAGGTGGTGGAGGGCGATCTGGCCGAACGGGCCGACAGCCAAGGCAGCGTCCCGTCGATAGGCGGCATAGAAGGCGCGCATGCGACCCCCGTTTCGCAAAGCTATGCGGTGCGCTCCGACGCGCGCGTGCGGGTGGTGTTCTACGAGACGGGCGGTTATACGCCCCCGGTGCCCGATGCGGGCAACACGCTCATCCGGGCAGTCTCTGCGGGCCCGGGCGAGGTGGCCCCGGCCTTCGCGCAGGTGGCGAAAGGGGCCCCTGCGGCTGCGTTCGCCCTCACGCCTGCCGAGGGGTGCCGCATCACCTCGGTCAAGCTCTACGACGAGACTGCCGGCAAGGATGCGAGCGGAAAGCTCCCCGGCGTCGCCTCTTCGGGCGGCACGATAGAGCTTCCCTATCTCGGAGATGCGGCATATGTGCTCGTGGTGATTTTCGGCAAGGCGGGCGAAGGGCCCGATGGGCCGAGCGTGCCCGAGCCTGATAAGGTCACCCTCACCGCTAAGGTGGGCCGCGACATGGCGCAGTATACCGGTGAGGGCACGGTTGCCATCGAGGGGTCTGATGCGGTGGATGCGGCGGGCGACCCGGTCGTCTCCCTCGCGCCCGGCGAGCGCGCCACGGTGGTGTTCATGCCGGGTGCGAACTCGACGCTGCGCTGTGTGACGATATCCTATGGCGCGGGTGCTCCGCAGGAGGTGTCGGTGCTGGGGCACCGCCTCACCATCACCGCGGGCGATGCCGATATCGTCGTCCGCGCTTACTTCGAGCACGGCACGTTCATCGAGCATGTCGACCTCGATATCACCTATGGGCAGAACCTCACGCCTGAGGAATGCGGCTGGGAGCTCACCGCGGCGCCGGCCGACAAGGTGCCCTACGGCGACGCGATCACAGTGTCGGTGCTGCCGGTCGAGGGCAGCGAGCGCGCATCCGACTACAAGCTCACTTCGCTCACCGTGGCGGGTGTCGAATACCTCGGCGCCCTCGGCCGCGCGAGCGATGCCCGCGCGGCGAGCTCGCCTGAGCGCATCTGGGGCAGCTTCTTGTACCCGAGCGTCACCGAGGATACGCATGTGCAGGCGACATTCGCCTACGATCCGCCCAAAGGCCCCGACGAGCCGGATGGCCCGGACGACCCCGACAAGCCCGATGGGCCCGACGACCCGGACACCCCCATCATCCCCGATGGGCGCACCATCACCATACACGCGGTGAGCGAGGGGCACGGCACCATAAGCCCGTCAGGAGATGTGCGCGTGCGCGCCGGGCAGGCCGCTTCGTTCACCCTGCGTCCCGAGGTGGGGTACCAGCCGGTATCGGTGAGCATCACCGACAGTCGCGGCACCCGCACGCGCGCCCAGACGACCTCCCAGCTCACGGTGACCTCGAACGAGGACGCCACCGTGGTGGTGAGGTTCGCGCCCCAGGCATACCCGGGCCCGAATGACACCGCCTCGCGCGTGGTGCGCCGCCTGCAAGCGCTCGCCAAGACAGGGGATGCCCAAGCAGCAGCTGCCCTTGGCCTCACCGCCATCGCGTGCGGCGCCGCAGGCGTGCTCTACCTCGCCGCCGCTCGCCGCAAGAGGAAGGCCGAGGAGGAGTAGCCGGCCTCACCCGCTGCAAGGCGAGCAGGCAGGCGCGACACCAGAAGAGCCAGCGAGCAGGAAGGACGCTCGCTGGCTCTTCCTCGCATCCGGCTTGCTCGTCGTGCGGGGCCGTTCTCTTGCGCAAGGCCGCGCGGCCTTCGCTGCTCTAGGCCGGAGCCCGCTCGAAGCGGGTCGCATCGCTCGGGGATGCGTTTTCCGCTCCTTTTTGGGGATTCTTTACCCTAATGCGAACGATCCAGCCCTTTTCGCGCTTTTCCCAAAACGGAGCGGTGCCCTGAACTGGGCGAATGCAAAAGCGGCGATACGACAAGAGGCCGATCGAGCCCTTTTCGTTCGCATTAGGGTAAAAAAATCCCAAAAAGGAGTCGCTTTCCGGTCGAGGGGGCGGATGGCTAGAGCACGCAGGAGCGCTGGGGTACAATTGCGATGTACGCTCTGCAAGCCGACGCTAGAGAGAAGCGCATGAAACTGAACCCAGTCGTCATCGTGCCGACGTTCATAACCGCCAGCCGTCGCCGCAGCGAGGCGAAGGGCATCGTGGCCAATTACGATCACACCACCGACATCAACGAACCCGGCGAGCTGGCGCGCTGCCTCGAATCGCTTCAGAACGTGGAGGGGCTGGGCGTGGTGCTGCTGCTGGTGGCGGCTGATCACGCCATAGAGGGCGAGGCGATGGTGAAGGTGCATCGCGTCGTCGCGCAGTTCCCCGCGCTGAACGTCATCGTGGCTGGTGCGGTGGAGCTCGGCCTCGTGCGCCAGCGCATGGACCAGCTGGGCATCGACGGCGTGACCACCCAGATAGGCCTGCGCGGCTACGGTGCTGTGCGCAACTTCGGTCTGGTGCTAGCCGACACGCTCGGCTTCGACGCCGCCGTGTTCATCGACGACGACGAGGTCATCGACGACCCCGCCTTCCTGCGCAAAGCCATGTACGGCTTGGGCAAGCTGACGAAGAAGGGCATCCCCATCCTGGCGAAAACAGGCTATTACCTGAACGACCAGGGCAGCTTCCTGTCGAAATGGGAAGACAAGTGGTACAACCGCTTCTGGCAGCAGGGCCGCGTGTTCAACGAATGGATACGCAGCGCCATGCAAGGCCCGCGCATCAGCCGCAGCAACCATGTGTGCGGCGGGTGCCTCGCGGTGCACAAAGAGGCGTTCAAGCGGCTGTCGTTCGACCCGTGGATACCGCGCGGCGAAGACCTCGATTATATGCTGAACCTGCGCATGTACGGCAGCGATATCTGGTTCGACAACCAATGGCACGTGCGCCATCTGCCCCCGCCGAGCAAGAGCGAGGGCAACCGCTTCCGGCAGGATATCTTCCGTTGGATGTACGAGCACGACAAGATGGAATACAGCAACTCGCTGATAGACCTCCAGAAGATAACGCCGCATTCGCTGAAACCGTATCCGGGGCCATTCCTGGAGAAGGGGCTGCGGCGGCGCATCTGGCTGACCGCGCTGCTGCGCAGCTTCGGGCGCCCCGACAAGAAGGCGTACCGCGCCGCCGCGCGCGTGGCCACCGGCGAGGCGACGCGCTATGCGCAGGAGAACTGCAAGAAGTACTTCGAGTTCCAGTACATATGGCCCGATATCATGGATGCGCTCGAATCTGATCGCATGCTCACCTCAGCGGTGGTGAATTCGAGCCTGGAACGGGGCGATGCGGCCGGTGGCGAGGTGCCTGCCGACGCGCCGATGCTCAGCGCCGAGCAGCAAGCGCCCGACCTAGAGCGCGCTGTGCCCGACGCGGGGCCGCTGTCGAAGGCGCAGCCGATCGACCCGGGCATGACGAGCGAGATCCGTTTGGATATGGCGGACTAGCATGGGTGCCGCCAGTCGCAGCATCGGCGCCGTGCGCGTCGGCGGGGCCGTGTGCGCGTGGGGTATGCTCTGCCGTGGCGCTGCGCGTGGTGCGAGCCTCTGCTGCGGCGGATGCGCATGTGGCCAGAGCCTGAGCGGTCGCGCGGCCCGGCGGCGGGCGTAGGCGCAGGCGGGCGCAGCCATGCTCTCGGCGACCACGGTGATCGCAGCCCTGCTGGTGGGGCTCGCTATAGGCGTGCTGTCGGGCATGCTCGGCATCGGCGGCGGTACCATCATGATCCCTGTTTTCCGGCTGGGCTTCGGCATGGCGCCCATCGTGTGCACAGCTACGTCGCTGTTCGCGGTCATGCTGACGGGCATCTCGGGCAGCATCTCGCATATCCGGCGGAAGACCTGCATCCTGCAACTGGGCCTGGCGCTGGGCCTGGGCGGCGCGCTCACGTCGCCCCTGGGCGTGTGGCTCGCCAGCGTGTCGCCCGACTGGGCCATCATGGTGGCAGCAACGCTGGTCATAGGCTACTCAGCGGTGACCATGTTCCAGAAGGCCCTGAAGATGAAGCCCAAGCCCGCTTCTGCCTCCGCACCCATCCCTGCTCCTGCGTCTGTCCCCGCTTCCGCTTCAGCTTCCGCGATGCCGGCTGGCCGTACCTGCGGAGTCGAGAATGTTTCACGTGAAGCATTCTCGCAAGAAAGCGCAGGAATCCATGAAGGTTCGCCCGACAACGGGACTGAAGATGTTTCACGTGAAACATCGTTGCGGAGAAGTGCGGGAGCTGCGGATGCGGGTGACGGCCAGATCAGCGACGCTCCTCAGGTCGATCGCCGCATGTTGCTCAAGGGCGTGGGCATCGGTCTGGTAGCGGGTGTCGCGTCGGGGTATGTCGGCCTTGGCGGCGGATTCCTCATGGTGCCCATGCTGTTGCAGCTGCTGCACCTGCCCATGCGGCTGACCTCGGGCACGTCGCTGCTCGCGGTGGTGATACTGCCCATCCCCGGTGTCATCATGCAGGGGGCGTTCGGCAACGTCGACTGGCTGGCCGGCATCTTAGTATCGCTCGGCACCATGCCCGGCGCGTTCTTAGGCGCCCGTCTGATCGACCGCGTGCCCGAGCGCGCCTTGCGCTTCCTGTTCAGCGGCTTTCTCATGGTGGCTGCTATCATGATGGCGCTCGATCAGCTCCCGATATCGTGAACGGCACGACTGTCGCGGCTCGCGAAGGAGGCACGCATGGAAACGCTGGATAAGAAGCGCAGGCGCAGCGGTGCGCAGCGCGTGCGCAGCCTCGAGCTGCTGATGGTGCTGGTGGCCATATTCGCTATCTGCGTGATGGTGTGGACGGCCATGTCGATAACCGACCTGCTGCCGGTGATGGCCGTGGCGGGCATCATCTTCACGCTCTGCGTCGCTGTCATCATCCGCCTCATCATGGACCCCGACTCGGTGCGCGCGCGCCAGACCGAATCGATGCTGCAACTGTCCAGCCAGATGATCGACCTCATGCAGGGCGGCATGACCAACCGCTCCGCCCAGAGCATCTGCGAGCTGCTGCTGCCCAGCACCGCCGCCATAGCCGTGGCCATCACCGATCGCCAGACCATCCAAGGCTACGCGGGCTACCTGGAAAGCGAGAACCCTGCCGGCGCGCAGATACGCACGCAGGCCACCCACGACACCATCGCCGACGGCAAATCGCGCGTGATGTACACCCCGCAAGAGATAGGCTTCCCCGAAGGCGCCACGCGCATCAAGGCCGCCATCCTGGTGCCGCTCATCGCCGGGCGCGAGATACGCGGCACGCTGAAGTTCTACTTCGACAGCGCGAAGAAGATCACCGAGACGCAGAAATCCATCGCGCAGGGCTTCGGCAAGCTGCTCTCCACGCAGATCGCCGCCGTGGAGATGGAGGCGCAGCGCGAGCTGGCCACCGCGATGGAGCTGAAGATGCTGCAAAGCCAGATCAACCCGCATTTCCTGTTCAACACCATCAACACCATCGCATCGTTCATCCGCACCGACCCCATGAAGGCCCGCACGCTGCTGCGCGAGTTCGCCGTGTTCTACCGCTCTACGTTGGAGAATTCGCAGGACCGCATCCCGCTCGAGCGCGAGATACAGCAGACCGCGCGCTACTTCTCCTTCGAGGTGGCGCGCTTCGGCGACGAACGGCTCGAACTGGTGCTCGACGCCGACGACCACGCCGGCTCGTTGTCGGGCCCGCAGGCCGTCGCCGACGTGCTGGAGATGCCCGATGGCGAGAGCGTCATGGTGCCGCCCTTCCTGCTGCAACCGCTGGTTGAGAACGCGGTGAAGCATGCCATGCCCGCCGAGGGCAAGCTGACCGTGACGCTGCGCGTGCGTGCCGACGGCGACGATCTGCTGCTGGTGGTGGCTGACGATGGCACCGGCATGACCGACGAGGAGCGCACCCGCATCATGAACCCGAACTCGCAGACGGGGCTGGGCATCGCGGCGAAGAACGTGCACGACCGCCTGCGCGGCTTCTTCGGTTCCGCCGCCAGCATGGCCGTGGAAAGCGAGCCGGGCTGCGGAACTACCATAACTTTGCGCCTTCCGGGCTCTGCGCAGCGGGTATAATCAAAAACCACGATCCGCAGAGTTAGGAAGCCACGTGTCGAATATCCTCTCATCATCGAACACGCTCATACTGGTCGGTGTGGGCATTCTGGCAGTGCTCGTCATCTTCCTGGCTGTTTGGCTCGCGCGCATGAACAGCCGTGCCAGCAAGGACCGCGCCACCGTCGAAGCGCTTGAGCAGCGGCTCGCACATGTGGAGGACTATCTGTCGCGCGCTTCGCACGATACAGCGCCGCGCATAGCCGACGAGGGCGATGAGGCGCCTAAGCCCAAGGTGAAGGCTGCGTCTGCGAGGAAGACACCTGGGCGTTCGCGCCAAGCCGGCGCCGGGCGCCAGTCTGACGACGCGCAGGAGAAGCCGCGCCGCTCGAAGAAGCAGCCGGTGATCCCCTATGGCCAGGCGAAGGCGTCGGCTGACGAGGTGTACGGCGGGGTGCGACCTGTCGCCGCGGCGGCCCAACAGCAGGCCGCTGTCCGCCCGGCGGAGCTCGACCGCCAGTCGGTCACGCGCGATGCGCGCCGCCGCCGCGAAGAGCGCCGCCAAGAGCAGATGCGCCGCCAGGCGCAGAGCATCGTGCAGGAGATGCAGCAGTCCGGTACCAGCCGTCCGCGCCCGTCAGCGAGCGGGCCGCAGCGCCGAGCGCAGCAGTAGCGGGCGAGAGGGGCTGGCATGGAGAACATCGATCTCGGGCAGATATATCACTTCCTCTTCGAGACCATCCCGGGTATCGGGGTGCTTGTGGGGGTGGGGCTCGTCATCAGCATCATCTGCTGCTTCATCTTCGAGCGCAAGACGCGCAAGCTCTTCCGCAACCATACGGTAGAGCCCGAGGAAGACGAATGGTCGCTGCTCGACGACATCGAAGAGGGCATCGAGGAAGAGGAAGCGAAGGAGCGTTCATGACGACCAAGGTGGAACTAAGCGGGCAGCGTGCCCGCAGCGGCGGCAATGCGGAGCAGCTGTACCAGCGCACTCCCGATTACATCCCGCGCGTAGCGGCGGTGCACGATCTGTGCGGCTACGGCAAGTGCTCGCTGGGCGTTGCCATCCCCGTGCTGTCGGCGGCGGGATGCGACGTGTGCCCGGTGCCCACCGGCCTGTTCTCGTCGCATACCGCATTCCCCGGTTGGTACATGCATGACACCACCGATATCCTGCGCGACTACCTGGCGGCATGGCGCGGTATCGACGTGCAGATAGATGCGGTGTATTCGGGGTTCCTCGGGGCGCCGGAGCAGGTGGAGATCATCCGCTCGCTGTATCGCGAATTCCCCGACGCGCTGCGCATGGTCGACCCGGTCATGGCCGACCACGGCAAGGTGTACCCCACCTACACGCCCGAGCTGTGCGAGGCGATGGCGGAGTTGGCGTGCGATGCCGATATCCTCACGCCGAATCTGACTGAGGCGGCCATCATCTTGAATGAGCCCATCGGCGAGGAATGGGGCGGCACCGACATAGACGATGCCGAGGCCGAGCGCTTAGTGCGCGCGCTTTTGGCACGCGGCGCGAAGCACGTGGTGCTGAAGGGCGTGCAGCGCGAGGGTGAGGGTGTCATACGCAACTTCATCGGCAGCGCTGGCAGCGACGGTATCGTAGAAGTGTCGAACGAATTCCTGCCCTACATGCTGCACGGCACGGGCGACGTGTACGCCTCCTGCGTGCTAGCCGCCGTCATGGCCGGCCGCTCGCTGGCTGACGCCGCCGCCTTCGCCGGCGACTTCGTGCATGACGCCATGATAGTGAGCAGCAAACAGCCTAACTTCCAAGACCGAGGAGTAAGCTTCGAGCTCCTCTTAGGAAAAGTAACAGCCCTCCTGGCCTAACGCCCCAACCGGCAAAAATGTTTCACGTGAAACAATTCTTGTTTGGTTGGGGCTCAACCGTGCTGTGCTTCCAGAATTGTTTCACGTGAAACATTTTTGACACCCACGAGCCGCAGAACTGAGTTGCCAAAACCCCACAGGTCGAACCAACCAAAAACCGTCTCAGTCCGCAACGGCCGAACCAGTTGCGCTCCGGCTCTTAACTGCTTACCATTCGCCTTCTTCGAGGCGGATGCGGTCGGGGACTTCCAGTACGGCTAAGATCACGCCGGCGCCGCCGCAGACGATGGCGGCCATCAGGTTGAACAGCATCAGCGGGGCATTCGCGAGGAGCACATCGGCGATGCTGCCGGCTATTATCAGCGCGGCCGCGATGCAGGCGCCCAGCACATCGAACACCTTCGTGCCGCGCCGGCACAGCCACGAGAACACCGTTGCCGCAGCCACCCAGCTCGCAGCCACCAGCCAGGTGGCCGAGTTCGACAGCGTCAAGATCAGCGTCTGCGTGATGGTGTTGCCGGCGATATCGGCATTTGCCGCTGTCAGGAAACTCGCCATTATGTCCCACATGCACAAATCGCCCGTTCCCAGCGCTGCGAACGCGATGGCGCTGACCGCCGCGAACCCGGCCGCTGCCAGCGCATCGCGCATGTCGAGCATGACAGCCGCCATGACGGGTGCCACCGCCGCGAACCCGAACGAGCCGAACAGCGGTTGCAGCATAACAGCTAGGCAGATATCGTCGCCGAAGCGCCCGAAGAACCACCACCACGCACCGGTGGCGGCTATGACGAGGAAGCCGAGCGCCCACGCGTGGTTGAACAGCAGCATGATGCCGAACGCAGCATAGGCTGCCGGCATGCCGAAGCGGGGCTTCCATGCGCACACGCCCACGATGGCAGCCAGGATAGCCCAGAACGCGATCGGCGCGCTGGTGAGCAGCCCGAGCTGATCGGACACGGAGAACCGGCAGTTCACGAGCGACAGCGCCCCGATCATGGCGCCTGCCAGTCCGGCGAACACGCGCATGAGGATGTTCGCCCCGCGCGGCCCCAGCTTGTCGATGAGCGGCACGCCATCGCCGAGAGGCGCCCGGTGCTCGGCTTCCTCCTCGTCGGCGCGCGCCTCGCCCTCTACCACCTTCGCCAGCTGCTTCTTGCCGGCCTTCGCGTCGCCCAGCAGCGAGCGCATGCTGCCCGCGAACGCCTTCACCGTATCGAAGCGCCCCGCGGGCTCGGGGTCGAGCGCTTGGAAGATGATGTCGTCCACCGACTCGTCTATGTCGGCCCAGCACTGCGACGGCAGCACCAGCTCGGCGTTCTCGATGGCGGCCTCAGCCTCGCGCAGCGTTTTCGCACGGAAGGGGTTCTGGCCCGACAGCATCTCGTAGGTCAGGCTGGCGAGCGCCCATTCGTCGGTGCGCACGTCGAGCGCGCGCCGACGCATCTGCTCGAGCGGCATGTAGCCGATGGTACCGCCGCCCGTGGTGCCGTGGCCGCCCGAATCCATCAGGGTGGACAGGCCGAAGTCGGTCACCTTGATGTCGCCCTTCTTGCTGACGATCACGTTCTCGGGCTTTATGTCCAGGTGCAGCAGCTTCGCGCCGTGCGCCACTTCCAGCGCGTGCGATACGGCGTCGAACACGGCCGACACCATGTCGAGCGTTATGTCGTTCTGCAGGTCGTTCATGATGCGGGCGAGGGTCTTGCCCTCCACGTACTCCATGATGACGTACACGGAGCCGCCGTCCACCACGCAGTCGTACACGGTGACGATGTTCGCGTCGTTCAAGTGCGCGGCGGAACGCGCCTCGGTCAGGCCGGGGATGTTGTCGTAGAAGGCCGGGTCGAGGCTGTCGGCGTCGGGGGCGGCGAAGCGGCGTCCGCGCGCGCTACAGGCGCCGGCCGAGCCGAAATCGCGCGCGGCACGGCGCCGGTCTTTCTTGCTGCCCGCGTCGAGCACCGGTAGCACGGTCGATTGCGTGCCGTCCACGATGTTGATGACCGGCAGCTCTTCGTCGCTGCCCACCTCGCGCGGCGCGAGGGGCACCAGGTCGTCTAGGTCGAGCTCGACGCCATTGCCGTCGACTGCGCCGATCTGCACGTTGCCCGCGCCGCTGATGACGCCCGGCAGCTGCCCGGCCAGCGCTGATATCTCGCGCGTGCCCACAGCACTGGCGCTCGTGCCTGCGCGGCCGGCTGGCTCGGACGATCCGCGTCGGCTGCCCGCGGAGGCGCGCCCGCGCCCGCGGCCGCTCGCCTTCCGCGCATCGCGCCGATCGAGGAACGATGGGTCGTCCGGCACCTCGGCGTTGCCGCTGACCTCCAGCCCGTCCGGCAAGATGGCGTTCGGTCGCACGCGCATGCTTGCCTGCGCCCGCGCGCGCTCTAGGTCGTCGGCCGATATCTCTATCTGCTTGATGGCCACATCGCGCTTCAGCAGCGTGTCGTAGGCGTGCAGCACCGTGGCGTATCCGCCGCGTCCTGCGCGCTCGATCACGCGATATCGTTCGAGAATGATCTGCTGGCTGAGCATCCGATCCTGCCGCTGTGTTGTGTTCTACCTGCGTCTAGTGGCTTTCGTACCCGCATATGCTACCACAGCGAACAGCAAGGTTGAATGCCTGCCGCGAAACGCGCAGCATCGGGAATGGATGCGCCGGATGCCCGCATCGCTGCCGCTGCGGCGCTCCGCCGCATCGCCGTTGTGGCGTCCTGCATGTCGGCCAATACGGAGCGCTCGCGCTATTCCCGCCGCATTCCCGGCACGGACACCCCATGCATCGCCTGCCTGCGCGGGGCATCCGCACCTTCCGCACCCGCCGCTACAGGCGCCCTGCTCCGCGGCTCGCTTCAGGGCGGCCTGCGGCACCTCTGCGGTATAATCAATCGGTTAGCCTAACGAAGGAGCCCTGCATGCTGGATGTGAAGTTCGTCCGCGATAACCTGGATGCCGTCTGCACGGCCATGAAGAACCGCAACACCTCGTTCGACGCGGAGACGTTCAGCGCGCTGGACGCGAAGCGCCGCGAGGCCATCACGCAGGAGGAATCGCTCCAAGCCGAGCGCAATAGCGCGTCGAAGCAGATCGGCCAGATGATGAAAGAGGGCCGCACCGACGAGGCCGAGCAGGCGAAGGAGCGCGTGCGCGCCATCAACGAAGAGCTCGACCGCGCCGCCGAGGTGCGCGAACAGGTCGATGCCGACCTGCGCGACATGCTGCTCGCCACGCCGAACATGCCAGACGCCACCACCCCGGTGGGCGCCGACGAGAACGACAACCCCGAAGTGCGCCGCTGGGGCACCCCCCGCACGTTCGACTTCGGCGACAAGCCGCACTGGGACCTGGGCGCCGACCTGGGCATCATCGACAGCGAGCGCGGCGTGAAGCTGGCCGAGAGCCGCTTCTACGTGCTGGGCGGCGCGGGTGCGCGGCTCGAGCGCGCGCTCATCAGCTTCATGCTCGACCAGCACACGAGCCGTGGCTACAAAGAATGGTGGGTGCCGGCGCTGGCGAATGCGGCCACGCTCACGGGCACCGCGCAGCTGCCGAAGTTCGAAGAGGATCTGTACAAGACCACCGAGGGCCTGTACCTCATCCCCACGGCCGAGGTGCAGCTGACGAACTTGCACGCAGGCGAGATACTCGACGCCGACCAGCTCCCGCTGCGCTATTGCGCCTTCACCCCGTGCTTCCGCGAAGAGGCGGGCAGCGCCGGGCGCGACACGCGCGGCATCATCCGCGTTCACCAGTTCAGCAAGGTGGAGATGGTGAAATACGCTACCCCCGAGCAGGCGTGGGACGAGCTGGAGAGCATGGTGGCCGACGCCGAGAACATCCTCCAGAAGCTAGAGCTGCCGTATCGCGTGATCACGCTGTGCACGGGCGACATCGGCTTCTCCGCCGCCAAGACCTACGATGTCGAGGTGTGGATGCCCAGCTACGAGGGCTACAAGGAGATATCCAGCTGCTCGTGCTGCACCGACTTCCAGGCGCGCCGCGCGAACATCCGCTACCGCGACCCCGACAGCTTCAAGGGCACGCGCCTGCTGTACACCCTCAACGGCAGCGGTCTTGCCGTGGGGCGCTGCATGGCGGCCATCATCGAGAACTATCAGAACGCCGACGGCACCATAACCGTGCCCGAGGCGCTGGTGCCCTACATGGGCGGCCTTACGGTGATCGAGCCTGAATAGGCATGCTCTTCCAGCGGAAAGACGCGGAACATGAGCAGGACGCCCAACAGATAGACGAAGCAGCAGGGGCGTCCGGCGATGCCGCGTTCGACATGGCCGACGATGCCGCTTGGGAAGCATGGGCCGCCGGCAGCGAGCCGGTAGAGCCACCGCCCGAGCCGAAGGCGAAGACCCGCTCCAAGCGCCTCAGGCGCGCCAAGCTCTCGAAACCCGCCAAGGGGACAAAGCGCATGGCATCTTCTGCGGAAGAGGAGCCGTTTTCGGAGGCGCCTTCCGAAACGGCGCTCATGCCCGCTGTTGCACCAGAGCCGGTTGCGGAACCAGTCTCGCAGCCGCTCGTCGAGGACGACGAGGCGGCCGCGCAATCGATGCCGCTCGACCCAGCGCGCCGGCAGGAGCGCCAAGAGAGGCTCGCGCAGATCGAGCGCAGCCGCAAGAAACGCCAGCGCAAGAAGGTGGTGCGCCGCATCATGTGGGCGCTGTTCGGCCTGTTCATGGCCGGTGTCGCGGCGCTGCTCGTGGTGTTCGTGCTGAACCGCTGGTACACCTACGACGACGCTGCCGACATGGTGGGCACCTGGCGCCTCGAGGGCACCGACATGCAGGTGGAGATAACCGAGGATACTATCCGCCTGACCGACGAGGTGGCATACAAATACACCATCGATCCCGCCGACAAGACCATCGCATTCAAGTTCGGGAACATGGAAGGCCAAGGCCGCTACCGGTTCTCGCTCGATCGCCAGGAGCTGTCGATAACCGATGGCTCGTTCGATTTCTGGGGTACGCTGCTGAGCGATATGCCGTGGACGCTGGCGGCGGCGCTCAGCCAGGTGTTCGGCGTGGGCACGCTGACGCCGGGCGTGGGCGATGGGGTGACAGCCCTGACGCGCGAGCTGGCGCTGCAACCCGGCGAGTCTTCCGATACCAGCACCGGCGCGCTCGATGTGCCGCAGGGCAGCGGTGGCGAAGGCGTAGGAGCGCAAGAAGGCGCCGACGCTGCGGCAGATACCAGCGTGCCGGAAAGCGCAGATGGTTCGGCCGATGCTCCTATCGACAGCTCGTCGAGCGCAGCGGATTCTGCCGGCGAAGGCACGCGCGACGTAGACGCCCTCGACCTTCCCACCGACGCATGACGGAACCTGTGCGCACCGTAGGGGATGCCAAGGAACCCAAAGGCATCAAAGGGCCGGGGCATGCCAAAGGGACGGAGCAAATGGCATCTTCTTTTGAACGATGCTCCTCAGCGGAGGCGCTCTTAGAAGAAGATGCCATTTGCTCCGTCCCTTTGGCATGCATCCAGAAGCTCGTGGTGGGGAAGGGGCGGCTGAGCCTTGAAGTGGCGCTCTCGCCGGATGCCCCGCGGTTCACCGATGCTCGCTTGGCCGAGCTGGCGTGCCGGCGGTGCCCGGCGCTCCCCGCGCACACGTGCATCAACAGCAGCGGCCCTACGTTCGGCGCCGTCATGCAGCACACGCCCGTTCCGCACCTGTTGGAGCACCTCATCATAGATGCGCAGGTGCGCGACCCGGCCACCGAACCCCAGCAGCGCTTCGTAGGAACTACCGCATGGACAGACCAGGAAGCAGCAACGGCGCACATCGAAGTGAATTTCTTCGACGACATAGTGGCGCTGAGGGCGGTGAGCGGAGCGCTCGCGCTTTTGAGCGATATACTTGCGGAATACGAAAACGGCGAGAGCGGCAGGCGGTAGGCTATGACAGCGCATCTGGAATTCGACAAGTCGGACGACAAGGTTGCCACACGCATACACAAGATGCGTTCCAGCCCGGTGCGCGACCTGTTCAGCGCTGCCACGCGCGAAGACGTGATCTCGCTGTCGGGCGGCATGCCTGACGTGCGGCTGCTGCCGGCCGACGAGGTCGACCGCGCCACCAGAGCGGCTATGGCCGATGCGGCCGGGCGCGCGGTGGCGCTGCAATACGGCTCCACCGAAGGCCGCCCGGGCATGCGCGCTGTGGTGTGCGACCTGGTGCGCGACGTGGGCATCCGCTGCAAGCCCGAGAACGTGCTGCTGACCTCCGGCGCGCAGGAGGCGCTCGACCTCATCGGGAAGACGTTCATCGACCCGGGCGATATCATCATCGCCGAGGGTCCCACGTACCTGGGCGCCCTGCAAGCATTCAGCGCCTACGAGCCCGACGTGCACTGCGTCGAGTGCGATCACGACGGCATGCGCATGGACTTGCTGGAAGCCGAGCTCGAGCGTATCGGCCGCAATAATCCGCGCCTGAAATTCGCCTACGTCATCCCCAACTTCCAGAACCCCAGCGGCGTCACTATGAGCCCGGAGCGCCGCCGCCGGCTGGTGGAGCTGTCGCACGAGTACGGCTTCCTGATCGTGGAGGACGACCCGTACGGCCGCATCCGCTTCGAGGGCGGTCACCAGATCCCCTGCAAAGCGCTGGACGATCAGGTGATCTACCTGGGCACCATATCGAAGGTGTTCGCACCGGGCCTGCGCGTGGGTTGGGTGGTGGCGCCGCAGCACGTGCGCTCGAAGCTCTCACTGGTGAAGCAAGGCACCGACCTGTGCGGCAGTTCGCTCGACCAGGCCATCGTGCAGCACTACTTCACCGACACGCCGTGGCAGCGCACGCTGCAGCGGTTCATCAGCGTGTACACCGAGCGCCGCGACGCGATGCTGGCTGCGCTGGAGGAATTCTTCCCGCCCGAGGCAACGTGGACGCACCCCGAGGGCGGCCTGTTCATCTGGGTGACGCTGCCCGAGTACGTTGACACCGGCAGCATGCTGGCCGAAGCGCTGGACGCGGGCGTGACGTACGTGCCCGGCGATTCGTTCTACCCGGCGGCCAGCGGCGGCAAGAACAGCATGCGCATCAATTTCAGCTACGAGAGCCCGGAGAACCTGACCGAAGCGGTGCGCCGCCTCGCCGAGGTGATCGAGCGCCGCCTCGAGCTGTACCGCGTATTCATAGAAGCCGGCGCCATCGACCCAGCCCGCGCCCCCATAAACACCCACTAGCCGTCGCGGGGCCCACGCGATGGGCTCCTCGGCGCTGAGCTCCTTTCGGAGGGTGTCGGAATAGTCGCCCTTGTACCGAGCGAGGCGGCATCTTCCTGCAACTGATCTTTAGATAGAAGTTATGACATCCAGAATATAGGAACCTCTCTTTGGAGCATCCAGAATGCAGGCGAAGCCGTGCTTCGTTTGGCGATCGGCTGATCGAAGACGCATCCCAGCTGCGCATGAATAGGGTACGCATGTTCGTATATTCTGTGAAGAAATCGTTAGGAAGCTGTCTTAGGGGTTGCGGATTTTGAAAATGCCTTGTTAATGTGCAGGCAACCAGAAATGGTGCATTGGGAAAAACTAGAGGTTTCGGCCTCGGAAAAGCAAGGGACAGCTTTTCATGAAGAAACAGAACCACACCCTGCGGGGTGGCGTGGTGCGCTCTGCGCTCGCGCTGACCCTGGCCGTGGGCCTTATGCCGGCCCAGGCGCTTACGACCATAGCGGTCGCCGATGAGGGCGCGCCGCAGAGCACGCCTGCTGAGCAGCCAGAGGGCATCGTCGCGCAGACGGTGAAGCTGGACGGCGCGCAGGCATCGTCGGCCAGCCAGCAGAGCGCCGCGAGCAGCGATGCGGTCGCTCAGAGCAGCGCCTCTGCCGTCCAGAAGCCCGAAGATGCACCCCTTGTATCCTCTACTTCGGCAAGCGAGAGCGCAACCGCAACCGAGCGCGACGAGATCGACATCGTGTCGGCCAGCGTGCAGCTGGGCGCCGCGCATACGGTCGTCACCTGCGGCGGCATGTCGTTCGCGGTGGACGACGCCACCGGCACCGCCGCGCTGGTCAGCATCGCCAACAGCAGCTTGGCTGGCGAGCTCGTCATCCCCGAGAGCATCAGCACCGGTGACGCTGCCTACGCAGTAACGAGCATCGGCACCCAAAATGTTGCGGGGGGGGGTTCGTTGATCTAACCTCTGCCGAGAACGGCGATGCTGCCGATCCGGCCGAACCCCATAACGGCGATGCTGCTGCGGAGGCTTCCGCAGATTCGGTGCATGCCGGATCTGTCGGCGGAGCCGACGACTTCAACGGAGCAGACTCTGCTCAAAACCCCTATGCGACCGACTTCTACGCCGACGCCGACAAGGCGCATGGCGTAACCTCCATCGTCATACCGGCTGGCGTCGAGTCCATCGACCCGGCCTACTTCCAGCTGTTCCCGAATGCTGCGTCTGTGAGCGTGGCTGAGGGCAATCAGCACCTCATCTCTTACAACGGCATGCTCTTCGGCAAAGATGATGCCGGAGAGCCAACTGACCTCCTCCTCGTTCCAGAGGGCATGGAGGGCGCAGCCGTGCTCCCCTATTCCCTGGCCACCGTCCCTGCTTGCGCATTCTCCCGTTGCAACAAGCTTTCGGCCATCGTTTTCCCGAAGGGGAGCGCGGCGTCAACGCGCCTGACTGCTCGGAACGGCATCCTATATAGCGAGAACCAGAACGACAGCGGCGAGCCTGATGGTACCCTCACGCTCCTAGCAGCACCTCCTGCGCTCGGTGCGAGCGCGAGCATCGCGCCGGAGTGCACCCAGATAGCCGAAGGCGCTTTCTGGGGGAATGAGAGCCTGCGCACGATCATCGCAGCAGGCCCGATAGCGAGCATCGCCACAGGCGCTGCCTCAAGCGATGGCACCTCCTTGCCTGCGTTCGACCAGCAGGTAATAGCCGAGGCGACCGTCCTCACGACAGAGTGCGCCGCCTGGGAAGCAGCAGGGTTCACGCACTTCGCAGAGCCTGCTGAGCCAGGAGATGCGACGACGCTCGCTAAAGACGAGAGCGGCTTCGTCTACACCCTCATGGAAGACGGGCACCTCTCGGTGAAATGGCTTGGCGATGCTCCTGCAACAGGCGCGCGGACCATCGTCGAGAAAGCGACGCTCAATGGCGTGGACTACACCGTCACCACCATCGAGGACGGCGCGTTCCGCGGCCAGACCGAGCTCACCGAGCTCGTGCTGCCCGGCACCATCACATCCATCGGTGCGAGCGCCTTCGAAGGCTGCACAGCTCTTACCGACCTCGCCATACCTGCGAGCATGCGCACCATAGGTTCTCGCGCATTCGCTGGAAGCGGCATCGCCGCCCTCACCCTGCCCGCATCTGTCGCAACCATCGGCGACGAGGTCTTCGCCGATTGCTCTGACCTTACAACGCTAGCAACAATGGGCACCGTGGCAGACGTGGCAGCCAGCGCGCTCACCGGCACTGCCGGTGTGAGCGTGTATGTGCCCTATCGTGAGGATGGCGCTTACGCTTGGAGCATCGGAGCACCAGCAGCGGGCAACCATCTCATGCCCTACGGCGTGAAGGCCGCTCCCGATACCATCAACCTGAAACTAGGGGATACCGAGCAAGCAGACATCTTCCAAGGAGGCTACCTAGAAGCTCCAGGTGACATAGAAGTGCAGACGAGCTACCGCTCCTGCGTGAGCGTGACTGACAATCGCACCGTAGTCGCCAAGCAGATCGGCACCACCCCCGTGATCGCGACCCTCACCCTCGATGGCCGCACCATCGCCGCCGCTACAGCGAACGTGGCTGTTGCTCCTGCCGATAAGGTGGAGTCGCCTGTCGAGGAGGACGCAGCAGACGATTCTGATGAGGAGAGCGGCTTAGATCAACTGGTCAATGAAGCAGAAGGGTTCGCTGAGCAATCTATAAGCGACACGCCGAGTAGTGGATTAAATGGCAATGTCGATTTCTTCATCTATGAAACAGTTGCCCTTCGTCCAATAGATGGAGGCGCCCAGGCTCGTGCTGCTATACCTACAGGTTTCTTAGACCCAAATGGTGGAGCTATTACACGAATGTTCATATATGATTGGGATGGCATTCCCGCTGGGACGACCACTACGCTTAACGATCGGTTTAATGAAACTGATGGCAATAATCTTGGTTTAGGTTTTCATGTTAGTACAATCGATACGGTCTATTTATACTATTACAATTCAGCGGGAATTCGTAATCTGAAAATTAAATATACAGTGCAACCGCCTTCTGGATACAAACTCAAGGATGGATATGTCTATTCATCCACTGACCCTGCGGGTAAGAGGAACTGGCAAAATAATCATACTTTCTCATCCGGCGATTTGGGTGCTTTTTCGGCTGCCTTAAATAGAGAATACTTCGTAACTCCAATATGGGCTCCGATAAATTCAACGATTACACTTGCAAATCTTGGAGATGCACAATTGCCGGAAGGTTTTTCCGGCAGTACTCGAACATACACTGAGAGCACGAAAAACCTGACTGTTGGTGCTCCGAAAACGAACAAAACAGGCCATAAGTTCGTTGGATGGAAGGTCAGTCTGACTCCTCAAGCTGATTGGAAGCAGTCATGCAATATTGCAGCAGCATATGCAAACGACGGTAAAGGCGATGGAAAAGAGTACACGCAGTTTTCAGTGGCGGGTTCTAATGGCGGAGTATTTGGGGACATAACCCTAACAGCGCAGTGGAAGTCCAACACCAATACAGTTCAATTCAATGCGAACTGGCCGGAGCCCAAAAACACGGGTAATACGGCGGGAACGTATCCAGATGTGACGGCGACTTATGGCAGCGCCATGCCAAAGCCTACTGGTTACAAGAAACCTTCGAAGACCGGCTATACGTTAGACGGTTGGTACGATGCCGCATTGGGGGGCACCAAGTACCTCAACGCTGACGGCACGAGCGCCAAGGACTGGGATAAGACGACCACTGGCACCAAGACCCTCTACGCCCATTGGCAAGCGAA
>CAJTXX010000036.1 GCA_910584145.1 uncultured Eggerthellaceae bacterium | reverse complement strand
AACCCGCGACCCCCACCTTGGCAAGGTGGTGCTCTACCAGCTGAGCCATGTCCGCGTTGCGAGCGTTAATGATACTAGAACGCTCCGTCACATGCAAGATGCAAAATGGTGGGCCGTACAAGATTTGAACTTGTGACCCCCACCGTGTCAAGGTGATGCTCTCCCCCTGAGCTAACGGCCCACATCGCTGCGATCCAACGTGCAACGGTTCGATATATTAGCAGAAGCGCAGCGGCTGCGGAAGGGGTAAATCGCGATCGGTCGCGCATGTCAGCGGATGCGGCCCTGAACGTCGTCATCGAAGCCATATGGCTCGATGTGCACGAGCACCTCTACGATGCTCGGGAAGGCGTCTTTGAGCGTCGCTTCCAAGCGGTCGCTCAGCGTGTGAGCGGCGAGCACGGTCATCTGCGGATCCACCAGCAGATGCAGGTCGCAGTACACCTCGGCCTCGGTGCCCCGCGAGCGGACCGCGTGCACGTCCACCACGCCGGGTATCGCCTTCGCCAGCGCCACGATGCGCTCGCGCGGCAGCTGCGAGTGGTCGGACAGGCAGCGCAGCGAGCCGCGGAACACGCTCACCGCCGAGGCGATGATGAACACCGTCACCACCAGCGCCATGATAGGGTCGGCCATGGGAAAGCCCATCTGCACGAGCACGAGCCCGACGATGACCCCGGCCGACGTGAGCACATCGGAGAGCGTATGCATGGCATCAGCCGCCAGGATAGGGCTCGAGAGGCGCTTCGCGCACAGGCGCTCATAGGTGGTGACGCACAGGTTCACCGCCAGCGTTGCGCCCATGACGGCGTACGACGCCGGCGACACCACCGCGGTGTACTCCCCTGACGCGAGCCGCTCCACAGCGCCTGAGCCGACCTCGTAGGCCGCCACCAGCAGGAAGCATCCGATGACGAGCGAGGCGAACAGCTCGAACTTGGCATGCCCATACGGATGGCTGCTGTCGGCGGGCCTGCCCGCGATGAAGATGCCGACCAGCCCGACCACGTTGCCCAGCGAATCGATCAGGGAATGGATGCCGTCAGCTGTCATGGACATGGACTGAGAGGCCATGCCCCACACGAGCTTCGCCAGCGCCACCGCCACGTTCAGCAGGAATACGACCGCCAGCACGCGCGCGATGGCACGCGCATGGGAGCTTATGGTGTAGCGCGCCTGCTGCATGGGATATCCTCTCGCTCAGCCGCTCTGAGAAATAGAAAAGCCGCCCGAAGACGGCTCTGATCTCTTTGGTGTCGGAGGCGGGATTTGAACCCGCACACCCGATATATGGGCACCAGCACCTCAAGCTGGCGTGTCTGCCGTTCCACCACTCCGACACATGCTTTCCGCAACGTACATATTCTAGCAGATGCGCGAGCGCGGACAACCGCGCATCCGAAAAAAGGCTACCCCTGGGTGATAGACCCGTGGGGGAAGATGATCATCAGCACCAGCAGCGACACCATGAACACGATAGCGCAGATGATGGTGATGCGGTCGAGGTTCTTCTCGATGATGCTCGTACCGGTCTGCGTCGAGTACATGGAGCTGGCGATGGCATCGGAGATACCCGTCCCCTTGCCCGAATGCATGAGGATGAAAATGACCAAGCCCACTCCAGAGAGCACGAGCAGTACCAGGAACGCTATCACTAATGGTGTCAAAACGTCACGCTTCCTTCACTCTGACGCATCTTCAGTACGCAAAAGCAAGATTATAGCCATATGGCCCTTATCGGGCAAGCAGGCAGGTACCGGTCATATCGGCGGGCGCCGGCAGGCCGATGGCCGCGAGCAGCGTGGGTGCGATATCGGCCAGCTTGCCGTCCGCGCCCGTCAGAGCCAGGCCGCAGCCCGTCTCGTCCACCAACGCGAAGGGCACCGGCGCGGTCGTGTGCGCGGTGTGCGGGCTGCCGTCGGGCGCCAGCATGGCATCGGCGTTGCCGTGATCGGCGGTCACGAACGCCACGCCACCTTTGCGCGCGATGGCGGCGAGCACCTGGCCCACGCCCTCGTCCACCGCCTGCACCGCATCCACCGCCGCGGGGATGATGCCCGTATGGCCCACCATATCGCAGTTGGCGAAATTCACGATGTAGACATCGGCTGCGTCGCTGTCGATGGCGGCCACCAGCTGCTCGGCCACCTCCGGCTCGCTCATCTGGGGTTGCAGGTCGTAGGTGGCCACCTTGGGGCTGTCCACCAGCACGCGCTGCTCTCCCCTCTTGGGCTCCTCTTTGCCGCCGTTCAGGAAGAACGTCACGTGGGCGTACTTCTCGGTCTCGGCGATGTGCAGCTGGCGCAGCCCGGCATCGGCGAGCACGTCGGCGAGCACGTTGTCGGGGAACGCCTTCGGGAAGGCCACCGGCGCCGCTATGTCGGGGTCGTACTCCGTCAGGCACACGAATTCCACCGCCGGGGTGCACGCGCGCTCGAAGCCCGAGAAATCCTCGTCGACGATGGCGCGTGTGAGCTGGCGCGCCCGGTCGGGCCGGAAGTTGAAGAAGATGACAGCATCGCCGTCGCGCATGCCGCGCCCGCAGAGCGCCACCGGCTCGACGAACTCATCGGTGATGCGCTGCGCATAGGAGCGCTCGACGGCCTGCACCGGGTCGATATCCTGCGCATCGAGCCCGCATACCACCGCGTCGTAGGCGCGCTGCACCCGGTCCCATCGGCGGTCGCGGTCCATGGCGTAATAGCGGCCCTCGATGCTCGCTATGCGGATGTCGCACGAGCCGTCGCCATCGAGCAGGAGCTCGTCGATCTTGCCCTGGAGCTTGCGCACGTAACCCGCTCCGCTCTCGGGCGGCACATCGCGCCCGTCGAGGAAGCAATGCACGTACAC
The DNA here is from genome assembly GCA_910584145.1 of uncultured Eggerthellaceae bacterium. Taxonomy (GTDB): domain Bacteria; phylum Actinomycetota; class Coriobacteriia; order Coriobacteriales; family Eggerthellaceae; genus Adlercreutzia_A. The sequence goes on along the minus strand of CAJTXX010000036.1, from coordinate 20,853 downwards.
CTGCGCCACACCGGAAGCGGCCGCAGCCGCGAGCAGCGCGTACAGATGCGCGTTCGAGGAATGCACGCCGCCATCGCTCAGAAGGCCCATCAGGTGCACCGCTCCGCCGTTGTCGCGCGCCGTGCTGAACGCATGCTGGATGACCGGATTCGCCGCCAGCGTGCCGTCTTCGCACGCGCGGTCGATGCGGGTGAGCTCCTGGTCGACGATGCGCCCGGCCCCGATGTTCAGGTGCCCCACCTCGGAGTTGCCCATCTGCCCGGCGGGAAGCCCCACCGCGTTGCCCGACGCTTCGAGCCTGACCCACGGGCGCTCAGCGAAGAGGCGGTCGAGCACCGGGGTGTCAGCTTGGGAGATGGCGTTGCCCTGCCCTTCCGGCGATAGGCCGAACCCATCCATGATGATGAGGCAGGCCGGGAGCCGGAGCTCCCCGCCTGCGGCGCCTGCCGCCATCTACAGCGCTTCTTTCACGATGGCTGCGAACGACTTGGCCTTCAGCGACGCGCCGCCGATGAGGCCGCCGTCGATATCGGGCTGCGCGAGCAGCAGGCTGGCGTTGCCCTCGTTCATGGAGCCACCGTAGAGCACCCGCATGCCCTGCGCGCACTCCTCCCCGAACAGCTCGGCGAGCTGCGCGCGGATGGCAGCGCAGACCTCCTGAGCCTGCTCGGGCGCGGCGGTGCGGCCGGTGCCGATGGCCCAGATGGGCTCGTATGCCACCACGGCATCGGCTGCGTCGTTGGCATCGAGGCCCGCGAATGCCGCCTTCACCTGGGCGGCCACATACTCGAGGTAGGTCCCCTCATCGCGCACGGCGAGCGACTCGCCCACGCACACGATGGGGCGGATCGGGTTCACGCGCTCGGCCACGAGGGCTGCCACCTTGCGGTTCACGTCCTCGTTCGTCTCGCCGAACAGCTCACGGCGCTCGGAGTGGCCCACGATGCAATACCGGCACCCGATCTCGCGGAGCATGGGGATGGACACCTCGCCGGTGTAAGCGCCGCTCGGCTCCCAGTACACGTTCTGGGCGCCCACGGCCACCTTCAGGTGGTCGAAATCGAACACGGTCCACACCGGCTTCAGGTCGGTGAAGGGCGGGCACACGGCGACATCGACATGATCGAGCCAATCGGGCTCCATCTCGTTGGATATCTCCTGCGCGAGCACCACGGCCTCGCTGATGGTGTTGTTCATCTTCCAATTGCCGGCTATGAGGGGTCTGCGCGACATGTCGGGCTCCTAACGTCTCAGCGCTTCCACACCCGGCAGCTGCTCGCCCTGGACGAGCTCCATAGAGGCTCCGCCGCCGGTGGAAATGAATGTCATCTTATCGGCTAGGCCGAAGCGGTTCACCGCGGCCACCGAATCGCCGCCGCCGATGATGGTGTCAGCCGCGGCATTGTCGGCCACCGCCTGGGCCACCGTCCGCGTGCCCGCCGCGAAGGGCTCGAGCTCGAATACGCCCATCGGGCCGTTCCAGAACACGCTCGCCGCGCCCGCGATGGCCTCAGCGTAGAGGGCCGCGGTCTCGGGGCCGATATCGAGCCCCATCTTGCCGGCGGGGATGGCATCAGCCGCCACCGTCTCGCAGGCGGCGTCCTCGCTGATGGCATCGGCCACCACGACATCCACCGGCAGCAGCAGCTGCACGCCGCGGGTGCGGGCCTTCTCGATCATCTGCGACGCTCGGTCGACCCAATCGTCTTCCTTGAGGGACGCGCCCACATCCTTTCCCTGCGCGAGCAGGAAGGTGAAGCACATGGCGCCGCCGATGATGAGCGTGTCGGCCTTGTCGAGCAGCGCGTCGATGACCTTGATCTTGTCGGAGACCTTCGAGCCGCCGAGCACCGCCACGAAGGGGCGCTTCGGCGCGTCGAGCATGCCGGTTATGGTGCCCACCTCGTTCTGCATGAGGTAACCCGCATACGCCGGCAGCAGCTCGGCCACGCCCGCCGTAGAGGCATGAGCGCGATGCGCGGTGCCGAACGCGTCGTTCACGTAGGCATCGGCGAGCGCCGCCAGCTCGCGGCTGAATGCGGGGTCGTTGGCCTTCTCGCGCGCGTCGAAGCGCAGGTTCTCCAGCACCAGCACATCGCCATCGGCGAGCGCTGCGGCCTTCTCCTGCGCATCGGGGCCTACGGTGTCGGTGGCGAAGGCCACCGGGCGCCCGAGCAGCTCGGAGAGCCGCTCAGCGGCGGGGGCCAGCGAGAAGGCGGGCTCGGCGCCCGTGCCCTTCGGCCGGCCCAGATGGCTCATCAAGATCACCTTCGCGCCGTCGCCCACCAGCTTCTCGATGGTGGGCAGCGCGGCGCGGATGCGGGTATCGTCGGCAACAGCGCCGCCATCGAGCGGCACGTTGAAATCGACGCGCACGAGCACCCGCTCGCCCTGTGCGCGCATCTCGTCGATAGAGCGCATATCAGCCATGCCCGCTCCTCAGAGCATGATCTTGGCGAGGTCCTTCACGCGGTTGGAGTAACCCCACTCGTTGTCATACCAGCTGATGCACTTCACGAAATCGCCCTCGCCGCCGAGGACCATCGTCAGCTTCGAGTCGAAGATCGACGAGGACGCATCGCCCACGATGTCGATGGAGACGATCGGGTCTTCGGTGTACTCCAGGATGCCCTTCATGGGGCCCTCGGCCGCGGCCTTCATAGCGGCGTTGATCTCCTCGACCGCCACCTTGCGCTCGAGCTCCACCGTCAGGTCGACCATCGAGCCGTCGGGCGTGGGAACGCGGGTGGCGAAGCCATCGAGCTTGCCGGCCAGCTCCGGCAGCACGAGCGCCACGGCGCGCGCCGCACCGGTGGTGGTGGGGATCATGGACATGGCGGCCGAACGGGCGCGGCGCAGGTCCTTGTGCGGCAGGTCGAGTATCTTCTGGTCGTTGGTGTAAGCGTGGATGGTGTTCATGAAGCCGCGCTTGATGCCGAAGTTATCGAGCAGCACCTTCGCGAAGGGAGCCAAGCAGTTCGTGGTGCAGGAAGCGTTCGACACGATGTTGTCGACAGCCTTGTCGTAGGTCTCGTCGTTCACGCCCATGACGATGGTCTTGTCCACGTTCTTGCCGGGCGCCGAGATGATGACCTTCTTAGCGCCAGCCTCGAGATGGGCCTTAGCCTTCTCGCCGTCGGTGAACAGGCCGGTGGACTCCACCACGATATCGACGCCGAGCTCGCCCCAGGGCAGGTCGGCTGGGTTGCGCTCGGAGAGCACGCGCACCTTATGGCCGTCGGCCACGAAGCCGTCCTCGACGACTTCGACCTCTTCGAAGAAGCGGCGATGCACGGAGTCGTACTTCAGCAGATGAGCCATCGTGGGGATGTCGCCCAGATCGTTCACCGCGACGACCTCGAGCGCGGGGTCGTTCGCCATAGCGCGGAATACGAGGCGCCCTATCCTGCCGAAACCGTTGATGCCGACTTTGATTGCCATGCTCATATCTCCTTTGCATTCCAGCGACGGATGCCGCATATGGATATGCAGAAGATATTACCACGCGCGCTGCGCGGGCCGTGCGCGCATCATTGAACGGTTGGGCAACGAATGCAGCCTCAGCCCGCTATATCGCGCGCCATCTGCTCTATGCGGCGCATGCGGTGGTTGATGGCCGACTTCGACAGCGGCGGGTCGGCGAAGGCGCCGAGCTCCTTCATGGAGGAGTCGGGGTGGCGCACCCGCAGCTTGATGAACTCCTGCAACGCCGGCGGGAGCGCTTCCATGCCGTAGTGCTCCACCACCGCAGCGATGCTCATCAGCTGGCCCACGGCGGCGCTCGACGCCTTCTGCTGATTCGCCAGCTCGGCGTTGATCTGGCGGTTCACGTCGTTGCGCACCGATTTCACCACGCGCTCTTCCTCGAGGCTGATGGCCGCATGGTGCGCGCCGGTGAACGCGAGGAACTCCAGTATGGCGCTGCCGCTCTTCAGGTAGACCATGTACGAGCTGCGGCGCTGCATGATGCGCGCGTTGATGCCTTTCTCCTCCATGATGCGCACCAGGCCCTCGGCCAGCTCGGCGCTCTCGACGATGATCTCGAAGTGGAAGTCGCTCTTGGGGTTGGAGATGAAGCCCGAGCCTAGGAACGCCCCGCGCAGATAGGCCGCCGCGCAGCACTGCTTCGCGATGAGGCGCTCGTCGATGCCGAGCTGCAAGCCGCCATCGGCCGATATGACGCCCATGTCGCGCAGCGCTTCGGCCAGGCCCCGCTGCGCCGGCACCTCGATGAGGTAGTTCGGTGTCTTATGCAGCACCGAGCGGCGCACGGTGAGCTCGGTGCGCAGGCTGTATATCGTGTGCAGCAGGCGGATCATCAGGCGCGCCACCGAGGGCGCGTCGGTGGCTATCTCCACCCGGTAGCGGCCGGGGCCGCTGACGAACAGGGTGCCCTCGATGCGCACGAGCGCGGCCAGCGTGGCCTTGTCGCAATGGGAGCATTCCGGCTGGATGTGAGCGAGCTCGTCGCGCACGTCGGAGGTGAACGACACTAGAGCGCCCTCCTCGACTGCACCAGCCCGAGCACCTGGAGGAACGCGCCGCGCAGCGCGGCGGGCGCATGCCAGGTGGGATGCTCCGGGTCGGCCAGGTCGCGCGCCACCACCACCGGGCCCACCGAACGTATCGCCTGGATATCGTGGTAGGTCACGCGCACCGGGCGCACCGCGTCGCCGAGCGCGGCGGACGCCTCGTCGGCCTGCCCGAGCGCGTCGTGGGCGCAGACGCCGACGGTGTCTTGCGTCTTAGGCCGGTCGAGCGGCTGGGCGGTGTGCACCAGCACGTAGTCGAGCAGCCCTTCCATGCCGTGCTCCAGAAGCGACGAGACATGCTCGGCGGCAGTGAGCCCCCAGGTCTCGCCCTGCACGTCGGCCAGCGAGCACACGAACAGCGTGCTGCCCTTCGAGCGCCTGATGGCGTCAGCGATGCCCGGCACGAGCAGGTTGGGGATGATGGAGGTGAACAACGACCCCGGGCCGAGCACGATCAGGTCGGCCTCCTCGATGGCACGCAGGGCCGGAGCGTAGGGCCGCACCTGGCCTTCTTGCCCGCGCAGGCTCACGCGCTCGAGCGCCGTGCGCGAATGGCACGCCACCGCCTGCCCGTCGAGCCGGCGGCCGTCGCGCGTCAGCGCCGAGAGGGTCACATGGTCGAGCGTGGACGGGTAGACATGCCCCTGCGCGCCCACCATGGCCTCGCAGATGGAGATGGCGTCAGGGAACGACCCGCAGGCGTCCTCGAGCGCCGCCAGTATCAGGTTGCCGAGCGCGTGGTCATCGGCGATGCGCAGGCGGTACTTGAACGCGCGCACGAGCGGGTCGAGCGGGTCGTCAGCGAACGCCGTGATGCACTTGCGTATGTCGCCGGGGGGCGTCACGTCGGCCTTCTCGCGCAGGATGCCGGTGGAGCCGCCATCGTCGGCCATGGCCACCACCGCGCTCGTCTCGGCGCCGATGGACAGCAGCGTGCGGATGGACACCGGCGCCCCGGTGCCGCCGCCGATGACCACCGCTTTCACAGGGCCTGCCAGCTTGTCGGATACGTCGACGGCCTCGAAATCGCCGCGCAGGTTGAAGGCGGAGGTCGCCGAGGGGTCTATGTTGAAGGGGCTCTTCATGGCCTACCGGGCGTCGGCCGCCGCATCGCCGTGGATGTCGGGCGTCTCAGTGGAGAAATCGGAGCCCGCGCCGCGCTCGGCGAGCTTCAGATCGCGGTGCGCCACCGACACGCGGTAGCCCTTCGATTTCAGGTAGTCGCCGGTCGATTCGGCCAGCGCCACCGAGCGGTGCTGGCCGCCCGTGCAGCCCACGCCGATGGCGAGCTGCTGCTTGCCTTCGGCCACATAGCCGGGCATGAGCACGTCGAGCAGGCTGTGCCAGCGCTTCTTGAACTCGATCGTCTCGTCGCGCAGCATCACGAAGTCGCGCACCGGGGCGTCAAGGCCCGTCAGCGGGCGCAGCTCGGAGTCGTAGTAGGGGTTCGGCAGGAAGCGCACGTCCATGACCACGTCGGCGTCCACGGGCGCGCCGTGCTTGAAGCCGAACGAGTAGACCGTCACCGCCAGCCCGCGGCGCTCGTCGCCCTTCGCGAACAGCTGGCGTATGGTGTTGCGCAGCGTGCTCGGCAGCATGTCAGTGGTGTCGATCACCTCATCGGACATGTCGCGCAGGTCCATCAGCAGGTTGCGCTCGCGCTGGATGCCCTGCGCGATGGTGGTGCCATCGGTGCACAGCGGATGGCGCCGGCGGCTCGACTTGTAGCGCGCCACCAGCTTCTCGTCGTCGGCGTCGAGGAAGATCACCTTCAGGTCTATCCCCCGCTCGCGCAGCTCCCCTATCGCCTCGGTGAGCGAGCCGAAGTAGTCGCCGTTGCGCGCGTCGCACACCACCGCGAGCCGCTTCGGGCCGCCCGTGCCCGCGCTGCGCATGTCCACCAGCTCCACGATCAGGTTCGCGGGCAGGTTGTCCACCGAGAAATACCCCAGGTCCTCGAACACGTGCATGGCCTCGGTGCGGCCAGCGCCGCTCATGCCGGTGACCACCACCAGCTCGGGCATGGCATCCATATCGACCGTCGCGCTCTCCTCAGCCATGTTCGCTCCTCGCCTCTTCGCTCTCTGACTTCTCATTATACTGCGCCAGCACCAGATACAGCTCCTCTGCCACGTCCTCGGGCACGGCGCGGGCGTCCTTTATCTCGTCGAGCGTAGCGGCGCGCAGGTTGCGGAACGACTTGAAATGCCGCATGAGCGCCTTCTTGCGCACCGGCCCGAGCCCCGGCACATCGTCGAGGATGGAAGCCGTCATGCCCTTGCCGCGCAGCTCGCGATGGAAGGTGATGGCGAACCGGTGCGCCTCGTCGCGCACCTGCTTCACCAGATACAGCGACGACGAGCCGCCCGGCAGCACCACCGGACCCGTGTCCTGCCAAGGCACGAACAGCTCCTCGTCGCGCTTCGCCAAGCCGACGATGGGTATGTCGTCGATGCCCATGTCGGCGAACATCTCGAGCGCGGCGGTCAGCTGCGGCTTGCCGCCGTCGAGGATGATGAGGTCGGGCTTCGACCCGAAGCGCGCATCGGCCATGCGCTCGGGCGAATAGCGGCGCTGCATGACCTCCTGCATGCTGAGGAAGTCGTTCGCCTCGGTGAGCGGGGTCTTTATCTTGAAGCGCCGGTACTGGTTCTTGTCGGGCTTGCCGCCGGTGAACACCACCATGGAAGCCACCGTATAGGAGCCGTGGATGGTGGATATGTCGAAGCATTCGATGCGCATGGGCGGCGCGTCCAGCGCCAGCGCGCTCTCGAGCTGCAACAGGGCCGTGTTGATGCGCTTGTCGTCGTAGTTGGTGCGCACCTTGTAGCGCATGAGCGCGTGCTGCGCGTTCGTCTCCGCCATCTCCACCAGCGCGCGCTTCTCGCCGCGCTGCGGGGCCGAGAAGCGCACCTTCGCCCCGTGCGGCGACGCCAGCTTCTCCGTCAGCCACCCCTGCATGACATCGGCGTCCTCCGGCATGTCGCGCAAGATGACCTCGTGCGGGATGGAGGCGGTGGCATCGTAGTAGCGCAGCAGGAAGGTGTGCTGGAGGTCGGCGTCGGGCACGTCCTTGCCGCGGTTCAGCACGAATTCGTTCGAGTTGATGATGCGCCCCTCGCGCACGATGAGCGCATGCACGCCGGCGATCGTCTCCTCGCGGTAGAAGCCGAACACATCGGCGTCCAGGTCGTGCGCCGACACGGCGTGCTGCTTGTCGGTGAGCGAGCGGATGGTGGCGATGCGCTCCTTCGTGCGGGCGGCGCGCTCGAAGTCGAGGTCGGCGGCCGCGGCGTGCATCTCGTCTTCCAGCTCCTCGATGAACTCGGTGCGCTGGCCGGAGAGGAACCGCTCGATGGCGCGCACGTTGCGCTCATACTCCTCGGGCGTTATGCGGGCACAGCACGCGCCAGGGCCGATCCCCACGTGCGCATCGAAGCACGGGCGCGCCTCATCGAGCGAGGCGAGGTGGCGCTCCACATCCTCGTCGCGGCGCGCTTCGCCCGCGGTGCGCAGGCGCCGTTCGGCGGCCAGCTTGTGCAGCTGCCGGTTCAGAGCGCGCCATTCCGCGCACGACGCCGAGCATAGGGGCACCACGCGCCGGGCAATGTCGATCAGCCGCCGCGCCGCGCGGCTGTCGGTGTAGGGCCCGAAATAACGCGTGTCGCCGCGGTGGCGCTCGCGCGTGTACTTGATGGCGGGGAACACGTCGCCTTTCGTTATGGCGATGAACGGGTAGCTCTTGTCGTCCTTGAAGTCCACGTTGTAGAACGGGGCGTGCTCGTTTATCAGGTTCTTCTCCAGCACGAGCGATTCATGCTCGTTGCCCACCACGATGTACTCGAAGGAATGTATCTGCTCCACGAGCAGCGGTATCTTCGCACGCTCGTCTTGGAAGTTCACGTACTGGCGCATGCGGGCGCGCAGCTGCTTGGCCTTGCCCACATAGAGCACGCCGCCGTCGCGGTCCTTCCAGAGGTACACGCCGGGCAGCGCTGGCACGTCGGCCAGCTCGCGCTTGATGCGGGCGAGCTTCTGCTCCTGCGTCTCTGGGCTGCTCTCGGTCATAGGGCGATGGTATCACAGGCATGTGCGCATCGTGCGGACGCGGCGCGCGCTGCCTATGCGCCTGTCGCCTGCGCGTGAGCAGCTGCGAGGGCCGCCTCGAGCTCGGGCAGGTCAGCCGCGGCGAAGCGGTAGCGCACCACCTGCGGCTCGCCGGGCCGGGCAGCGTCGGGCTGCTCCACCCGCAGGAAGGCGGCATCCACGCTCGCGAAGCCCGCGCCCAGGAGGGCGAAGGCGTAGCACTGCGCCTGCAAGAGGTGCTTCGCATGGAGCGCTGCTGCGTCCTCATCGGGCGCGCCGCCCGTCTTGTAGTCGATGAGGAAGGCCCGCTCGCCGTCGCTCGCGAGCCCGTCTATCTCGCCCACGAGGTAGAAGCGGCCGTCGCCTTCGCCCACCACAACCGAGAACGGCACCTCGGCATCGATGCGCGGATGCGCGAAGAACGCCGCGGCTTCGGCCGAGGAGAGCCAGAGCCCGATGGCGCTCGCGAGGCGCGCCTCCTGCGCCGGGGTCAGCTCGCATGCCGCCACCTGCGCCTCCATATCGGCGGCCGATGGCTGCACCGGTGCGCCCGTCGCTGCCGCGCGGGCCCGCAAGATGGACTGCTGTGCCAAGCGGTGGAAGGCGGTGCCGAGGGCGGTGGCGCTCTCCTGCGGCGCGCTGGCGGTGGCCGCGCCATCGACGGCCTCGCTGCCGACGGGCGCAGCGCCGGTTGCCGTGCGCGTATCGCCGGGCGCGGTGCCGGAGGAGGCCCCGGCCGCTGCATCGGGCGCATCGGCGGCTGGTGGCACCGCTTCCCGCCCATCATCGTGCATGCCTGCCGACAAGGAGGTGTAGGAGAACATGCCGCTGCGCGCCGAGGCGCAGCCCCCCACCACCGCCGGCGCCTCCGCTTCCCTGATGGGGACGATGAACGGCTCTGCCGGCTGCTCTGCGGCGCTGGCCGCCTGCGCGGCAGGCTCCTCCTCGCCCGGCTGCTCAGCCTCCGCAGCATCGGCCGCGCCGGGCATCTGAGCGCTCAGGGGCAGGTGCGCGAACGTGATGCGCGCGGGAGCCGCGCCCCCGAAATCGACCATCGTGGTGGAATCAGGCGCATCCACCGGCCACGGCAGCGCCTCGTGCACGCCCTGCGCGAGAGGATCCGCTGCGTAGCCCTTCGCCGGGTCGCCCTGCACTTTGAGCGACAGGTACACCGACTTCACCGCGCGCGTCAGGCCCACGTAGAGCAGCCGCTTCGCCTCGGCTTCCTCCTGCTCGGCGCGATGGTCGTTCAGCGCCGCGAACGCCTCGTGCGCGTCCATGCCATCCTTCAGCACCGCTGCCTCGCGCTCCGGCCGCAGCCGCTTCAGCGCGTCAGCGCGCGCCCCCGCATCGCCGGTCGGGCGCGCTTTGCCGCATACGAAGGTGCGCCCGTCGATGTTCTCCGCCACGAACGATGCCTCCGGCACGCGCTTGCCGCCGAGCTCGGCCACCGCCACATGCGGGAACTCGAGGCCCTTCGAGCCATGCACGGTCATGATGGTCACATGATCGCCGTGCGTGGGCGTCAGCAGGCCCGGCGTCTCCTTCTCCAAGCGCAGATGCTCGCTGAACCGGTCGGAGAGCTCCGCGATGCCGCACGAGCGCGCTTCCAGGTCCTCCGTCAGACGGCATGCCTTCTCCAGGTTGCCGGCCGACGCCAGGCCCTCGGCCCCCTGCCCGCGCAAGCGGTCGAGCAGGCCGCTCTCCACGAGCAGCGCGCGCAGCCCAACGCCGGCGCGGGCCGCCTGCGCCTCTGCCGCGAAGCGCATGAGCGCACCGCGCGCGATGCCGATCATCTCCCGGTCGCTGGGCGCGAGCTCGGAGAGCGCCTGGGCATCGGGCACAGCCAGCCCCGCCGCCAGCGAGGAAGCGCGCATCTCCCCTTCCTCGCAGCGCGACGCCAGCGCCAGCAGCGCATCGTCGGACACGGCGAACAACGGCGACAGCAGCAGTTGGAGCAGCGCTTCCCCATCGCGCGTATCGCGCGCGAACCTGAGGGCCGCCCGCACCATCTGCGCCTCGGGCGCGTGCTGGAACACCGAGCCGGCCACGATGCGCGATTCGAGCCCCACCGCGCGCAGCGCGTCCGCGTATGCCTGCGCGTGCGTCATGCCGCCCAGCAGCAGCGCCATATCGCTCGCCGGCGCGCCCGCATGATGCAGCTGCGCGAAGTGCTCGGCGATGTGGCCAGCCGCCACCACGCGCGCATCGGCCGACGTAGCGGTGGGCCCGCTCATCTTCCGCTGGAAATGGACCACATCCACGCTGACGCGCGGCAGCTCGCCGAACAGCGCATCCGGCGCGCTGTTGATGGCGCCCTTCGCCTCCAGGTGCAGGAAGGCATCGCCGAACATGCTGGGCCGCGCGAAGATGGCATCCACCAGCCGCAGCACATCGCCGTGGCTGCGGAAGTTGTCGGGCAGCTCCACCGCGCGCGCATCGTCGGCGAGCGCGAACATGTCGCGCTTGAAGGCCAGGAACACGTTCACGTCGGCGCCGCGGAAGCGGTAGATGCTCTGCTGGGCGTCCCCCACCGTGCAGACGTTGCGGCGCCCGGGCTGCGCGATGGCCGACACGATGGCCGTTTGCAGCAGGTCGGTATCTTGGAATTCGTCCACCATTATCAGCTTGAACCGCTCGCGGTAGACCGCTGCCAGCCCGTCGTCGCGCATGAGCGCCTCATAGCACAGGCGCAGCAGGTCGTCGTTGTCCAGCCGGGAGGGGCCTTTGAGCTCGCGGAAGGCAGCGTCCACCATGCAGGCCAGCTCCGCCACCGCCGCAAGGCGCGGGGCCGCCATCGCGCATTCGGCCTCTTCGGCCAGAGCGGCATACGCGCTGCGATACGCCGCATACGCCTCCATGAACGGCGCGTTGCCCTTGTTCTTGCGCAGCTTCGACGCATGCGGCAAGGCATAGAAGCCCGCGCGGAACTCCTCGTCGGAGAGCGCTTCCGACCCGCCAGCCCGCTCGCTGAGCTCGCCGAGCGCCGTGAAGCCCTCGGCCAGCGCATCGAAGAACGCCGGGTCCTTCGCCACCTCGTCGGGCCATTCGTCGCATGCCTCCAACAGGGCGCGCACCGATGCGCGCAGCGCAACCAAGAGCTCGCGCTTGCCCTGGCCCTCGCCGGGCAGCACGATGCCCGCGAGCCCCGCCGGCATCGTGCGCGCACGCGCTATCAGGTCCATCACGTCATCCATGACGCCGCGCCCGTTGCCCCCGCGCCCGAACAGCGGCTCGCACAGCACCAGATCGCGCAGGGCGGCGTTGCCCGAGCGCGCCGCCTCGGCCGCCGCCTGGTCGAAGGCTTGCCGCAGCAGCATGTCGCGCTCCATCGAGCCCAGCACCTCGAAGGCGGGGTCGATGCCGATGCGCAGCGCGTTCTCGCGCAGCATGCGCGCCGCCATCGCGTGGATGGTCGATATCCATGCGCCGTCCACCAGGCGCGCCTGATCGGCCATCCCCCTCCCGCGCAGCATGCCCTTTATGCGCGAGCGCAGCTCGGCGGCGGCGGCGTTCGTGAAGGTGATCGCGCACACCTGCTCGATGGAGGAGAGCGCCTCGCCCGCGCGCAGCGCTTCCACGATGCGCTGGGTCAGGGTGAAGGTCTTGCCCGACCCGGCGCCCGCGCTCACCATGAGCGGCCGATCGAGCGTGCTGATGACTTCGAGCTGTCCGGGAGTGCAGCGTTCCAGGCTCATCAGGCGCTCACCTCGCAGGCGGTGAAGAGGCACCATGCGCAGGCGCCCTTGTGGTCGGGTGCGGGCTGTATGCTGCCCGCCATCAGCGCGGCGATGCGCTCGGCGGCCGCATCCTCGGTAGCATCGAGCAGATGCGGCATGTCGCATGCCGACGATGCGGGAGCCAGCAGCTCCGGCGCCCGGTACAGCGAGCCATCCGCCGCGCCGGCGGCCAGGTCGGAGGCGCGCTGGGCGGTATACGAGAGGTAGAGCGCCGCGGTGCAGCTCTGCGCGGCGCCCATCCTGATGGCCGCCTGCGCGTAGATGAGCGCCTGCATCTTCTGAGGGAGCGCGCCGCTCGCAGCGTCGGCCTCGCTCGTGCCGTGGCCCTTGATGGACCCCTTGTAGTCGAGCACGGCGCAGCGCCCCTGCCCGTCCACGTCGAGCCGGTCGATGCGCCCGTTCAAGATGGCGCCGCCATAGCCGATGCGCTCCTCGGGGCGTATCGGAGCTTCGAGGAGCGCGGGCGCGTAATCGCGCGGGAGCAGCGCCAACAGCTCGACGAACCGGTGCAGCTGGCCGCGGAGCTGCTCGACCTCCATCATCTCAGAGGCGCTGCGCGGGGCGAGGCGCCGGCCCTCCATCCCGGGCGCGAGCTGCTCTGCCAGCACCTCGTCGAACACGGCATCGAGCAGAGCGGCCGCCTCGGGCATCTGCTCTGCGCGCGGCCAGCCCGCCTCGGCGCCCCGGCGGTAGAAGGCCGCCATCACCTCGTGCGCGAAGGTGCCCTTCTCCACCGCGCCGAAGCCCTCGTCGAGCGCATCGGACGACACCCGCCGCTCAAGGAACCAGCGGTACGGGCAATGCGCGTACTGCTCGATGGCCGAAGGCGACAGGACGGGCACCGGCGCGCCGTCCTCCTGCACGCAGCGGATATACCGGCGCAGGTCGAGGCTGCGCAGCTGCCCGCGCGCGGCCGCGGGGAGCTCTACTATGCTGCTCGGCTCGACCGAGCATCTGCCCACCGCACGGGCGAAGTCGTCTTCTCCGATGATGCGCGCGTGCGCATCCGCCTCGCGCATGGCCTTGGCGATGCCCGCCGCGTCCACCGTGCGCCCGAGCGCTTCGCTCAGCAGCTCTTCCACCGCGAACGATGGGTACACGGTCTCTGCGCGCTCGTCGCGCAACGGGACGACGCAGGCGAACGCCGTGCGCGCAGCCGAGAGCGCGCAGCCGAAGGCATCGCGGGCGGCCTGCGCAGGCGGCGGCCCCTCGGGTATGCCGATGCGCTCTGCCAGGCGCGCCAGCGGCCCCGCTACTGCCCGAGCGCCCAGAGCATCCTCGCTGGCGTCGGCCACCACCACCGCATCAGCCGACCCCGCCGCCGCACCCGACATGGACGCGATGTCCCGCACGATCGCGCACGCATCAGCGCTGCGGGCATCCGCCGTGCTCTTGCGCACGGCGACCGACACGTCCGCGAGCAGCCACGCCGGGTCCTCCGGCGCGCACCCGATGCCGGCGAGCTGCGCGCATGCCTCCTCGCAGGCGCTGAGCGCCGCAGCCTCCACCGCTATATCGGCAGCGCGCAAGGGCACAGCGCCATCCGCGAGCAGCGCGGCCAGCCCTTCGAAATGCTCCGCGAGCGGCCCATGCCCACACGCGATGCCCTCGAACAGAGGGAACGCCGCCGACGCCTCGGCGAGAGCCGCCTTCGCAGCCTGCGCATCGGCGAGGCGGTCGCCCCGCAGCGCTGCGTCGAGCCGGGATGCATCGGCGCGCCTCATGCCAGACCACGGCGAATACGCGAAATCGACCGCGTGGTCGATGGCGAGGCCCGCATCGGCATCTATCCCGCGCACAGCGCGCAGCGCACGGCCGAACGCCGTCTGCGCGAGCGGCACCCGCGCATCGAGCGAGCATGCCGCCCCGCATGCGCCCGCATGCGCAGCCAACCCGGAGAAGAGCCGCAGCGGGTCGGGCGCGAACACGAGGATGCTGCGGCAACCCGAGCGCACCAGCTCCTCCACCAGGTCGCACACCGCCATGATCGAGGCAGCCGGCCCCGCCGGCCGCTCGAACCTGAGCCGCACCCCGCAAGCGAGCGCATCCCCATACGGGGCGCATGGGCGGTAGCCTTCCCACCCGAGCTCCTGGAAGAAGCCCGCCGTCGCCGCACCGGGCCACACGCCCGCGGCGAGCACCACCTCTTGCGGCGGCACCGCATCGCGCAGAAGGGCAGCAGCCTCCCCCGGCTCCACCAGCCCCGCCTCTCTCAGGGCTGCTGCGTAGCCAGCCGCAACATCCAGCACCGCGCGCTCGCTCGCATCGAGGCCGTCGAGCCCACCCGCCGCCGCGAGCCCCGGCGCGCCGCACGCATCGCGGATGAACGATGCCACCGCGCGCACCGCGCCATCCGAGACGGCGATGGCATCCCGCTCGCGCAGCTGAGCGCGCACGAGCGCCGTGCGCTGCACGCCCGACACCAGCTGCCTGCCGTCGCCCCACAGCTCCCACTGCGCACGCACGAACGACGACGGCGTATCCGCCGCCGCCCCGAAGCCGCGCCCCGCATCCGCCAGCCGCTTCAACGCGCAGTCGGCCTGTTCGCGGCTCTCGTATATGTATGTAGTCGGCTCGAACGGCACCAGCATCTCCGAATCAGGCGCTCCATCACATGGAGAAAACGATCGCATCCAATTCTATACGCTCGGCCGCCGCCAATCCAACACCGCCGCGCACCGCCGGGCCCGGCGCTCTCGTCCCGGCCGCATCATGCTGCCAGAGCCTCGGGAAGGGCGGGCACCTGCGCGGCCGCCATCCGCTCAGCGCCGCTCTCGGCGAGCGCCAGCTCTTCTGTGAAGAACCACGAGCCAGCGCCCACGCACGAATCGAGCAGCGCCGCAGCTGCGCAGTACCAGGCATGAGCGCCCTGCGCATCGCGCGCGCAGCCGGTGCCCATCTCCTTGCACCGCGCTATGCGCGCAGCCGCGCACCCGGCATGCTCCAAGCTGGCGCGCGGCCCGCTCACCAGCGCGAGCACCTCGGCCGCATCGCGCACGGCGTCCACCTCGTCGAGCGTGGCACCGGCCGCCCGGCAGAACGAGCCGCGGTACAAGCTGTACGCCAGCGCCTCGTTCACGGCGCACCCGATGCCCTCCCGCATCATGTCGCCCAGCCGCCACTTCGCCTCGGCCGACCCTCGCGCCGCCGCTCGGCGCAGCGCCCGCACAGCCTTCTCCGACACCGAGTCGGCCGCGTGCTTGGCGTGCGCGCTCAGCGTGTCCCTCCAATACGCTCCGCGGCACATGTCGAAGCGGTACAGCACACCCAGCCGCGTGTGCGCCTCCACGCTGCCGCGCTCGCACGCATGCAGGTAGAGCAGCTCTGCAGCCTGGAAGCAAGCGAGCGCCACCGCATCGCCGAAGCGCGACATGCCCTCCGCGAAGTAGAGCTCTGCCAGCGCCAGCGCGCGCTTGCCACCAGTGTCCTTGCCGGTGGGGTAGCTGTAGGCGAGCTTCCGCGCGCCGCCCTCCCGGCTATCGGGCATCTCCTCCGATAGCCACAGCCGCGGCAGCCCCTCCCCCAGCATGCTCCCCCGCCGGTCGATCTGAAAGACGGGGACGCTCCCGCGCGCGGCCCGCCGCAGGGCATCGCCCGCCCGGGACATAGCACCCGTCTCGCGCATCCCATTGGCGCGCAAGAAACTGGGCGAGCCGAACAGCGCCCGCACCGACCGCGCGAGCACCCCCACCGCCCCAGCGGTGTTCCCGGGAACCATCCTCAACGGCAAGACCGATCGCAGAACCGTCATATCTCCTCCTCAGAACCGACTGAGGACAAGATACGCCCCTACGCATCCGAGCATGTCCCTTTATAGGTACATGAGGCACACGCCAAGAACGGTTTTCGGCGATTTTTGGGATTTTTTTACCCTAATGCGAACGGAAGAGAACATTTGGAGCCCCTTCCGCCGAAAAGAGGATTCAGCAAAATCGCCTGACCTGGGGCTCCTTAAAATACATGTCAACCCACAAGGCCATTCCATTCGCATTAGGGTAAAAAATTCCCAAAATCACCCTCTTTTTCAAAAACAGCCATCGCACACTTCATCGATCGCGGAATGTCTCCCACATGCGCTCGGTCTGCCAGCTGGGATGGTATATGCCCGGGCGCTCGAACAGGGCGCCGTAGTTCCATTCGGGCTCTTCGAAGTTATGCTCCTCGGCTGTCTGACGCCGCTCGTCGAGCAACTCCCCGCTCTCGGTGTAGGCTTCCTCTGTATCGAAGTAGATCCGGCAGATTCCCTGTTTCGACCTGTCGATCGTGTTTTGAGGGTAATACTCAAAGCTCAAGAGATAGTCGCCGCTTTCCGTAGCAACGTCATAGCGGCCCAATATGCTCCGCGACCAGATGAAACCTCGCACCTGTTTTCCGTAGCTCGTTCCGTGCCGTTCGATAGAGACGACCGGACCATCGAGCACGCTGTGGGCATACGAGAACCCTTCTTGCAGGTCGTCGGCTTCGAGCGCGCAGGGAGCGAGCAGCGGAAAGAGGGCATCCATGTCGTCCTCTTCGATGGCCACCATGATCGTATGCGCCGCATCGTCGCCCAGCTGCTGCTCGTCGAAGAGAGCGAAGCCACATCCCGATAGAAGCAGCGACGCCGCCACCATGCCAATCGCTATCGCGATCGACATCGCCTTCGACGCGAGCCGCATGGACGCGGAGGGAGCACGCGGGCCGTCTGCGATGGCCAGCATGGCAGACGCCCCTTACCAGATGCCTGCCGAGGGCAGAACGACAGCAGCAACGATGGTAAGCGCGATACCGAGGTACACCGCGCCGGCGATGCAGGCCGCTGGCAGGCTGGTGCCACCGCGTTGGCGCAGATAGGCGCAGATGCCCTCCGCGTCGACGATGCCGCTCGCCTTCGCTTTCTCCACGAGAGAATCGGCCTTATAGCGGTACGCCCGGAAGAAGAGGAAACCGCCCACGAGCTCGATCAAAGCAGGCAGCAGACGCACAACACGACCGAACGAGGAAGACTCCAGCGGCATATAGACAAGGAGCAACGCGCAGAATGCCAGCAGGTAGAACACGACCAGGAGCGCCGCGCCCACATAGCACTTGCGATACGCCCAATACATCGGCCCCAACAAGCAGGCCGCGAGGCTGAACGAGCTCGACGCTCTCATGCGTACGACCATGCTCGCTATCTTCTGCGGGTCGGCTCCGCGCTCAGGCACATCCCCCTCGATAAGCGCCTGCCGATACACGTCCTTGATCGTGAACCGCAAGACCTCTTCTGGCACCTCGTCGACGTCCATCGCCTTCTCGCTATCTGGCATGTTCCTCTTTCTAACCCTCTCCTAGTGCAGCGACATCGTCCCTCGATGATAGCCACAAGACCGCATACTGCCACCCCGAAAGCGGGCGGCTTTCTGCTAAGAGGCCCATAAGACATCGTATGCGAAAGATATATGAGCATCAGCAGCCGAACTGGCGCTGCACACCACCCTTCGCAGATACGGCCATGCCGACCGCGGGAATGCGCTGCGGCAGCAAAGCCTCACATCCCCATCATCATGAACCGCGCTTCTATCTCGGGGTGAAAGACGTGCACGAAAAGCGAGACATCATGGCATAGGAGCGCGAAGGCACCTGCATAAGCGAGAACCAAGACGAAGAGGACGAGGGCTGCGGCACCCGTATTCACACCGCCGAAGCGGGCTGCATAGCCAAGAGCCTCGTCAGGCGTCAAGTTAGCGGCGGAGACGTGCCGGAGCATCCTCTCGGCCCGATGGTGGTGAACGGGGAAGAACGCAGTAGCCGCGATGACGTTAAGCGGAACGAGCATGAGCGAACCGAGCAGTTCTCCCGCAGCGAAGAGTCCCAAGATATAACCAGCGGCTAACAGCAAAGCCCCGCCATAGCACTTCCGATACACCCAATACGCTGGGCCTAGGAATAAGCTAGCGAAACTGAAGCCCCACCCTCGCCTTACCCTGAGCATCATGCTGGGCGCCCCCTCGTGCAAGCGAGAATCCGCCGCCTGCTCCGAACCGATGTAGGCACGGAAGAGCGCGTCTTCATCTAAACGAGCGTCTCTGCGCTGACTGCGCTCCATTGCCCCTCCACCCTTTGTATGCCGATGATCGCCTCGCAATCGGCGCTGATCTCTGCGCTCCCGTCTGCCCCCGTTCGCTCAACGGCATACCTCAAGACCATGATCCCGCTATCGCCCCAAACGAACGTCGAAGTTCTCCGAAGGTCGACAGCTTTGGCGACATCCCCGCCATCCGCCGAACAACGCGGAGCGAAGATGCTCAAAGGCTCCGAAGGGTCAGCGTGAACCCCGAAAACCTGCGCCGGTTCCTGTTCGGCAATCGCGCAGATATCATCCATGACCCTTTGGGTATCAGCCCATACAAGGGCATTGCACAGAACGAGCAGCGCCACGGCAACGCCCGCAACCCCTCCCAGCACGCATAACCCGGCTCTCTTCATATCAGCCATTATGCCCTCTCAAGCTCTCCTCTTGATCTACCAAGCCGCTGACAGCAAAGCATCTATGCCCCCTCGGCATCTAATCATGCAACCGGACGCTAGCATCCTCAAAGACAACGTTGCTTGAGATAGCTCAGCGATCTGAGGGTGCGGGCCAGAACCAGCCATCGAGAACATGCTGGCAATGCGATCTTAAAGCAAAATGAACACTACAAGAGCAATGACAGCAATGGCTAGGACAAGCGGGAATAGTGCACGAGGATAGCTCGTCCCGCCTCTTTTCCTTATATAAGCGATCGTTTCCTCTTCGGTTCCAAAACCCTTCTCTCGAGCATTCTGTATAACGCGCTTAGCACGTGCTCGATAAACAGAATAGAAGAAACACCATGGAATGAAATGGGTGAAGATACCGATGAACGGAACGACCCATAGCAGATCATACAAAACAGATGCTACCGCTAGACAAGAACCGATCAGAACAAGCGGTATCGTCTTGATCGTGCATTTTCGATACCCCCAATATAACGGGCCAGATATGAAAGCAGCATCACTGAAGCTAAATGGAGTCTTAAGCCCCTTGAGCAAAGCTGCCACGCGGTGCTCATTGGCACGCTCTGGGCCATCGTTGCCCTCAATGAATGCTCGCAGCAGCTCATCATCGATACCCAAGGCACGGGGCACATCTTCATCCGCACAGATCAGCGCTTCACCCTGAGCAAGATCGAGCGTCGCAGGACCATCAGCTCTCTGAACGCTCTCCTCTGCCCGCCCGGACAAGGCATGCAGATGATCTAAGGTATGCGCTTTCATAACCCTTCCTCCTGCAACCTTAGGGCACTCTATTCCGACTTCACTCAACACCTAAAGAGGTAGCTCCGAATCGATGATCTCCCAGGCACCGTCTACATAGCCGATCGTAATATACAGAGGGCCATGAGGATAGAGAACCTCTCCGCCTATGAAACACTCCCCTTTCACGGATAGGATGATCTCGCCTGTATTGCCGATGATCAAGCTCCCCCTAACGCCGATCTCTGTTACATGGTAAACCTCGCCATCTGCTTCAGAGCGATACGGGACGACAGACCAGAGAGGATCGGACTCGTCGTAGTAGTAGAGAGAATCGATAACCACCGGCTCTTGGTCGGCATACTCGCGAACCTCGTCAACGATCTGCTCGACAATGCCGTCATAGCTCTTGTGGATGCAAAGGAGCACCAAACTTACGACGAGAAAGCCGTAAGCGGCAAGCAGCCCAACAGTCACCTTGTCTCGACGGCAAAGCATCTAACGCGCCCCTACAGCATCCCGAACGCGTACAAGAAGAGGAACGCGGCGCCATACACTACGAGGAACATGATGCTTATCGCGACGGCGGCCCAGATGTTGGTGCCACCCATGCGCTTGGCGTAAGCGACGGCCTCGTCGGGCCCCATGCCCCTATCGCGCACCGTGCGCAGCACGCGTTTCGCGCGCAACCGATAGACCGGGAAGAACAAGATAGCCGACCCCAGATAAAACAGCGTCGGCCCCACACTGGGAACGATGCTGTCACGAATGAATCCGGCCATGAGGAAGATAGCACCCACCGCCGCAACGATTGCCGCTGGCCCGTAGCACTTCCGGAATGCCCAGTAAACAGGACCAGAGATGAGGGCCAACGGACTGAACGACCGTTGCCCCATCAGGCCCTTCACCATAGCGTCCGTCTTATCCGGGTGGATATAAACCGGGTCGCCGTCGCCTTCCGCGAAAGCGCGCAGCACCGTATCAAGATCGACCTTCATCCCCTCGCATTCCTCAGCGTAAGGCTGTCTGCATTCCTCAGCGTAAGGCGCTTCTTCGATCAATTGCTCACCAGAATCCATCGCTAACCTCCTTGAGCTCCCGCGTCTTTATTGCAGCGGTATCATCTTCTCGTCACCCGGGCGCGCATCCATGCCATCGAGCATGTTGAATAGCAAGAGCACCGTGTTGTCGTTCTCGCCACCAAGGCCGATGTTCTCGCCTTTCAGTATCTTCCATATGTAGGGCATGGGTATAACGCA
>CAJTXX010000035.1 GCA_910584145.1 uncultured Eggerthellaceae bacterium | reverse complement strand
AGACTTTCTGAAGGCAACCTGGATAGCTGTCCACTTTAAGATTTCAATTAATGTTTCTGCATGTGGGGTTGATTGAAATCTTGAACCGGGCAGCTGTCCAGTTCAAGATTTCAATCAATATTTCCGCGCATGGTGACTCATAGCCATTTCCCCGGACCCAAGAACCCAAGAAAAAGCCAAGATCATATCTCCACCTTTGGTGGAAGTCGCGTTAGCTACGAGGGCTTATCGCGATATCAAGTTGGGCAGGGCAAAAGGCTAAACCATGGCCGATGCTTATGGCTCCGAATCCGCCTCGGTATAACGGCGCCTCATGGAGCTTGTTAGAGCTCGCTTTCTTTTCGCCACTTCCGGAACGTGCGAGCGTAGGCGCATCCCTCAGGTAGCCGCGGGTCGAACAACGCCGTGAAGATGCTCACCTGCCCACAGCGGTCGCATGCACAGAAACGGTCCTCATACACGGTGCACAGGCGCGTTTCAGTGTTCAGGAATTCGCAGGGCGCAGCATAATCGACGACCACGTCGCCATCTTCATCCACTTCACGCTCGAAGCAGCAGCGCCCACAACGATCGCAGATGTCATCCCACCAGCCCACCGGATACCACTGCCCCTCTCTCATTCAGGCCATTCCGATCAACTAACCCAACATAGATCAGCCTCAAGGATATTCCACGTGGAACATCCCGGAACCACCAAAGCAGCTCGCATTGCACAGCAGCCCCCAGTCCGACGACGAGAGCGGACACCCTGCGATGGGCTTCGTGACCCCCGCACATAAATGTTTCACGTGAAACATTTTATAGCGAACATCACCATTGCGCCGGGCACGCCGATGTGGCGGCTTGGGCTTGGGCTTGGGCTTGGGCTTGGGCTTGGGCTTGGGCTTGGGCTTGGGAAGAGCGTCCTTCCCCGCATCATCCCGGTTTGTGGGTGATTCTGTTAATGGCGAAAGGAGGCGGTGTGCGAATATGGGGCTACGACCAAGAAGCTCAAAACTAGTAGTTCGCGTGTAGCGAATAGTAGCCATCGTCCACGGTCACGGTGGCGGGGATCCCGAACAGGGCGGCCATGTTCTCGCTAGTCAGCAGGTCGCATTTCGGGCCATCCGCCACGATGCGGCCGTCCTTCATCAGGATGACGCGCTCTATCTCGGGGATGATGTCTTCGAGGTAATGGGTCACCAGCACCACCGCGCGGCCTTGTTGCGCGACGTGGCGCATCGCGTGGCGCACGTGGAACATGCCTTGAGGGTCGAGCCCGGCACATGGTTCGTCGAAGATGAGCGCGCTAGGGTCGTGAACCAATGCGCGGGCGATCAGCGCGCGGCGCGCTTGGCCCGAGGAGAGCGTGGTCATATCGCGCTCTGCCAGATCGGCTATGCCAACCTGGCTCAGAGCCTCGTCCACCTGTTGCCGATGCTCAAGCCCCACCGAGAAACGCTTCGGTACACCGAGCGAGCCGAACAAGCCACCGGCTACCACTTCCCACACCGGAAGATGCACCGCTGCCTGCGCCTGCGTAGATGAAGAGACGTACCCCAGCTCGCGCTTCACCTCGTCGAGCAGCGGCTGTGCTTGAGCGCGGAATTCCACCGGGGGAACATCGCGGTGCAGCGGATGGATATCGCGCGTGAGCAGCCCTACGAACGTGGATTTGCCCGCGCCATTCGGCCCCAGCACCGCTACCGATTCCCCTTCTGCGAGCTGAAAGCTGTCTATATGCAGGATGCAGCGGCCAGACCTCCTGACCGCTGCATCCGTTAGCTTTATGAATGGCGCTCGCATATTCCTATCCGATTCGAGATGTTTCACGTGAAACATCTTCGCTTGCGAAACCTACCGCAACCCAGCTCATCAGCGATTATCACTGATGGCTGCATGGGTCCGTTGCCGATGCCCACCGGCAACGACCATCACCATCGAGCGGAAATCCGCCCACAGCAGGCAACGCTAACGAGCCGCCGTCGGCGCTCATCGGCGAGAAGATCGACCACGCTCTCCCGAAGGCAGGCAAGCAACCAAAACCCACTTGTCTACTGGCCGCCTCCGCCGCCTCCGCCTTCGCCGCCTTCGGCCGGCTGCTCCTCGGCGGAAGCCGCATCGCCGGCATCGCCCTCGGCGCCAGCATCGCCGCCGTTCTGCTCGCCGCCTTCCGCAGCGCCTTCGCCCTCGCCCGCGACGGCCTCGGCAGCATCGACCTCATTGGCCGTGTCGGTCACGTCGTCTACCAGCTCTTCCTCGGCGTTCTCATCGATCGCCTCTTCTTCCTCAGGCGTCTCGTACGCGCTCATGTCGACGTTGTACGGCACGTTCTCGGGCATGTCGTTGATCGTCACCTCGGACGAATCGCGCTTGCCCTTCTTCCACTCGGTCAGGTCGTCGCTCGCCTGCGTCTCCTGCACCGACGTGCGGATATCAGCCAACAGGTTCTCGGGCACCTGCCCTAGCTCGGTTATCTCGTCGGGAACCGTAGCGATATCGGTGCACTTGATGATGTGGAAGCCGTAATCGCTCTCGACCAGCTCGGTCATCTGGCCCACCTGCAAGCCATCGAGCGCAGTCTGATACGCCTCGACGAACGAGTTCGCGCCGTCCCAGCCGACGTCGCCGCCCTTCTCAGCCGACCCGGTATCGGTGGAATGCTCCTTCGCCGCCTCGGCGAAGTCGAGCGTGCCCGCCTTCAGCTGGTCGAGCACCTCCTGCGCCTTCTCCTTGTCGGACTCGGCGAACAGGATGTGCGACGAACGCCGCATCTCGCCCTTGCCGTTGTACTGCGATTGCGCCTGCTCGAGCACCTTCGCATCGTCAGCCACCGCGGTTTCCTTGAACTTGTCGGTCAGCTTCTCGTTCGCGATGGAATAGCGCAGCGCATCGCGATATTCATCTTCGGTGTCGAAATTGGAGCCTTCGAGCGCCTCGGCCCACGCCTCGTCAGACGAGTAGTTCGCACGGACCTTGTCAACCTGCTCTTGTATCTCCTCGTCGGTGGCGGCGCAGCCCTCTTCATCGGCGAACTGGACGACCAGCCGCTCGTCGATCATGGAATCGAGATAGTTCTCGCGCAGGCTCTGCGGGGTGTAGCTCATCTGCGAGAGATACTCGGCCCACTCATCGTCATCTTCCTTGGATGCGTTGATGCGCATGCTGTTGATGTTGCGGGTTATGTCGTCTTCGGGTATCTCTTCGCCGTTCACCGTGGCCGCCACGCCGCCGGTCAGGCCGGTCTCGGGGGTGAGGCCCTTCGTGGTTCCGGCAGTGCAGCCGACCATTCCCGCCACGCACACCGCAGCGAGCGTCAGCGCAGCGCCGTATCTCAGGATCTTCTTCATGTTCGCCTTTCGAGCTTCGGACGTTCTTGTGTAACGTCTCATTCTCGCACACGCTCAGCGCAGCGTGAATGTTTCACGTGAAACATTCAGAAAACCGCGCGGTGGGAAGTTCGAAGGGCGAACGCAGCACGACTCTTAGTTCACGCATTCAACTCAAGGGCATCTACGGAAGCGCACGCTTTTGCAGCTCAACCCGCAGGCTGCGACCCGCGGCTCTCGCTGCGGCACGCGGCCCCCACACGCCTCTACTTCTTCGCCGCCTTCTTGCGATCGGTGGCGTTCAGCAGGCGCTTACGCAGGCGGATGCTCTGCGGGGTCACCTCGACCAGTTCGTCATCCTCGATGTACTCGAGCGCCTCTTCCAGCGTGAACGTGATGGGCGGGGTCAGCTGAATGGCCTTGTCGGCAGAGCTTGAACGCTGGTTGCCCAGGTTCTTCGTCTTCTCCACATTCACCACCATGTCGCCCTCTTTGGCGGACTCGCCCACGATCATGCCCTCGTAGCACTCGTCGCCGGGGGCCACGAACAGGCGCCCGCGCTCTTGCAGCGTGTCCAGCGCGTATGCCACCGCCTTGCCGGTGGACATGGCGATCATGCCACCATTCTTGCGCCCGGCCATCTCGCCGCTGAACGGCCCGTACTCCTTGAAGTGATGGAACAGCATAGCCTCGCCGTGCGTGGCGTTCAGCAGGCGCGTCTTCAGGCCCATCGTGCCGCGCGAGGGGATGCTGAACGTGAGGTGCGTCATAGTCTCGTCGGAGGCCATATCCTCCATGATGCCGCCAGCGGTGCCCATCACCTCGATGGCCTTGCCGGAATAGTCGTTCGGCACATCGACTGTGGCTTCCTCGATGGGCTCGAGCTTGCTGCCGTCCTCGGCGGTCTTGTACACCACGCGCGGGCGACCCACCTGGAACTCGAAGCCCTCGCGGCGCATCGTCTCCATCAGCACCGACAGGTGCAGCACACCGCGACCAGCGACCTCGATGCCGCTCTTGTCCTCCAACTCGTTGATGCGCATGGAGATGTTGCTCTCCTTCTCGCGCATCAGGCGCTCTTTCAGCTGACGGCCACCGACGATGTCGCCCTCGCGGCCCACCAGCGGCGACGATGACGCCTCGAACACGACAGCCATCGTCGGCTCCTCCACCGCGATGGGCTTCATCTCGACGGGATTGTCCGGGCAGGTCAGGATGTCTCCGATGTCGGCGTCTTCGATACCGATGACCGCCACGATGTCGCCCGCGCCGGCGCTCGGCACCTCCACTTTGCCCAGGTTCTCGAAGGTGTACACCTTCCTGATCTGCGCCTGGCGCTGATCGCCGCCGGGCTTCACCACCAGCACCTGCTCCTTCTCGTGCAGCGTACCGCTGGAAAGGCGGCCCACGCCGATGCGACCCTCATAGCTGCTGTGGTCGACGGTGCAGATCTGGAGCGCCAGCGGGCCATCCGGCTCCACTTCGGGCGCAGGTATCCTCTCGATGATGGTGTCGAGCAGCGGGATCATGTCCATGTTGTCATCGGCAGGGTCGAGGCGCGCGTAGCCGTTCACGGCCGACGCATACACCACGGGGAAGTCGAGCTGCTCGTCGGTGGCGCCCAGCTCCACCATCAGGTCGAACACCTTGTCGACCGCGCCTTCCGGGTTCGCGTTCGGGCGGTCGATCTTGTTCACCACCACCACGATGCGCAATCCGCGCTCGAGCGCATGAGAGAGCACGAAACGCGTCTGCGGCTTCGGCCCCTCGTAAGCATCCACGATCAGCAGCGCGCCGTCAGCCATGTTCAGCACGCGCTCCACCTCGCCGCCGAAGTCGGCGTGGCCCGGCGTGTCGATCACGTTGATCTTCACGTCCTTGTAGTTGATGGCGATGTTCTTCGACAGGATGGTTATGCCGCGCTCGCGCTCCTGGTCGTTGCTGTCGAGCACGCGCTCCTGCACCTGCTGATTCTCGCGGAATACGTGCGAGGCCCACAGCAGGCGGTCGACCAGCGTGGTCTTGCCGTGGTCGACGTGCGCTATTATTGCGACATTGCGAATGTTCTCTTGTCTCATATATGCGTCCTTGATGCTTCCTTGGTTGGCGGTTCCGTTGTTCCCCTGCGTTGTCGGCGGGTGCGCTGCGGCAGGCGCGCAGCTCGCTGGTGCTCCGCGGCACGCCGCGAATGTTTCACGTGAAACATGTCGACGGCACGTTGAGAGCTGCCGATGCTGCGCATACCCCAAGCTGGCGTAACCTGCTCGGAGCGGCTTGCACGCACGGTCGACCATTCTATCACTGGGTGAACTTTCCGCGTCGGCGTCTATTCATGTCGGTAACGTTCGCCGAGCGTACGGCAGGGACGGAGCACCGGGCGCCACAATGGATGGCGTTTGGGCTGAGGCTCCACGAGCCGAGCGGGGACTGAGCCCGCACGGCGCATTGGGATCGAACCCACGACCTACGAAAGTCCGACCATATCGCGGAGGCTGATAGATATGCTGCTTGGCTGCCACTTGTCATGCAAGAACGGCTACTTGAAGATGGCGGAAGATGCCGTGTCCATCGGCGCGAACACATTCCAATTCTTCACGCGCAACCCACGCGGGAGCTACGAGAAGGAGCTCAACGCCGACGACCTGACCGCGTTCCGCGCCTACTGTCACGAGCACGGCATAACCGCATTCGTGGGCTACGCGCCCTACACCGTGAACCCGGCGGCCATGAAGATGAGCGAGCGCGACTTCTCGCAGATGATCTTGTCGGAAGACCTTGCGCGCATGGAGGAGACGCCCGGTCAGCTGTACGCATTCCACCCGGGGCACAGCATGGGGCAGCCGGAGGACGAGGCCATCGAGAAGGCAGCATACATGCTCAACCAGGTGATGCACCCCTCGCAGACGACCACCGTGGTGCTCGTGAACACGGCAGGCGAAGGCTCCACCATCTGCTCGAAGTTCGAGGACATGGCCAGCCTGATAGCGCAGGTGAAGCTGCAAGACCACATAGGCATGTGCTTCGACACCAGCGCGGTGTGGACCGCCGGCTATGACATCGTGAACGATCTGGACGGCGTGCTCGATCAGCTCGACCGCACCGTCGGGCTGGACAAGGTGCGCGAGGTGCACCTGACCGACAGCAAAGAAGGCTGCGGGTCGCGGGTCGATCGGCATGTAGACATCGGACAGGGGACCATCGGCTTCGACGCGCTGGCGCGTGTGCTGACGCACCCGAAACTCGCAGGGCGTCCCTTCATCATAGAGATATCGAAGAGCAGCCTGCCCATCTACGAGACGCAGATAGCCGCGTTCAAGATGGCGGCGAAAGGGCAGTAACGCGAGAGCTCAAGAGTGCGAGTCGCGGTCGGTCGAGCGGGCACAGGAGCACGAGGGCTTTAGAGTGCAGGGATCTTCGATGTTTCACGTGAAACATCTCATGTGAGGTCGTCCGTAAGGCAACTCGCGTATCGCTCGATCAGCGTGCGAGCGTTCTTCCCATGAGAGCGCCGCGAAGGCGGTACCGAAAGAAAGCCACCGGAAGTGACGCTGGAAACGACGTTGGAGAACTCCGCAGGTAGTGAGCGACATCGAGAGAATCTGAATACAACGGCGGAAGGCCGTCGCGGAAGGCGGCTGCCCGAGTCAGTGAATGTTTCACGTGAAACATTCACGGGCCTTTCGGTTCAGGGAAGCTGAGCGAAGCCGAACCAGAGCATGTCGAACGCTGCATGCGCGCAGATGGGCCACGCGAGCGTGCCGGTTGCCCGGTAGAGGCGTACCATGCACAGGCTGAACACGAACGCTATCGGCAGCTTCCATGGCTGAGCGAGATGACATAGCGCGAATACCAGCGCTGTCAGCAAGCTGGCTTTCCGGAGCCGCTTCGGCATATCGGAAGGCATGGCAGCATAGGCGGTTTCGTCGATGCTCCCAGAGGCCACAACAGAGCGCTCGGTTCCACCGATCTTCCTGATCGCTTCGCCCGCTAACCCGTAATGGGCGCAGAGCAAATTGAAGAACAGCCCCGTGCAAAGGGCTTCTTCAACCACTCCCACGAATGCGCATTCTGCCGCAAGCGCAGGGCCGAACGCCGCAGCGCCCAGAGCAAGAACGCCCACCAGAGCCAGCATGCCTAGAAGCGTCATGCCGCGCTCCCTTTCGATGGCGCCAGGCAGCTTATACGTGCGAAGATGTTTCACGTGAAACATCCTGCCGCTACAGCGCGATGCTGAGCGCACATACCCGCGTGCGTTTCGCCACGAGCTCTCAAGACACGCGAAGGGAACCGGCATCATTGCTGGGAGAAGTCCTCGGGCGAGATATTCTCGATGAACGAGCGGAACTCTTGCAGCTCCACTTCCTTCGCCTTGTCGTCTTTGAAGATGTAGGGGAACGACGCTTGCTCCAGCACGCCCTCGTCGATCAGGAAGGGCGCGTCCTCGCGCAGGGCGAGCGATAGTGCGTCGGTGGGGCGGGCATCCATCTCTATCAGGCGTCCTGCCTGGCGCAGCACCAACTTCGCGAAGAACGTCTGCCCGTCCACGCGGGATATGAGCACATGGTCAACACATGCGTCGAGGTTGGTTATAGCGTCGATGAACAGGTCGTGCGTCGTCGGGCGCGGCAGCTTCACGTGCTCGATGGCCACGCCGAGCTGCATCGCCTCGTTCGGGCCGATCCATACCGGGACGATGCGAGAGCGGCCTTGCCGCTGTTCTTCGATAGGTTCCAACACCAGAACGGCAGGCTGTTGCGGTCCGGTGAATATCAACGTCAGCACTCTCAAAGGCACCATGTTCGCTCCTTCCAACCAGCGCGGGCTAGCGCGCCCCGTCCGCATTGCTCGGCTCTCGACCGAGCATATTGTGAAGTCGGCAAGCCGCTGGGCACGGCATCCTATTGTAGTCATTCGGAAGGGAGCACGCTGCGCTGCCGCAAGATTCGCGGCTTTCGCCACCAACACCTGGATGATGCGCCCAGAGCTATGCGCCGCACATCGCCGATTGCGGGATCATAGGCACAAAAGCATGTAATGGGTCAGAACCAGCCAGCGACTTTGGAATCGCGCACATTGCAAGCAGGACTTCCCATGTATGAACCTCATTCCGAGCAGCTTCTACTCGGACAAGGGTGTATGAACGGGCATATCAAGAGGGATCGTTACACGCTTTTGAGCCTATGATCCTGATCGCGCACGGAGCTGTACGCTGCGCATTGCCGGCTACGGCACCCTACGAAAACGGCCGCCGGAGGAATCCGACGGCCGTGTCCTGTGTGGTGGAGCATAGGGGGATCGAACCCCTGACCTCAGGCTTGCAAAGCCCGCGCTCTCCCAGCTGAGCTAATGCCCCGTAGCGCGCACGGCGGCCGGTCTGCGCCACCCTGCGTTGCGAATGTTTCACGTGAAACATTCTTCCTGCGCCGAACCGCTGCCCTTTCCGCAAGATCAGCATCGGCGAGGAACTGCGCTGGCTTGAACCGGTTCGTTGCCGACCAACGCTGCACTTCCTTGCTTTTAATAAACGCTCCACCGGCTAACTCGGCTCACGGTGGAGCGTTTATCGCAAAATGGTGGGCCCGAATGGATTTGAACCAGCGACCTCACGCTTATCAGGCGTGCGCTCTAACCAACTGAGCTACGGGCCCTCAAAAAAGTGCCTGACAAGCCTACCGCATATCGGGCACGCGGGTCAAGGAATTTTCACTGCATAATCACAGTTATGAGCCAAATAGCTAACAGATGGAGCGGATAGTAGGCGTAGAAGAACCATTTCATGCTATGCCCGCGCCTTCCACGGTAGAGGCAGAGCAGCACCGCAGCAATGGTGTAGCCCACCAGCGCATAGCCGATGGCGGACATGTCGCCAGCGAGGAACCCGCCAAGGCAGGTGATGCAGCCGAGCAAGACCATCGTGCCGACGATGCAGGCGATGTCGGCGCGGTGTTGAGAAGCCGATCGTTTTGCACGATGACGGGAGGGACCGTCTATCTCGCAGGGAACCTCCACCTTTGCGCTCTGGCGAGCTGGTGCGGTCGCGGGGCGCGGCACAGAGCTCTCCGTTCTCGGGTTATCGGTTTCCGGGTGCGCTCCTTCTGGACTCTCTTTTGCCGGATTCTCGGTTTCCAGGAACGCTTCTTCATCTTCGCCGTGCTGCGCAGGTGCCGGCGGCAGGTCGTGCGCGGTCGATTCCGCACGAGATTCGCGCAAGGTTCCGAACAGGTATATGACGATGAACCCGGTGGTTCCCCAATCGACGAATGCTTGCAGCAACAGGGTGCATGCGACCGCGGCGAGCAAGCCCGCACCTGTGCTGAAACGATGGCTCAACCAGAGGATGCCGAGGCCGATGAGCAGGGTGAACAGCACATTCGCCTGCGCGCCGAAGAGCAGCGAGTACGGCACTTGGGCTATCAGCGCGAACACGAGCAACCTCAGCGCATATCTCCGCAGGTTTGATGTGTGGTCGAACCCTTCCACCAGCAGGAATGCCATGATGGGGAAGGTCATCCCCCCGACCGCATACAACGAGAGATCGAGCGCGTCGGAGAGGTATTCGCCGAACACGTTCGCCACGTGGTTGCAGGTCATAGCCGCGATGGCTGCGAGCTTCAACTGGAAGCCCGTTATGTCGACGGAATGTTTCACGTGAAACATTTTACCGTGCGCAGCACCGAGAGAGATACGGAGGCGCGATGACGACCCCACGCTTTGTCACCGAGGGCCCGAAAGCACTGTAGCCTGAAGGTTGAAAGGTCTATCGTGAAGGAAGTCGAGAGCTCTACCTGGAAGCTAGAACAGCGTAAACTCGACGGTAAGGTAAAGATTCCAGAACTCGCCTATGAGCGATTCCGTCAACTTCGAATTCGCCAGATTTCAAGGTGGGATGTTTCACGTGAAACATCCCATTAGTTGCACATCGGCGGCGATGTCCTCATAGAGGAAGCTGTGGTAGCACCCTCGTATGAAGGGGATGGTGCAATACGAGCAGAATAGTGCGGCCCTTGGTTAAAAGCGCCAAGAGAAAGCCTCCCATTCCCTTGGCTCGTTCCCGAACCGGAGAATGGGAGGCTGGTCGTTCGCTTGAGCGCCCTATCTCAGCGGCAAGATGCGGTGTTCACGAAGGAGTGCTGCTCCGTTGCGCCTCCATGTCGTCCCACACGTGCCGCCATGTTGCCGCGCACGCCGTCGCATCGTCGCGCGCGGGCGGCTACTCTTCCTCTTCCACGCCGGCGAGGCTGGCGTCTTCGTTCACGCTGTCGGCCGACTGCTTCTTCTTGCTGCCGCGCTCGCTGATGGCGACGGCCGTCACGCGGTCGCCGTCGGCGATGTTCATGCAGCGCACGCCCTGCGCCTGGCGGCCCAGCGCGCTGATGCCCTTCACCGCGGTGCGCACGATGACGCCCTCCTCGGAGATGATCATGATCTCGTCGTCAGTCTCCACGATCTTCATGGCCACCAGCAGGCCCTTCTTCTGCGTCATGGTGATGGTATAGACGCCCTGGCCGCCGCGGTGATGCTCGCTGTACTCGCTCACCGGGGTGCGCTTGCCGTAGCCCTTCTCGGTGATGACGAACAGGTCGGTGCCGGGGCGCGCTATCTCCATGCCCAGCACGTGAGCATCGGCCGGCACGGTCATGCCGCGCACGCCGGTGGCGGTGCGGCCCATCGCGCGCACTTCGCTCTCGTCCCAGAGTATCGCCTTGCCAGAGCTCGACACCATGATGACCTTCTCGCCCTTCGCCACGCGGCGCACGCTTATCAGCTCATCGTCATCATTCAGGTTGATGGCGATCAGGCCGTCGCGGCGGGTGCGGTCGTACAGGTCCATCGCGGTCTTCTTCACCGTGCCGTTCGAGGTGGCGAACATGAGGAATTCGTCGGCCGGGAACTCCTTCGTGGAGATGACAGCCGATATCGTCTCGCCCTTCTCGAGCGGCAGCAGGTTCACGATAGCCGTGCCGCGCGCGTGGCGACTCGCCTCGGGGATGTCGTACACGTGCAGGCGATATACCTTGCCCTTCGTGGAGAAGAACAGCATGTAGCTGTGGTTCGTGGCCACGAACAGGTGCTCGACGAAGTCAGAATCTTTCAGGTTCACGCCTTGCATGCCCTTGCCGCCACGCTTCTGCTGGCGGTAGGCCGTCACCGGCATGCGCTTGATGTAGCCGGCTTCGGTCATGGTGACCACCATGTTGTCGTCGGGCACGAGATCCTCGACCTCGATGTCGCGCGCTTCGCCGGTGATGCGGGTGCGGCGGGCGGTGCCGAACTTCTTGCGTATCTCGAGCAGCTCCTCCTTGATGACGCCGCGCAGCAGCCATTCATCGGCTAGCAGGCTCTGCAAGTACGCGATGCGCTCGCGCAGCTCGGCGAGCTCAGTCTCGATCTTCTCGCGCTCAAGGCCGGTCAGACGGCGCAGGCGCATCTCCAAGATGGCGTCAGTCTGGCGCTTCGTCAGGCCGAAGCGCTCTTGCAGGCGCTCGCCGGCTTCCTTGTCGGTCTGGCTGCTGCGGATGATCTGGATGACCTCGTCGATGTTCTGAAGCGCGATGATGTAGCCTTCGAGGATATGCGCGCGCTCCTCCGCCTTCGCCAGCTCGTAGCGGGTGCGGCGGGTGACCACCTCGATCTGATGCTGGATATAATAGTGCAGCATCTCCTTCAACGACAGCACGCGCGGCGTGTCGTCCACCAGCGCCAGCATGTTGATGCCGAAGCCGACCTGCAACTGCGTGTGCTTGAACAGCTTGTTCAGCACCACCTGCGGGATGGCGTTCGATTTCAGGTCGATGATGATGTCGATACCGTGGCGGTCGGCGGCGTCGTGGATGTTGCTGATCTCGGGCAGCTTCTTCTCGCGCACCAGCTCGCCCAGCTTCTCCAGCAGGCGCTTGCGGTTCACCTGGTAGGGGATCTCCTTCACGATGATGGAGCTGCGGCCCGATTTCTTCTCCTCGAAGGTGCATTTCGCGCGCACGGTGATGTTGCCGTGGCCCGTCTCGTACGCGTCGATGATGCCCTTCTTGCCCATGATGAGGCCGCCCGTGGGGAAGTCGGGGCCGGGAAGCGCGGCCATCAGCTCCTCGGTGGTCACGTCGGGGTTGTCGATCATCAGGATGGTGGCGTCGATCGTCTCGCCCAGGTTGTGCGGCGGGATGTTCGTCGCCATGCCCACCGCGATGCCGTTGCTGCCGTTCACCAGCAGGTTCGGAAAGCGCGCGGGCAGCACCTTGGGCTCTTGCAGGCTCTCGTCGTAGTTTGGTTGGAAGTCGACCGTCTCTTTGTCGAGGTCGCGCAGTATCTCCATCGCCGGCTTGTCGAGGCGCGCCTCGGTGTAGCGCATGGCCGCCGCAGAGTCGCCGTCGATGCTGCCGAAGTTGCCGTGGCCGTCGACCAGGGGCAGGCGCATGCTAAACGGCTGCGCCAAGCGCACCATCGTGTCATAGACCGCCGAGTCGCCATGCGGGTGGTACTTGCCGATGACGTCGCCCACGGTACGGGCCGACTTCATGTGCGGCTTCGTGGGCAGGTAGCCCGACTCGTTCATGGCGTACAGGATGCGGCGGTGCACCGGCTTCAGGCCGTCGCGCACATCGGGCAGCGCGCGCGCCACGATGACGCTCATAGAGTATTCCAGGAACGACTGCTGCATCTCGCGGCCCAGCTCGGCCTGCTGGACATCGCTCGATGCGGCGGCCTCCATATCGGATGTCTCCTCCGCGTCTTCCTCCTCGGTCAGGCCGTCTTCATCCAGCTCAGCGTCGGTGTCCACCTCTACGCCTTCATCGATAGACAGCTCCAGCTCCTCGGCCGTCTCCTCTTCGCGGTTCTCGGAGATATCCTCGGTCATCTCCTCGTCGAAGCGGTCGAATCCTTCATTCATGTTGTCGTTGTCAGCCATGTATCACCTTTCAGATGTTTCACGTGAAACATTTTCGTCCGGAATGCGGAAGTACGCAGCGGAAGCGCGGGCGGTTCGGGCCCGGATGGCGTTCGATGCGCCCATACGCGCCTCGCACACCGCCCATGCCTCGAACAGCGAGCGGCACAGCACGCAACGCTCCCCATGTCGCCCCGCCCGCGCGCACGCTAGATATCCAGGTAGCGCACGTCCTTCGCGTGGCGCTGAATGAACTCCTTGCGCGGTTCCACCTGCTCTCCCATCAGCTCGCTCACCACGCGCTCAGCACGGGCGGCGTCCTCGATGTTCACCTGGAGGAGCGTGCGGTTCTGCGGCTCCATCGTCGTCTCCCACAGCTGGTCGGGGTCCATCTCGCCGAGGCCCTTATAGCGCTGCACGTCGAACTTGTCCGGGTCGGGCAGCGTGGCCAGGTACGCCTTCAACTCGTCCTCTTTGAAGATGTACTTCTCGATCTTCACATTGCGCGAGTTCTTCTTCTTGAGACCATACAGCGGCGGGCACGCGATGTAGATGTAGCCGCGGCTGATGAGCTCGGGCATGTATCGGTAGAAGAACGTCAGCAGCAGACAGCGGATATGCGCGCCGTCGACGTCGGCATCGGTCATGATGATGATGCGATGGTAGCGCGCCTTCTCGGCATCGAAGTCGTCGCCGATGTTCGTGCCGATGGCGGTGATGAGGCTGCTGATGGTATCGGAGTTCAGCGACCGGTGCAGGCCTGCGCGCTCCACGTTCAAGATCTTACCGCGCAGGGGCAGGATGGCCTGGAACTTGCGGTCGCGCGCCTGTTTGGCCGAGCCGCCTGCGGAGTCGCCCTCTACGATGAATATCTCGGAGAGCGCCGCGTCCTTGCTTGCGCAGTCGGCCAGCTTGCCAGGCAGCGCGAACGAATCGAGCACGCCCTTGCGACGCGTGGCTTCGCGCGCCTTGCGGGCAGCCTCGCGCGCCTTCAGCGCCTGGCTCGCCTTCGACACGATGCGCTTCGCCGGCGCGGGGTTCTCTTCCAGGTATTCCGCCAGGCCCTGCGTCACCGCATTCTGCACCAGCGGGCGTATCTCGGTGTTTCCCAGCTTCGTCTTGGTCTGGCCCTCGAACTGCGGGTCGTGCAGCTTCACGCTGATGATGGCGGCCAGACCCTCGCGCGTGTCGTCGCCGGAGAGGTTGTTGTCCTTCTCCTTCAGAAGGCCCTTGCTGCGCGCGTAGTCGTTCAGCGTGCGCGTGACGGCCTGCTTGAAGCCGTCCATGTGCGTGCCGCCCTCGTGCGTGTTGATGTTGTTGGCGAACGCCATGATGGACGTGCTGTAGCTGCTCGACCACTGCATGACGATCTCCACCTCGCCGTCGGCGTTCTCGGCTGCGAAGTAGATGGGCTTGTTCAGCGTCTCTTTGCCCTCGTTCAGGTACTTCACGAAGTCGACGATGCCGCCGTCAGCTTTGAAGATGTCGGTGCGCTCGCGCCCGAAGCGCTCATCGTGCAGGATGATCTTCAGGCCCTTGTTCAGGAACGCCATCTCGCGGAAGCGGTTCGCCAGCGTGTCGAAGTCGAATTCGGTCGTCTCGGTGAAGATCTCCGGGTCGGGCCAGAAGGTGGTCTTAGTGCCGGTGCCTTTCGCCGGACCGAGCTCGTGCAGTTTCTGCGATGTCTTGCCGTGGTCGAATGCGATGGCGTATTCCTTGCCGTCGCGCTTCACACACACTTCCACCTTCGTGGACAGCGCGTTCACCACCGACACGCCTACGCCGTGCAGGCCGCCCGACACCTTGTACCCTTCGCCGCCGAACTTGCCGCCGGCATGCAGGATGGTCAGAACCACCTCCACCGTGGGGATCTTCTCCTTCGGGTGCTTCTCCACGGGGATGCCGCGGCCGTTGTCGGCCACGGTGACGGAATCGTCGGGGTGGATCCACACCTCGATGGTGTCGCAGTATCCTGCCAGCGCCTCGTCGACCGAGTTGTCCACCACCTCATAGACCAGATGATGGAGGCCGCGCGGGCCGGTCGAGCCGATGTACATGCCGGGGCGCTTGCGAACGGCTTCGAGGCCTTCGAGCACCTGGATAGCGGACGCGCCGTAGTTCTCCGGTTTAGCTGCCATTAACACGCTCCTGTATAAATATGGGATTTAGAGGCGCTCAGAGCGCCGATATTCGATTTTACCATACAAATAGTCGTTTTTTGCGAACATGCCGTCTTAAACGGCGATATTCAAGCCTGTTTAAGGGGTAGCTTCACCACTTGGGCGTCCAGGAGCTCTTTTTTCTCGAAATAGTCGAGGTTCGCTGTGGTGATGAATGCTTGCGCATCGCGCTCCAAATAAGCCACGAGCGCGCTACGGCGTTGCCCGTCGAGCTCGCTCATCACGTCGTCGAGCAGCAGGATGGGCAGTGTGCCCAGCATCTCCTCGATCACCTCGGCTTCGGCGAGCTTCCACGCCAGCACAGCCGAGCGCTGCTGCCCTTGGCTAGCGAATTTCCCAGCGTCCATGCCGCCGATGGTGAAGGTTATGCGGTCGTGGTTCGGACCTACCAGCACACGGCGCGCTGCGAGCTCCGTTTCCCGGTGGGAAGCCACCGACGCGGCCAAGTCGTGCTCGGGCGTTT
Organism: uncultured Eggerthellaceae bacterium; assembly: GCA_910584145.1. Classification (GTDB taxonomy): domain Bacteria; phylum Actinomycetota; class Coriobacteriia; order Coriobacteriales; family Eggerthellaceae; genus Adlercreutzia_A. The sequence goes on along the minus strand of CAJTXX010000035.1, from coordinate 8,035 downwards.
CGTTGCCAGACGCCCGATATTCCCCGCGCAGCTCTTCTCCCCCGGAGATGTGCCCGTAGTGAGCCGCTATCTTCGGTTCGAGCTTGGCGAACAGCGCGCTGCGGTAGCTCTGTAACTGGGCGGCCACCTTCACGTACATCTCGTTCAGAGCGTCGAGCATCTCGACGTAGCCGTCTTTCAACAGGTGATTCTTATGTTGGAGCACTTTCAAGTAGTCTTGCAGGATGACCTGGTAATTCTTGTTCAATTGCATGCCGAGCACGTCGAGTGCAGAGCGCCGAGCCGCGGGTGATCCCTTCATCAGCTCGAGGTCGTCAGGGGTGAAAGTGACCGATGGAGCCAGCCCCCTGATGTCCACCACGCGCTTCGGCTTGCCGTTCAAGGTGTACTTGCGCGAGCGTTCCCCCAGTATGAGCGCGGTTTCAAGTTGCCGGTCGCCATCGCTGAGGCCGATCTGGGCGCGACCGGCGGTCGTGCCAGTGCGGATGATCTCGGCAGTGCGCGCATGGCGGAATGTCTGGCCGGCGGTCAGCAGCTGCACTGCCTCGACGATGTTCGTCTTCCCGACAGCATTCGGGCCCACGAGGATGGTCAGCTTCCCCGGGGTCTCCAAATCGAACCGCTCATATGAGCGGAAATCGCGCAGGTGTATGTCGGTTATGCGCATCATCGGCTGGGCTGGTCAGCTCTCGCGTGCGGTGCCGGGTGCTCCGCGCTGCCTGCGCTACATGCGCACGGGCATTATCAGGTAGAGATAATTCTCCGGTTCCAGCGCGCGCAGGATGCCCGGTTTCATATCCGATTGCACCTCGAGCATGACGCTCTCACCGCTGATGGCCGACAACCCATCTTGCACATAGAGGGAGTTGAACGCAATCTGCGCATCCTCACCCTCGATCTGGCAGACCAGCGTCTCTTGCGCAGTTCCCACGTCAGGCGCGGAAACGGTGATCTGCGTGGTCTGCGACGCGCTGTTCAGATCGAAGCGCATGGGTGCGGTCGACGAGCTCAGCAGCGATGCGCGCTTCACGCTGGCAGCGAGCTCGGCCACATCCATCTGAGCTCGCGAGGTGTACGTGTCGGGCAGCAACTGCTTATAGTTCGGATAATTCCCCTCGATGCGGCGGTTGATGAACACCACCGAACCGCTGCGCGCCACAATCTGATTCTCGGCGAGCGCCAGGGAGACCTCGCCTTCGTTGCGCGGCAGCGCTGCTATCTCGTTGAGGAAGCTGCCCAAGATGACCGCGTCGAATTCGTCGGCCGTAGCCTCCGGCATAGGCGCCTCGGTTATAGCGAGGCGATACGAGTCGGTGGCCACCATGCGCAGCACGTCACCTTCGAGCGTGATGAGCACACCGGTCAGGATAGCGCGGCTCTCATCGCGCGACACCACGCGAGAAACGCGGCGCACCATGTCTTGGAACTGAGTGAACGGGATGGTCAGCTCTTGGTCGGTCTCCACGTGCGGGAAGCCGGGGAAATCCTCATGGTTCAGCGTGCGTACCGAGAACGACGACGTGTCGCAGGTGATGCGCGCTTCGCCATCTGCTTCTTGCACGCACACCGCAGCGTCGGCCAGGTTCTTCACGATGTCGTTGAACAGCTTGCCGGGGACGACCGTCTTCCCCGGTTCGTCCACCAGCGCCGCGAGCGTGTACTGCACGGAATACTCCAGGTCAGTCGACTGGAGCACGATCTCGTCACCATGCGCGTCGATGAGGATGCCCGAGAGCACCGGCAGCGTCGAGCGGGTGGAAACGCCTTTCAGCACCACTGAGAGGGCGTTCTGCAACTCGGTCTTATTGATGGTGAATCTCATGGGTTCTCCTCGTTGTACTGGTGTTTTCTGGAATCGGCGTGGCTCGCGCGGCGTCCATCCCCATCATTGTCTTTAAAGGAGCATTATAGCGTGCGGCGTTCTTTTTTTTCCTTTTCCTCTCGCCTCCTTCCTGAATAGTTTTGAAATATCCCGAAACTTTCAAGAAAAAGTGAAAAAACACGGAAAGATGGCCGATACAGCGCTGCGCAGCTACCCTCCTGATGGCTTTGAATGTGGAAAATGTTGAAAAGTTCGTTTTTGATTCTCGAAATTGTGGAAAAGTCGGGTTCGAACTCGGTCTACCTTGCCATTTCCTGTATCACCTCGTGTTGAAATCTACGTGCGTATTTTTATCGTGAAATTCATTTATCATGTCTGAACTGGTATTTTACTAACTTTTTCTCAAAAATAGAACATAGTTTCGCTTGACGGGCTCATGCTGATATCCTTCGCCACGATTCACGGAAATCTTCACGCTTTCAAACTGGGAAAACTAAAATCAGCCAAAAATCAAGCAAAACGGGGTAATTTCTTTCACATCGTTTATCTCGGTTCCGGTTGATTTTTTCCACCATCTTCCATGTTTTCCACTTTTTCTGAATAAATTGTTGAAAACTGAGCGCGATACCGAGATTTTCCGAAGGTGCGCGAAACCAGCTCATGAAAAGTGGCATACTTCTTTCTCCAGGCTTTTCACGCCGTGAGCGCCTGATAGACCGTCGGAACAGGAAGGATAGGGGCGTGGACTACTCATTCGTCACCAGCACGGCCCGTATCGCCCTGTATGACGATATGCTCAGCTCGCCGCGCATCGTGGAGATACCGCCCGCTGACACGATGGATTTCATCGGGCAGCTCTCTTCGCAGATCTACAATCTCTCGCGCGAGATGGGCGGCGGCATCCCGTTCAGCGCCATCCGCCAGGTGACGGAGAATTTCATCCACGCGGAATTCCGCGAGATCGTCGTTTCCATCATGGATGAGGGGAATACCATCCGCTTCACCGATCAGGGCCCGGGTATCAGCGATAAACAGCGTGCTCAGCTGCCGGGTTTCTCGTCGGCGACCGAGGAGATGAAGCGATACATCGACGGCGTCGGGTCGGGCCTGCCAATCGTACGCGAGTATCTCGATGTAAAGCACGGGACGCTGACTCTCGACGACAACCTGAATGGTGGCTCAGTGGTCACGCTGAGCTTGACCCCGCAAGAGAACGCCGCGCCGATGCAGGCCAACGCAGGCATGCCGGGCCTTATAGAGGCACAAGCACAAGCGCCCGCGTTCGCCACCTCGGCTCCGGTCGGAGCCATACCTGCCTATAGCGCACCCGCTAACAACGGGAATATGGGCATGGCGGCAATGAACCCCGCAGTCGCAGGGAACGCACCCATCGGTAATGGTGTCACGAACGCAGAACAGGCACATGCCGCGCACACGGGGGTTATCCCGCCCGAGATGGTAACAGCAACGCTGTCGAAGCGCGGTCAGCAGATACTCGCACTGTTCAGGAACGAGGGCACCCTCGGTGTGCAGGACATATCGACCATGACCGATATCCCCCTTTCCAGCACCCATACCGAGCTGCGCAAGCTCGAAGAGGCCGGGTTGATCGACAAGCTCGGCAAGAAGCGGGTGCTCAGCACCCTTGGGCGCAGCGTCGTAGGTTCGCTTTAGTTTTCCACCATCGGCCCTGCTGCCTGTTATCATAGGAGGACATGCAGCGTTAACGGAGAGCAGACCAAGGTATGAACACCGACATCCTCAATCAGAAATGGGCGGAAGCGTGCCAGCTCGTGGCCTCATATGACGATGTAGACGGACTGCAATTCAGCGCGCTGGCGTCGCGCCTGCAACCGCAGGCTATCAGCGACGGCTTCCTGATGTTGACCACCGAGAACTCGTTCTTGAAATCATGGGCCGAGAAGAGCTTCATGCCGGCCATACAGCGTGCGCTGCACGAGCTGTACGGGATGCCGTTCGCGGTAGTGGTGGAGATAGCGCCGCCGAGCGTGAGCGAAGGTGTCGCTCCGGGAGGAGATGCTGTGTCTGTCACCACTGCGGCAAGCACCGGTGCTGCGGTTCCTTCAGCGATATCGCCTGCGATAAGCGAGACTGCGCCGATGGCGGCACCGACAGGTACTCAGCCAGCAGCGGCCGGCGCACCGAACGCGGCCCATACAGACAGCAGCCCCTTCGCTCTATCTGACGCTCCTATGTCGGGCTCTCCAGCGAGCCCATCCACGCCCGACCATAATGCAGAACCGCAGTTCACAACCATCGCACCGCCGGAAGCGGCACCTGTACCCTCCCCCGTGAACGGCACAACAACCCAAGAACCCGCGGCAGATGTTTCACGTGAAACATTCTCGCCGGATAGCGTGCCGGCTGTCGGAACCGAATCCGGCCCAGCAGACCGCCCATCTCAAGACCCCCACCACGACCAGGTGCTCTCTTCGCTCACTTTCGAGAACTTCGTCATCGGCGAATCGAACCGCATGGCGTACTCGATGGCGGTGCAGGTGGCGGAAATGCCCGGCAGCACAGCTCTGAACCCGCTCTTCATCTACGGCAAGAGCGGCCTAGGCAAGACCCACCTCATGCGCGCCATCCAGAACTACATCAACGAGACGCAGCCGCATCTGCGCACTATCTACGTCGATGCCGAGGAGCTCATCAGCGGGTACACCGACGCCGTCGCCGAGCATGACCGCGAGAAATCGAGCTACAAGAACTTCAAGACCTACTACGAAGCCGCCGACGTGCTCTTAGTCGACGACATCCAGTTCCTCCAGGGTAAGAAGCAGACGCTCGATATCGTGTTCCAGATCTTCAACAAGCTCACTAACCAGGGTAAGCAGATCGTGCTGTCAGCCGACCGCGCGCCGAAGAACATCGACATCGACGAGCGCTACAGCTCGCGTTTCGTGCAGGGCGGCACCATCGACATCCAGCCGCCCGAGGTGGAGACGAAGCTCGCCATCGTCAAAAGCTACATCAACATGTACAAACGCTCAGAGGGGAACGAGAACCTGGTCATCCCCGAGGACGTGCAATTCTATATCGCCGAGAACTCCGGGTCGAATATCCGCGAGCTGAAAGGCGCGCTCACCATCGTCATCTACCACATCAGCTTTCTCCAGAAGGACACCATCTCCATCGGCGATGTGAGCCAGTTGCTCGAGAACCACTTCTCAGGGGGCATCCGTAAGAACCTCACCGTCGAGGACATCCAGAAAGAAGTCGAGCAATTCTATAAGATCAAGCACTCCGACCTCGTCGGCCCCGCGCGCGACCGCAGTATCACCTACCCGCGCCAGATAGCGATCTACCTCTGCCGGCAGCTGCTCGACCTGCCCTTTAATGATATCGGGAAGAAATTCAACCGCGACCACACCACCATCATGCACTCTGTGGCGAAGGTCGAGAAGATGGTCATAACCAACCGCGATGTACAGGAAGAGCTCGAAGCGCTCAAACAGGTGATAAAGGAGCTCTGATCTTCAACACCACCTGTTGATGTTCGCGGGATAATCAGCCGATTTTTCTACTTTTCCAGCGCACGCGTGGTGGATACACCCGATGCCGCCCTTCCCCATGGTGGATACCCCCGACAGCTCCCCCACATCCTATCAACATCCATTTCAAGCCCTCTAGCTGGTCATTCGCTGGTTTTCATCTTTTCAACAGTCCTTATTATGATTATTACCTTCTAAATCCCTTCTCCTTCGGTTTCCTCAGCTTCCTCTTCCACGCCGCACCATGCCGATACCGTGAAGCCGCTCATAGAATCCCGTTGACAGTTCCCGCAGGTAGGATATACTTTTCAAACTGCTCTTTTAGGAAAAGGATTCATGATGAAACGTACTTATCAGCCGAATAAGCGTAAGCGTGCGAAGTGCCACGGCTTCCGTGCGCGTATGTCCACCAAGGGCGGCCGTGCCGTACTGGCTCGTCGTCGGGCAAAGGGTCGCAAGCGTCTCTGCGTCTAACCTTCGTTGGAAACCATAAGATCAAGCGCTGCTATCTCTCAGATATTCAAAGAGGGCAAACGATCTTCCAATAGGTTCGTCACGTTGATCGTCGCGCCTTCGAACCGAGGAGATACCAGCGCAGATGCAGAACCTGAACACGGCCGACATGGCCGTGTTGCTTTTATTGCCGGGAAAAAGAACGGGAACGCCTGCTGGAGGAATGCTGCGAAGCGCCGCATGCGCGAGATAGCGCGCCATGCAGGAGCGCCGTGGCCGGATTTCGACGTGCTATTCGTGGCAAAACGTGCCCTGACCGATGCTTCTTATAGTAAAGTGTCTGGTGCTGTCGAGAAGGCATTGAGAGAACTGGATTTGGGGAAACCGGATGCGCAGTGAGCTTCCGAGCATGATCAAGAAGATTCCCACGTATATAGCGCTGGGCATCATCTCTTTTTACCGTGCTGCTATATCTCCGCTTCTACCTTCCTCGTGCCGGTTCGTCCCCAGTTGCTCTGAATACGGGCTGCTGGCGTTCAAGCGGTTTGGTTTCCGAAGAGGATTCATCCTGACCGCGAAGCGGATACTCCGCTGTCGACCTGGTGGCCCGCATGGGTACGACCCGGTCCCAGAGGTGTGAGATAGAAGGGATTGACCGAGTATGTGGGACGTATTCAAAGACTGGATATTCAATGTTATCCAGTTCTTCTACGGCCTCTGTGGTGACTGGGGCCTGGCGATCATCATTATCACCATCATCTTCCGCATCATCGTGGCGCCGCTCATGCATAAGCAGGCGAAATCGAACTACCAGATGCAGAAGATACAGCCGCAGCTTCAGAAGATCCAGGAGAAATACGCTGGCGACCAGGTAAGGCTCGGGCAGGAGACGCAGAAGCTCTATGCCGAAGCGAAGTTCAACCCGCTGGCGGGCTGCTTGCCTATGCTGCTCCAGATGCCTATCTTCATCGCGCTCTTCCAGGTGCTGCGCGAGATGGGCGACCGTTCTGAGGTTCAGAACTATTCGTTCTATCAGCTCGTTCCTAATCTGGTGCAAACACCTTCTGGCGCGCTCAGTGAAGGAATTGGAACATTTGTTCCCTATTTAATATTGATGCTCGTGTTCGCGGGCGCTACGTTCTTCCCGATGATCCAGCAGCAGCTGAAGAATAAAGATAACAAGATGAGGAATCAGACCCTCATCATGGGTATCGTCATGACGCTGTTCATGCTCTGGATATCGTGGGGTTCACCCGCCGGCGTTCTGCTGTTCTGGGGCGTGTCGTCGCTGATCGGCATCGCGCAGAACCAGATCACGCTTTCTCGCTGCCGTCGTGCTGATGCTGAGGCCGAAGCGGCAGCTGAGCTCGAGGTGAAGCCGGTCGAGGTCGATGTCGTGCGCAAGCAGAAGAAGCAGCGCCCGCACAAGAAGCGCTAGACGCCTTTCCTTCGTGTGTTGTTCAAGAATGTTTCACATGAAACATTCTTGGTGTTCAAAGGAGCTCTCTCATGACTGAGGAACAAGAGATTCTAGAAGAGGAAACCGCTGCATCCGAACCCGATATCTCGGAAGAGGAACTGGATTCCATTGCTGATAAATCCATCACTATCATTCAGGACATTCTAAAGCACTTCAATGTCGGAGAAGTCGTTATCGACGAATACGAGGGTGACGAAGGTGAGCTCATCCTGGATATAACCGGTGGTGATCTTGCCGTTATGATCGGCCGCCACGGGAATACCCTTGATGCTCTTCAGACGATATTCAATTCGATAATCATCCGAGAACTTGGTTTCAGGTACCCTGTTGTCATTGATGTTGAGGGATATAAGAGCCGTCAGCGCCAGAAGTTGGAATCCATTGCCTGTTCTTCAGCGAATAAGGCAGCTTCTCAACGTCGCAGCATCAACCTTCACCCTATGACGCCCTATGAGCGGAGGATCATTCATATCACATTGAAAGACGACGATAGAGTAGATACTCTATCGGAAGGCGAAGGTAACGCCCGCCACGTAGTGATCATCCCGAACTAGCAAACAAAAAACAGCCGTAAGGCTGTTTTTTGTTTCACGCGAAACATTCTTATGAGCACCTATGCCTCTTAAAATGTTTCACGTGAAACATTGAGCCGCGTCAATCTACTTCATTCAAATTGTTTCACGTGAAACATTCGGATTACGTCGATTTAATCTACCAAAAAATGTTTCACGTGAAACATTTTGAAACAGTGTATAGCGGGTTTGT